>JAEWSG010000224.1 GCA_023398495.1 Bacillota bacterium
ATAATTTGATATTGTATCAAATTTAAAAAGGGCGTTGGTGGTTCTTCGCCCTTTTCTTCCACACACTGAAATTTTTCTTGTCCAATTTTCGTTAGTTTACTGAAAAACAGGTTGTCCTATAACAGTATTAACTGAAGAATTAATTTCTGCAACAAGGGATGAAAACTTAACAATATAATAAGAGGTGCTTAAAATTGGATAAAAAGACGAATAATTTTCTAGTCAGCTACGAGTATAATGCAAACAGACTTGCAGCAAAGGTTATGGCCATAGCTTTGGTCTTACTTTTGCCTGTAGATATTCTTCTCTACCTTAGAATATTAGGTGAAAAGAGTAATGATATTTCCATTGTGTTATTTGTTGCAATAATTTTGATGCTTGTACCTATTTTGTTAATACTCGTTTTTAAAGTGGAAAAATTATGGATTAAATATCTGTTTATATCGGAAATAATTATTATACTTGGTTTGGTAAATATTTTTTCAGACAACTCCATAACCATAGTATGGATAATAGGTTTGTCTCTTGCCAGTATATACCTTTCAAAGCCGTTGACTACATTTTCATACATAGTTTCCATGATAGTTCAGGCAATCAGCGGTATATTAGCAGTTAGGTATTATCCTCAATTGCACGGCAATCTATGGACAGAAGAGATTTTTAAGGTTGGAATACAGTTATTGATAATCTATCCTTTATATAAATCGCTTTCTATTCTTACAAAAAACGAGCTAAATACAATTATAAGATATAAAAATGAACAGAATATATTGTTTTCTCGTTCCACGTCAATCGTGCAAAAAGCAAAAGAAGTATCTGCGATTCTTGTAGATAAGTCTGATCTTTTTAGTATCAAGTCTGAGAATAAAAAAAAGCACAATGAAAATGTCAGATCATTTATTCGTAAATTAATAGATAAGGCAGAAGAAAATACAATTCATATAGAAGATGCTTATCAATCAATAAGTTTATTTTCTGAAAAACTTAATGATTCATCAGAAGAATTTTTTCTATTAGCAGATCTAACTAAAAAATCCGCAAATATAAATCAAGAATTAAAAAGTTGCGTTAAAAATACTGTCATTGAGATGAATAATATTTCAATCAATAGGAACTCAAGTAAGGAAGTAATATACAGATTAGCTAAAATGGCCAAAGAGGTTAAAAGAATCGTTTATAGTATTAGTGAAATAGCAAGTGATACTCAACTTGTAGCTTTGAAAGCGGAAGTAGAATCAGCAAAGTCAGGTGAGTATGGAAAAAGTTTTTCTGTTGTTGCTATTGAAATTGGAAATTTAGCCGAATTGAATAAAACGGCAGCACAACAAATAAACTCACTTGTTGAAAACATTAATAATTTTTCAACAAAGATTATAGAGACAATTGATATTGGTGTACAATTGGTCAATAGTGGTATAGAAACATTCAATACATTAGATGAAGTATTTGATGAGTTTTCTAATGCAGGAAAATGTATGGAAGACGAAATTCAAAGAATGAGTGTTGACATAAGCGATATCGCTTCAAATGGTAATGAAGTGAAAAATATAATAGAAACAATTCGGAATATAAATAACAATAGTATTATTGATTATAAAGAAGTTGCAGCAAGTTCAGAGAAAGAATACTTGTCAATGGATCAAATACTATCTTTATCTAGTGATTTAAAAGATATATCCAATTCGTTATTGCAAATATCCGACACAAGTGGGCAAAAATAATACTGCCAGAGTATGGCTATCAGCCTCATCTGGGACAAAGTACCTGTCCCCTCGTCTCTTGCCTTTCCTTCGCTATTTTGTTTGAAATGCAAAGAGCAATGAAATTTGGTGTGCTGCGATTTTGAAACCTTATGAAGGGACTGCCTGATGTTTTAGTGTCAAACGCCTCCATTACATGACCTTCGCATAGAAGCTGTAAGATGCCATTCGGCAGACAGATGAACGATATTTTGCTGCGCAAAAATCGCACCTCAGCTTGATAATTTATCGCACGCGTCTATGGGACCTCCTGTCCCAAGACGCTAAAAATGCCATCCGTGGCATTTTTGCATCAAATTATCAGGCTTTCGGCAACAGCTTCTAATGCTCAGGTCAAGTAATTGCGTCATTTGACACTAAAACGGCTTATACCTTAATTAGGTTGTTTTTTCGCTGTTTTATTGTCATAACTGTTTTAATTTAGATTTTTACATATAACAGAGTTATTATTATTTTTTTAAATTTATGTGGTTCTTCCATTGCAATTTTATTAATCTCAGATTGCATGTCTGTCCGTAAGAAATGGGGCTAATGCCCCGTTTTGCGTTATCTGAACTTTAATCATTATATGTTATTTCATGTACACCAGTGTATACTATCGGTTCCATAGGTGGAACCGATATGTCTCCAAGATGTTTCAATCCTTATTTTACTGGAAGTCCTGCTGTTACTCTGACAAACTAAAATTTTCTATTTGTTTTTCAGCTGGTTTCAATCCTTATTTTACTGGAAGTCCTGCTGTTACTTCTTTCCTTATTATATGCAAAAATTTTTTAATAATCCGTTTCAATCCTTATTTTACTGGAAGTCCTGCTGTTACAAGAATTATTGCAGCTTAAAATTTAAAATATAGCACGTTTCAATCCTTATTTTACTGGAAGTCCTGCTGTTACAGTACTGATTATAAAACTTGGTTAGAATTATATCTGTTTCAATCCTTATTTTACTGGAAGTCCTGCTGTTACTACCTCGGCTTTGGTGACTTCTTTACCGTTTATACGGGTTTCAATCCTTATTTTACTGGAAGTCCTGCTGTTACCTTTTTGCACTCTCTAAAGGTAATGCTGATCTGGTGTTTCAATCCTTATTTTCTGGAAGTCCTGCTGTTACACTATAATATAACAACTGTTGACCCTTCGGAGTGTAGTTTCAATCCTTATTTTACTGGAAGTCCTGCTGTTACTACCTCGGCTTTGGTGACTTCTTTACCGTTTATACGGGT
>JAEWSG010000241.1 GCA_023398495.1 Bacillota bacterium
TTCGATCCTTAAAACCGGGAAAGCGAAGGCGGTGCGTTTCAGTACGCTGGAAGCCATCTGCAAAGCATTAGACTGCCAGCCGGGAGATATCCTGGAATATTCGGAATCCGATATTCAGCAAGGTTGATTTGCAAACACCCGGATGTCCAATGAGTATTTTACCCATCGGAAATAGTAAGGATAGATAAGAATACCTCTGGTGCTTTGAGCTACTACCTGAAATTTTCCGGATAACCGCATGCATTTAATGTATAATCGTATGGATCCATTTATCAATCGTTATACGGGATATTGATAATTATGCGTACATTGCTACTCCTAAACCGTACATGGCATTCCACAGCATGCACATTCATCACTAATCTCCGGCACATTATGGCATTTGATTTCAAAGGGAAAATAACTGACTTCCTCACTACATTCAAACCTGCAAAAGGATATTTCATTACGCCAATCCTCATTAACATCAATCTGCTGGTTTTTATTGCCATGGCAGTTTCGGGAGTTAATATCCTTCAACCTGAAAACCAGGATTTATTAAACTGGGGCGCTAACTTCAGGCCTATGGTGGCTGAAGGACAAAGGTGGAGATTGTTAACGGCTTGTTTCTTACATATCGGTATATTACACCTGATGCTCAATATGTATGCTCTGCATTTCATTGGATCAGTACTCGAACCGTATCTTGGAAAAGCAAGATTTCTGGCTACTTATCTTATTCTGGGAATTGCCGGTAATCTGACAAGTATATGGTGGTTTCAATCCACTATAAGTGCAGGCGCTTCGGGCGCGATATTCGGATTGTACGGAACCTTTCTGGCTTTATTAACCACCAACCTCATTGATAAATCAGTAAAAACATCCATTATACCCGGCATAATATTCTTTATCGCTTACAACGTTTTTTACGGACTTCGGCCAAACAGCGGAATTGACAATGCCGCTCACCTTGGCGGACTCTTTTGTGGAATTGTAATAGGTTATGCATGGTTGCCGTGTTTGAAACAGTATGATAATACGAGGATGAAGTATTCTACAATAACTGTTTTGTCGATTGTTTTACTGGTTTCATCGATCATAGTATTCAGGTATCTGCCGAATGACATCGCAAAATATGAAAAACAAATGTACCAGTTTGTCTCCATGGAGTCGATGGCACTCGAAGTTTTCCAACTACCGGCAGAAACGCCGAGGGATAAAATCTTGTCGGAAATTAATAATCGGGGACTATATTACTGGAAAGAAAACATTAAACTCCTCAAAAGCTTCAAAGATCTTGATCTACCGTGGTCGGTAAGAGTCAGAAACAAAAAGCTGATAAAATATTGTGAGCTCAGGATCAAAAGTTACAGACTCTTATACAAGGCTGTTGAAGAAGACACCGACAAATACAATGATGAACTCAATCAATACAACCGGGAGCTAGAAGCAATCATCAGAGAACTGACGGGAAATCAATGAGGTGCAATAAAATGGGTAGCACAAGAAAATGTTTTCCTTTTCACCTTGCCTATTATGGTAATTGTAGAAAGGACTGATTAGGGATGTGTGACTAAGCTATTGCCTCCTATTCTCTCTGTCAACTCATGCTTCGAAGTAACTCGCGGGGCTTTTGCCCGATCACCTAGAAGCAACCAGGTTATGCGTTTTTTGGTTAAATCCATGAATAGTCTAGCTATTGCATTGTTGTCGTCACAGTAAACATGTCGTGCAGTACAAGTAAACTGGTCAACTGAGTTAAATGTTCCGTCTTTCTTCACGAAAAGCTTATAATTCATAATTGAATTCTCAACCGAATACACCCCGAATCCTGCAATGTTATCGTACCTGATAACAGTATCGCTGAACAGATCCTTGTCAATAAACAAAACCGTAACATAATGATGATGCCTGTCGGGCAGATCTGATATTTTTAGTCCCTGCATTATGCTGTCATACAACCCTGGAGAGATCAGCAGAGACGATTTGCTGATGGAGTCTCCTGAAGGCAATAGTTCCACCGACCTATCAAAGTTAAGATTGCCTAGCCTGAATTCAATAACTGCATGAGTAGCATAAGGATTGGGCTTCTGCTGATGGATATCCTGCCGGCAAGCGGTCATGATCAACAATAGCGGAAGTAATCGAAGGAACATGTTGAATGGTTTCATTACAGTTCCCAAATTTAAGAAGGAAAAGTTAAAAATTAAAAAAATCCAACATCATGGTAAAAACGCAAAAAAGATAATGTCTATATATTCCCATTTTCAAATAATAAAATTGGCCGCACCCGGATAACCGTACGCATTTAATGTATAATCGTATGCATTCATTTATCAAACGTTATACGGAATTCTAAAAAGATGATGTAAATTACGGGCAATAAACCTTATTCCCCACATGGATACATTCGTAGCACTTGATTTTGAAACTGCCAAACCCGCGCGACATACAGCCTGCGCAGTTGGAATGGTGAATGTGGTTAAGGGCGTCATCGTTCAGAAGTTCTATTCACTGATCAAACCCCCGTTAAATGAATACGACATACATACAATGGCGGTTCATGGAATGAATCCGGATCACACGGCAAACGCACCAACCTTCTCCGAAATCTATCCATATCTCAGGCTGATGATCGACCGAAACAACTTAGTGTGCCATAATGCGGCTTTTGATATCAGTGTCCTGAAAAGCAGCATGGAGCACTATTACATTGATGCGGATGACCTGAAGTTCGATGTGTTCGACACCATGGATCTGTATGATCGCAAATCTCTGAAAGTTTGTTGTGATGAATGCGGAATTGAGCTGACACATCACGACCCCCTGTCAGACGCTGAAGCTTGTGCCAGGATCTTCCTCAAGTATCACAACTGCACATGCAAAGAGATTGTCCCCGGTAAGGGCAATGCCAAAGCAACCTTCTGGGGACATGATTCCATCGACGGCAACCTGCTGAAGCACGAGCCCGAAAACGTACAGAACAAGCAAAACCACTTCTTCAACAAAAAGGTAGTCATCACCGGAACCTACAACAAATGGCCCGACCGGCGCGAGCTTGCCGGAATCATCAAATCGATGGGAGCAGATATAGACAGTGGAGTCACGTCGAAGACACAGATTCTAATTGCAGGTGTAGGCGCCGGGCCTGGTAAAATACAGAAGATGCTACAAAACATTGAATGCGATTGTGAGAGGCAGATACTTTATGAGGAAGATGTGAGGAGGATTTTGAAAATATAGGCTTAAAAATTTACTTGGCCAGTTTGAAAATTGTAACATTCTAGCAATATAAGAGATAAAAATAAACAGATAAATAATTATAGTTATGACGATTCCTTCAAAAGAAGATGGTAACTTTGAAGAAAGAATAGATACTGTTTCTGAACTTTATTCTTCTCTTATCTGCAATGTAATAGATTCTGAAATAAAAGGTATAAAAGACCTTATTGTTGTGGTTCAAGGTGATGTTACTCTTGTTAACCTAGGCAAATACAACGATTACATTACTGATCTTGAAACATTCAAAAAACATGGCAATAATTTACTATTCACTAAAAAATGGTTTGGAAGGATTTTTTCAAGGCTAACCGCTACAGAAAACTTAGAAATTCTTTCATATGCTCAGTTTTCATATCTCGTAGAATATCTGAGTCCTGATTATTTTAATGAGAGGGTCCTGATAGTGAAGGATAACCTACGCCAAATATTTCCCATTGATCAGCAAGATTACCTCATACCAGCTACGAAAGAAAATATTGAATTAAGACCAGATGAATTGCCAATTTATCAAGCAGAGCAGATGGCGATAAATGGAGTTTATTACTATGCTGTTAAGAGTATAGTACATAAATATAGAAGTGTTGATATCTTTAAAGAGACAAGAGTTCTTGAAAGAGCAAATAAAAAACAATTAGAGACTATTGATGTTAGCTCAGATCCTTTAGCCTTAGACAAGTTTATTAATCAATGCTTAACAGATAATTGTTTCAATAAAGATGTAAATGTCAGATATTATTCAAAACAACCAGCGAATGTTGAGATAATAGAAAATCTAAGAAGGCTCAATTATCTAATGCAGCAATTTGGTGGTAGACTCTACTTGGCAGAAGAAGCTGCAGTTGATGAGAACTTTATTCCAAAAGATAGTACAGTTACATTATTAACTAAATACTGGGGAAAAGAAGCTTCATTTAGAACAATGCCTGTATATAAGAATCCAAATATAGATAATGAGATTTCAGAAGTTTCGCAGGGTTTAATTGTAGAAACAATAATTCAAGAATATGAGAACTCATGCACAAATAAAGTGTGTCGGGATTTATTTTTAACAGCACCAACTGGTTCTGGCAAATCCTTACTATTTCAATTGCCTGCTTTTTATATATCTGAAAAGGGTGGTTTTACTATTATTGTTTCACCTCTTATTGCTTTGATGAAAGATCAGGTTAACGCGATTTTACAAGAACGAAGCTTTGAAAAGGTTGCATATATCAATAGTGAATTAAGTTTAATTGATAGAGATCGAATAATCGAAAGTTGTAAAGCTGGAGAAGTTGATATCTTGTATTTATCACCAGAGTTACTGCTTTCTTATGATGTAACATACTTTATAGGTTCACGAAAATTAAGTTTAGTAGTAGTCGATGAAGCGCATTTAATTACCACTTGGGGTCGAGACTTTAGAGTTGATTATTGGTTTTTAGGAAACCATATAAGGAAAATCAGAGACTATAATAAAATAAGCTTTCCAATGATTGCTGTTACTGCAACTGCCATTTATGGAGGCACTAATGATATGGTTTTCGATAGCATACAGAGTCTGGTGATGAATGATCCTTTCATTTATATAGGACAAGTAAGAAGACATGACATCGAATTTTTGATAAATAATTATGATAGATTTCCTAAAACATATGAGTCAAGTAAAATTAGTCAGACTATCGATTTTATAAAGAAAATAAATTCTATTAGCATTAAGACTTTAGTTTATGCACCATATACAAAGCATATTACATCCATCCTTACTCAGTTGAACTCTGAAAACTTACACATTGCAACAGGATATCATGGGAGACTTGATTCATTAAATAAAGAATTTGCTTATAGGCAGTTTAAAAGTGGTGAAGTAAAAATAATGATATCAACAAAGGCATTTGGAATGGGTGTTGATATTTCAGATATACAATTGGTTTATCACCACGCACCATCCGGCCTTTTACCTGACTATATTCAAGAAATAGGTAGAGTTGCACGAAAGCCCGAATTAAATGGTTATGCCGCATTGAACTACACAACACAGGATCAAAGATATACAAAGGCATTACATGGAATGTCTGCAATTAGGCAATATCAGTTACAGGAGGTCCTTAAAAAACTTTACAAGAGCTATGTAAAGAATGGTAATAAAAGAAACCTCCTATTATCAGTTGACGATTTTGGTTACATTTTCCAAACAGCTCAGGATCTTGATCAGAAAGTCCTTACAGCACTAATGATGATAGAAAAAGATTATCTCGCTAAACATCGTTTTAATGTTATCCTGGCCCGACCTAAGAAATTATTTGTAAAAGTATTTGCCAGATTGACTAATAGTGATTTTACAACTTTTTCTATGAACTACCACAACTTATATAGTATTGTTGATGAGCATAATAACGGTTTCAAAGTAATTGAACTCGATCTTGATCAACTCTGGCTGAAAAAGTACAGTGACAAGAGTTTTCCAATAATAAAGAAGGATTTCTTTACTGGCGCACTTTTCAGAAATGATAATATAACTGTTGTACCTCAAATAAAAATATCATTCCAACTTCTATCCAAGTATAATGAGGTATTGAGGACTTTGAACAGTCTTTTTAATACACTTCAGAGTATTTTTTCTAAAATGAAAAAGTTTTTTGATAAGGTTACCTTCCAGAACGAATTGGATAATTATCTTAAGGACAAATCTAAAGCCGAGAGGTTAAGTAAATTTGTACTATCTAGTTATTCAGGGCGTTTAATCGCTCCAGGTGTAATTGAACCTGACTCTTTTTTGCAAGAAAGGAGAACGGTTGATGGTTATGAATATCGAGTTTTTTCGAATCAGTATCTTGCAAATTTTTCTTCATTAATCAGGAAGTTCACCAGTATGTTTGAAAACTCGAGCAGTGCTTTAGCTGAACGCTATGTAACTAATAATGAAACCAATGCGGTAAATTATGTTAGGTTGGGTTATTTTCTTCAAATACTGGATATAGCAAACTTTGAAATCAAAGGCGGTGAGAATCCTATGGTGTATGTGCGTATCAATGATCCTACAAGGATTCAATTTGATTCTATTAATAAAAAGTATAGTAACACCTTGTTAACAAGCACTCTACAAAAACATGATATCAGCAGCCAGATTTTTGATCATTTTTTCCTTAATAATTTTACTAATACTGAAAGATGGGACTATATAGAAGACTTTTTTCTGGGGATGGACGTTGACTCATTAATTCGGAAATATAGTGGTGGTAATACTAACTCACTCGACATTATTGAGGAGCTTAAAAAAAAAGTTAAAAAAAACACAGTTAATAGATCGAAGGAATTAAATTCTAACCCTAATATCTTCTTTCCAGTTGCAGGTAAAATCTATTATGATAACGATCTGCTTACGATTAAGGACGAAGATAAACATGTCAGAACAATGCATGTAAGTGATTGGGTAATCAAAGAGCCTGTATTACTACACAAAACAATTAAGAAAAACAAGATAAGGCTGAATTACAAGTTATTTACAGTCCTCTTGTCTAAACTAAGTAACAAATATCCTGATTATTATAAAAGAACGCTTGGATTAAATATGAAGATCAAGTTTAGCGGATATGATCAATTGGTTGAAGCAAGAATTCCATATATTGATCAACCGGTAAAATTTTTTAAATGGTGGTTAAAAAATAAAGATAAGGTCCATTTATCTGAAACAGACATCATTATTCTATTAGACAAAGTAAAAATGTTATCCTAGTGTCAAATTGCAATATAATTGTAGATTCCGGTTCATACTATATTGCAATTTGACATTTGAGAATGAATTGAGAAACAAAACCATGCTTCATGAAATAAAATGGGAAAGTTGTATTACTGAAAGAAGATTATCAAGAGCTAAAGACTTTTTGTATTGAAGAAATCGAGAAATGAAGAGGTAAATTTGGTATACTGTATTCAGCTAATTGATTTTCTGAATATTATTACACAAAATCCGCAGGGGAAACTCGCCTTTTTTATTGTCTATCTTAACAGTACTCTAATTGTAAATGCTTTAGAACTATTACTACAAACCTATATATTAAATTTTTAATTCCAAAACTTATTCTTACTTAATTTAAGCCATTTTGGAAATTATGATGATACAGGCGACCGGCAGCCCGGGCTACCCCCCCCCTCCTACCATTACTTTCTAAATGCTTTTAAAGCCAACAGCAGAATAAATAATGCAAAAGCCAATTGTATAACAGGCCAGACTACCAAGTCAACAAAAGAGCTTTTATTAGTGGGTTCTTTGATTGTTGTTGTATTGACCTGCTCCTTAATTGAATTTGTCCTGAGCGCTCCTTTCAAAATTACATCCAGCGTGGTATCTATTTGTTGAATGCTATGGTGAA
>JAEWSG010000238.1 GCA_023398495.1 Bacillota bacterium
TGTAAACGAAGCGAAGGAATAGTCGAATCACTGTTTGAGCGAAGCGAGTTTGATTCGACCCGTAGCGAGTTTTACATTCTCTCAGCCTCGAAGCTTTAGTCCTTGGAATAATATGGTGCACGAAAAACAAATACACCCATATTTAAATAATTACTGTATATTTTTCATCAATTTAAAAGAAAATAACTATGTAGATAGCTAATATTAATGAGAGGAGAGTATCTATGACTCAATTAAATCAACAGGAACTTCAGAATTTAAGACACCTTATAGGTTCTCATGAAACATCGGCAAAAAAACTTGATGCTTACGCCCAGCAAGCTACAGACCCACAAGTTAAGCAAATGTTTCAGAAATCTGCTCAGGATGCAAGAAACACAAAACAACAATTATTATCATTTTTAAGTTAAGGAGGAATTAAATATGCAGGAAAAAGAAATGGTAAATGATTTGCTATCACAGATTAACAGCAGCATAACAGGCTACGCCAACGTTATAGCACAGACTGAAAATCCTCAGTTGCGTCAGACTATACAACAGATTAGAAATAATTGCGAAACATTCCAGTATGACTTGTTTAAATTAGCAGAACAAAAAGGGTTTTATCAACCAGCACAAAAGGCAAATCAAGATGATATAACGATGGTCAAAAGCCAGTTAGGTTGATCAGTGTAATACTTATACTATTATTGAAATTGTAAAGGCTGAAAAGTTTTTAATATACTTTTCAGCCTTTATTTGTGACAAAAAAGTTTGAGCAGACTTTGCACCACATTTCGTACCTTATTACCACATACCTGCTCCCATAATCAATTGGTCATACAATTCACGGATTTCTTCATAAGCTTCGTTTTCGGCACCTTCATTTTCTTCAAGATAATCGGTCAATTCATCAATATCATTGATTCTGATGTCCATCCCCTCATCTTCTAAAACTCTGTTGATCTCAACAAATATATCCTTCTCTCCCAAATTTATCACCTCCTTCTAATCGGGAAGCTGTCTTTTGTAAGCTTCATTCGATATTTTGTCCATCTCATCTACAATTCCCTGTCTGTCTATCTCATTTGTATAGAACTCTTCATAATCATGATAACCACCCATATCTTGCGGCGTATCCGATGAGCCATATTTGACAAGATCAAAGAATTGATCCATCCCTTCAAACTCGTCATCTTCTCTTTTGTTCAGATATTTTCTTCCAAATGGAGCATCCCATATCAGTTCTTCTACGGGTCTCTGCCTGTCCAGATTTTTCATTGTAACCTCCTTGCCGGTTTCACAATCTATACATAACCGCGTATAAGGCAGTGCTTTAAGCCTCTCCCTGTCAATTTCCCCACCGCAGAAAGCACACTTTCCATAAGTTCCGTCATTTATTCTTCCTAACGCATCGTGTATATCCTTGAGTATATGCTCCTCATGCACTTTTAGTGCATTGTTTAATTCTGCCTGAAAAAGGGCTGTACCGTGATCCGCCGGATGATTATCATAATTTGACAGCTCATTCGGGTCATCTCTATCCTGTTCTCCAATTCCATGTTCTTTCATTGAATTTATTGTTCCCTCTATATCCTTCCCCTGATCCATTAGCATTTTCTTAAAAAAATCCGTTTGTAGGTTATCCATTTATAGTTTCCTCCTTAAAGTACGTCTAGAATATAAGTTTCTACTCTCTATAACGAAAAAACTTGATTTGATAGCGTTTTCAAAATGCTAAATTGGATGTTGTTTTTTCGTTATCCTTAATCAAATTTTTTCCGAATAATTTTTCTAAATAATTACAAAATAATGCTTAAATCAATTGAAACTTAAATTTTTTATAATATAATAATGATTAGTGAATGTATTATTTCCAAATTTCTGCTATACTATTTGTTATCAAATAGGAACAAAGAAAAAATCAATGGAAATCATATAGTTCACACAATTATGTTTATACAAAACAACTATTTTTATAGGAGGTTTATCATGGAATACAATATCGATATTGGAGTTTTTGGTGGTTCCGGTTTTTATTCTTTTTTGGAAAATGTTGAAGAAATTGAAATGGATACACCTTATGGAAAACCAAGTGACAAATTTGCAATTGCTACTTTTGAAGGAAAGAGAATAGCCTTTCTACCTCGCCATGGCAAAGCCCATCATCTTCCACCTCACATGATCCCCTACAGAGCAAATATATATGCTATGAAACAGCTTGGGGTAAAGAAAATATTAGCTCCAACTGCTTCCGGAAGCCTTCAGGCCGAGATTAAACCCGGTGACTTTGTGATATGTGATCAGTTTGTTGATAGAACTACAGGCCGTAAAGATACATTTTTTGATGGACCCGAAACCAAACACCCCAGTCCGGCTCACCCTTATTGCTCCGAGCTTAGAAAGCTGGCAATTCAGGCCGGCAAAGACCTCGGAATCACCGTACATGAAAAAGGGACTGTAGTCGTAATACAGGGACCTCGTTTTTCTACTATTGCAGAAAGCCGTTGGTTTAACAAGATGGGCTGGGAAGTAATAAATATGACCCAATACCCAGAATGCTACTTAGCAAGAGAAATGGGAATCTGTTATGCCAACATAGCATTAATAACCGACTATGATGCAGGTTTGGAAGGCCGCGATGACATTCCTCCGGTTACTGAAGAAGAAGTACTGAAGGTATTTGAAAGCAACAACGAAAAAGTTAAAAAACTTTTATTTGAAGTCATAAAGAAAGTAGATTTATCTTCCGGGAACTGTAAATGCTGTTAAGTAATTAATGTAATATATCGGAAGATTTAATACAAGTTTAAAATAACAAATCAGGAGAAGACCTATGAAAACATTAGAGTTTTGCAACGGAGTACTAAAGCTCGTTGATCAGACTAAGCTTCCCTTAGAACGTAAAATTGTGGAATTATCAACATATGAAGAAATAGCAACTGCAATCAAAACCATGATAGTCAGGGGTGCTCCTGCAATTGGAGTTACAGCTGCATACGGAGTGGTGGTTGCTGCAAATTCTATCAACGTTCGCTCAACCGAGCAATTTCTTGAAGATCTCAAAAAAGTTTGTGACTTAATTAAAAGCACCCGTCCGACGGCAGTAAACCTCTTCTGGGCTGTAGACAGGGTATATAATAAGGCTCTATCCAACAAGGACAAACCTGTTGAACAAATCAGAGAAATCATCGAAGCTGAAGCACGCCTAATGGAAAAGGAAGATGTCGAGTCAAACAGAGCAATAGGCAAATTCGGAAATGAATTAATTAAAGAGAATTCTACCATACTTACCCATTGCAATGCAGGAGCACTCGCTACCTGTGACCATGGAACCGCACTGGGAGTCATACGTTCTGCCCATGAAGCAGGCAAAAAAATAAGCGTTTTCGCAGATGAAACAAGACCCTACCTTCAGGGATCAAGGCTGACAGTCTGGGAACTGATGGAGGACAATATCCCTGTTACTCTGATTTGTGATAACATGGCAGGCCACTTTATGAAAGAAGGCTTAATAAGCTGTGTAATAGTTGGTGCAGACAGGATAGCTTTGAACGGAGACACCGCAAACAAGATAGGAACATACTCTGTTGCTGTACTTGCAAAGGAGAACAACATTCCCTTCTATGTTGCGGCTCCAATTTCAACAATTGACTTTTCTATAGACAGCGGAAAAGAAATTCCTATAGAAGAAAGAAGCAGCGATGAGGTTACTCATATTAAAGGTATAAGAATTGCACCCGAAGGAATTAATGTCAGAAATCCGGCATTTGATGTAACACCTGATAAATATATCTCTGCAATAATAACTGATAAAGGTATTATATATCCACCTTTTAAGGAAAACATAATTAAATATAAAAATACATGAAGTATCCAAAGTAGGACTTATCTTTAATTATATCTAAACGGCTTTGGAAGGGTAGATTTCCAAAGCCGTCTTATATTTGTAATACAACTATAATTTATAAAACAAAATTTAACAAGGTCTTATGAAATATCCGCAATTGCTCTTTTTATAAGCTTTTCGTCATCAATAGTGCACTGAATTACTTCACCTATTTTTCTTCTTGGCAGTATAAATGTTAATTTGTTTCCCTTCATTTTCTTGTCATAAAACATCTGGTTATAAACCTTTTCCACGTCTATACCATCAAGCCTTACTGGCAAACCTATCTTTTTTAATGTTTCCTTAACCTTATCAACTAAATCCTCTTCAACCATTTCAAGGTACTGTGCCATTTTAAACGCACCTACCATACCTAATGCAACACACTCACCATGAAGCAATTCGAAATTCATAACCGTTTCTATAGCATGACCTATTGTATGTCCAAAGTTTAAATTAGCTCTCAAGCCACTTTCCTTTTCGTCTTTCTCAACAACATTTCCTTTTATAGCACAATTCAGCTTCGCAAGATATTGCAGCACGCTTTCATCAAAGCTAAAAATCTTATTCACATTATAATCTATGTATTCAAAAAAATCAGGTTCTTGTATTATACCATGCTTTACTACTTCTGCAAGACCAGCTTGTAGCTCTCTTTTAGGCAGTGTCTTAAGAGAGTTTACATTAATATAGACAAGTCTTGGCTGGTAAAATGCTCCGATAATGTTTTTACTATCATTGAAATCAACACCAACTTTTCCACCAACACTGCTATCTGATTGAGCAAGCAATGAGGTCGGAATCTGTACAAAATTTATACCCCTTAAAAAGGTTGCCGCCGCAAATCCGGTTATATCGCCTACCACCCCACCGCCAAGTGCAACAAGGGTTGCGTTTCTATCCAACTTTAAATCTATAAGAAATTGGTAAATTCCCCGGATAGTTTCAAGATTTTTACTTTTTTCACCTGCCGGAATAACAAATTTTTGAATCTCATAGTCATAGCCCTCTAAACACTTAATACATAAATCCGACTGATGCTTGTCTACATTTGTATCGGTTATAAAAACCAATTTCCCCCTTAGTTTTGCACTTTGCAAACTTTTTCCCAACTCACTGTAATCAGTTGTTATGTATATTGGGTAACTTCGCTCGTTTAAGTTAATATTCAGCTTAATCAATTTATTTCGTCACTCCTCACCTTATAACAAAAAACATTCCATTTAAGTCTTTATTTATATTGAACGCGATAAAGATTTTACATCTCTCTTCAATTTCTTTAGTACAATATCACGAAATTCAAATTTTCTATAGATGAAAAACTCTAAAGTTAAAATTAAAGGATGTTTTTCATCTAAATTAGATAACGTTTGGGTGCTATATAAATTTAGCTTTAGTGTACGATATCTATATGTATCGTCATTTTTGTAATTTATATACTTTATATTTCATGATCGTCAATTATAGACCTCAATACTTCAAGCTGTGAATGAAGCAGTGATTCTGCCTTGCTCTTATATATATGCAGCTTTTTCTTTGTATCTTCATATTCAAACTTTATCTTAATAACTTCCTGGTTTGCATCATTAATTATCTTTTGAGCCTTAATTTCCGCTTCCTTAACCAAATTTTCAGCTTTCTGGTATCCATTTTTCTTAATATCTTCACTGGTTTGCTGTGCAACAATAAGAGTATTCTGCAAAGATTCTTCAATGTTTTTGTAGTGTTGTATAGCCTGGTTTAAGGATTCGAGTTTATCCTTAAGTTCTCTGTTTTCGTGAATATACACAGTATAATCATCAATAATCTTATCAAGTACTTCATTGACCATATCTTCACTATATCCACCTACTACAGTCTTTTTAAAGGTAAGGTTTTGTAAATCATTGGGAGTATAATTCATTCCAAACACCTCTTTATATAAATTTCTTTAAGCAAACGCTTATTCTGTCTTTCTTGGTAGTTTTCCCTACTTCTTGCAGCACAACCCGACCTTTCCCTCTGATGGAAATTATATCCCCCTCTTTGACCATTTTAGTAATACTCGGGATAGTTTCCCAGTTTAGGTTAACTTTTTCCGCTTTTATAAAGTCGGCAACCTTACTCCTTGACATTCCAAAGCCTGCACTTGCAACTGAATCAAGCCTTAAAGATGCTACTGTTGTCCGTATATCCTTAATTTTCGGTTCATAAGCACTAAGGCTTTCTATGTCTTGAAAATCCACCTGAACTTTTACGTTTCCCACCTTATCTAAATTGTACCTGATAAAATCTGCGATATCATTATGTACAATTACCAGACAGTATTCATCCTTAACAAGAATATCTCCAACTTTTTCCCTTTTAATTCCCAGTCCCATCAAAGAACCAAGGTAATCCCTGTGATTAATATTTTCCCTGTGCATTAAGCTTATCTTTAAAACTTTAAAAAGGCCGGCTAATTCCGGCTCTTCAGTTGCTGGCATATTACTGGGGTAAAAAGCTACTATAGCCCTTTCTGCCCCAGTATAGCCGCCATAAAACAAATAATTATCAATATTACCCGCTTCCAAACACTTTGACACAACACTTTGAAGATGTGGATCCAAAAAATCTGTAATAGTCAACTTATTGGCCTTTTCCGATAACAAAAACCTGTCAAGTACTTTTGATACAATTAATTTATCTTCACTTTTTGAAAGCTTTCTGAGTATTTCTTCTCTATTCATATATAAGTATCCATTGTTAACCTAATTATATAGTCTTATCAGTGTTCTATGCCCACCTGCTTTTACAAAAAACCCATTAACATTCTTCTTACCACTTCAATGATTAAGAAAACAATCAACGGCGATATATCTATCATAGAGTTCCTACCAAAGGAAGACTTTTCAATCAGGGCTCTAACAGGACTTAAAACCGGCTCTGTAATCCGGCTTATAAGAACAATTAAAGGATTTTCCCTTGAAATGTTAGGAATCCATGACAAAACAGCCCGTATCACCAATGCTATTTCAATTATATATAGCAGTACATCAAGTGCTTTTATTAGAGTATACATCTGAATCCTCCATTATTTTGCCCAAGGAAAAGCGGTTTTAGTTGCTATCTCTCCTTTAAAATCTCCCATAATATCAACATTATACGGAGCAACTATAAATATCTCATTAGAAACTTTTTGAATAGATCCATCAAGAGAGTAAACAGACCCGCTTAAGAAATCAATAATCCTTTGTGCAAGATCCTTTTCAAGACCTTCAAGATTAATAACAATAGGCTTCTTATTCTTCAAGTGGTCACATATGTCTTGTGCGTCGTTAAAATTCTCCGGCTGCATGACAACAACTTTGAATTGAGATGAAGAATGGATGTTTACAACCTTTCCCGGTGAAGGCTTTTTGCTGATTGTCTGAATAAATTGAGGTTTTTCAACTTCTTCTTTTATTTCCTCGTCTTTTTCCATTAACTCTTCGTCTTCTTCCTCTGTCTCCCAGCCAACAAAATTGAGCACCTTGTTAAATAATTTTGACATACTAAATTACCTCCTGTTTATCTTTTGTGTAATATTTTTTATAACATACCGCAACCGAAGCTGCAATAAAAGCAGTAATAACTGCTGTTAAAACTACAGAACCATGCCTAAAGATACTGACGTTCTCCAAATAACGCAGTACCTATTCTTACCATGTTTGCTCCTTCTTCAATTGCAACTTCATAATCATTGCTCATTCCCATGGAAAGAAATTCTATAATTATATTATTAATATTTTCCTTTTCAATGTCAATAGACAATTTACGCAAACCCGAAAAAACATTTCTCACTGTTTCAGGATTCGCAGTGTAAGGAGCCATTGTCATAAGCCCTCTGATCCTTACATTTTGCAGATCGGATATCCGTTTAATCAACTCTTTCGCATTATCCGGTGAAACACCAAATTTGGATTGTTCACCGGAAATATTGACCTGAATCAATATTTCAACTACTTTTCCAATCTTTAGTGCCCTGTTATGTATCTCCATTGCAAGATCATATCTGTCTACTGAATGAATCATTTTTACTTTGTCCACAATGTATTTTACCTTATTTGTTTGAAGATGTCCAATTAAATGCCAATTACAACTCCTATTAATAATATCGTATTTTTCCATCAATTCCTGAACCTTATTTTCTCCTAATTCAGTAATCCCATAATCAATAGCCCTCATAATCTTGTCAGGAACAACCGTTTTCGAGACTGCGACCAGTGTAATATCCTCCGGCTTTCGTCCGCTTTTTATCGCTGCCTTCTCAATTTTTTGTCTGATAATATCTATATTATCTTTAATATATTCAAAATTCTCGCTCATCAGTTTATTGTCTGCCCTTCCTCAATATTGACCGGGTTTACTATATAGCTTGAATATAAGTTGACAGAGTAGTCCTCCGGTTTTATATCTCCATTTTCTATTATAGCAAACTCTTCATTTTTTCCAATGATTTTAACCTTTATAAATCTTGCCCTGTTGGCCTTCACAAGACCAAGTTCAGCACTGTTTTTTGAATAATCTATATTTATCAGGCTTTTCAGCGGAACCTTAAACCCTCCATATTTGCTCTTTATAAGATCAATATTTACTGTCCTCAACGCTGCCGTCTCACTAAGAGCATTGCTTACTCTGACTGCAAGTATGCTCTTTCCTCCTAAATCATCTGATCTGTAAAATACATCACCTTTTATTATCTTATCAAATTCATTCAGTCTGATTTCTATTATAGCATCCACCTTAAACTCATTTGCCTTTGTTGTATCTACAGATAAAACAAGGTAATACTCAATACCTGTTATAATCTTTGCAAAAGGTTTGTTTGCCTCTACTCCTAATTCTTCAATATCTTTTTGAATACCTCTTGCTTCAATACTTTCAATATCCTGTAATGTGTAATCACTAATCTTATCAGGAGTTAGAACTTCTTCATAGCCGTCTACCACGTACGATACTACACCTGAAGAGGTAGTTCTTATATCTTTTGTATTTGAACTTATCCTTTGCTGTAACATTTCTTTCTCGCTTAAGAGTCCCTTTATATGAGTATCTGGTGAACTTAAACTGCCTGCTATCACAGCTTTCTTTTCTATAAGGCCATCAACTTCCTTTTTTATTTCCTTTATTTCCGACAACGCATTAAAATTACTAATGGCAATAACTCTCTTAAATTTCTCCTCAATTTCTTTATCTATCTTTTCTAAGTCATCCGAGAATAGCTCTAAATTTTCATTTCTTTTTTTCTGTGCATCTATTATTCTCAAATCCAACCTTTTTAATTCTTCAAGGAGCTTTTCCGAAGAACCGTTTAGTACCGTAGCTATTCTTTCATTGGCCTTAACCTTTTCTCCTTCACTTATTTCTTTGATGCATTTGCCCCCTAAAGCTGAATTCATAACCACTTCATTCCTGACTATAACCGCATCAACATTTATGGAATCCTCAATTTCACCCATTCTGACAATATCTGTTGTTACATTTTTACCATAAATCCAGAATATCAAAGAAGGAATATATAAAAGCAAAAATAAAACTGTTAAAATACTTCCAAGCTTTATTCTTCTTGTCGTTGCTGACTTTTCTATTTCAGCCAAATTAAACCCTCCCAATCAAGAAAATTCGCTTCGGTCATGACTTTCTTGTTCATCGGGGAACTCTATAGTTCCCTTCGACGGACAGGACACTATATATTTATAAGTGACTTGTCAAGCATATTCTGAATTGCTATCATAATTCCAAGCTTTACGTGCTCATATACAAGGCCTCCCTGCATATACGCAATATAAGGAGGTTTTATAGGTGCATCAGCACTAAGTTCAATAGATGAACCTTGGATAAATGCACCTGCAGCCATTATTACAGGGCTGTCATATCCGGGCATGTCCCATGGTTCAGGCGTAACATAGGAATCAACAGGTGACCCCTTTTGAATCCCCTGGCAAAATGCTATTAAGCTGTCTGGATTATTAAACTTAACTGCCTGAATAATATCACCACGTGCATCGGTTATATCCGGGCTGGTTTCAAAGCCAAGCCTTTTCATAACTGACGAACAAAGAACTGCACCTTTGAGGCTTTCTCCAACGACATGAGGTGCCAGGAAAAGGCCTTGAAACATCGACCTGTTGTGTCCTAATGACGACCCAACCTCTTTTCCGAGCCCCGGCGTAGTAAGTCTGTAGGCAGCTTTATTTACACATTCCCTGCTTCCTACTATATAGCCTCCAGTTTGTGCCAATCCACCTCCGGGGTTTTTTATGAGAGAACCTGCTGCAAGGTCTGCACCTGCCTCTATTGGTTCGCGTTCCTCAACAAACTCACCGTAACAGTTGTCAACCAATACAATTATATCACTTTTTTTGCTTTTAATAAACGATATGGTCTGTTCTATATCGTCAATCAAAAGTGTCTGCCTCCATGCATAGCCCCTTGACCTCTGAATGAGCACCATTTTTGTTCTGTCATTTATAGCTTTGCCGATTGATTCCAAATCAGGCTTTCCATTTGCCATAAGTTCAACCTGTGAATATGTAACTTTAAATTCTTTCAGGGAACCTCCACCTTCTCCCCTTATACCTACTACCTCTTCTAACGTGTCATAGGGCTTACCCGTTACACAAAGAAGTTCATCTCCCGGTCGTAAAACACCATATAAGCACAAAGCCAACGCATGGGTGCCGGACACTATCTGGTGTCTTACAAGGGCATCTTCTGCCTTAAACACCTCTTTATACACATTATCTAAGACTTCTCTACCCTTATCATCGTAACCATAGCCTGTGGTGCCCGGAAAATGAGTGTCACTTAATTTGTTTATCTGCATTGCACGGATTACTTTTAGCTGGTTAAATTCCCTTACCCGGTCAATCTTATGGAATTCATTACTCGCCTCTTCCTGTGCAAGGTTTACACATTCTAAAACTTTGCTCTCTATATTAAATTCCTTCTCTAAAAAGTCCTGTATCATTTTATCAGCATTTCCTCTCATTAAATTAATCTTATAAAGCATAAAATATACCGCAGCCAAAGCTGCAATAAAAGCAGTAATGCCGGCCGCACCAAACAGCGGAACAACATCTTCTGTCTTACATAGACTATTTTAACATATAAATCAGTTAATTCAAGCTTTAGTGCTTTTGAACATAATTCATTTCTAGAAATCAATTATGCAAAATGCACATCCTATGTTTTTTGTTGATTAACAAAATTAAATTCTAGATTTTTTTGTTAATCAGCTTTAGATATCTATTTCTTTTCGCATTTCTCCATTCTGAGTATCTTCCACTCATAAGGTTTCAATTGAACCTTTATTGCACGGCCCTCAATTCTGACAGTTAATTTTTGTACAAGGTCGTATGCATAACCTATATCACTGTCAGTGTGGCCTACATACACACTTCCGTTTGATTTTGTGTGGGTTGTATTAATAAGTATTACCAGAAACTCCTTCTCAGTATATCTCCCATATGCCAGTATACCTTGATTACCTATGACACTTAAATCAATGAAACCACCTTTTCTTAAAGCCTCACTTTCTTTCCTCAAAGCTATCAGAAAACGATACAACTTAAGAATACCAGCATTCCATTTAGTACTGTCCCAGACCATTGGTCTTCGGCAGTCAGGATCTGTCTCGCCTTTCATTCCTATTTCATCTCCGTAATAAACTAAAGGCACTCCAGGGAAAGTGAACTGAAAAACTACTGCAAGCTCAAAACGTTTTTCACAATCCTTGCACAAAGTCAGAAACCTCGGGGTATCATGGGTACTTATTACATTTACCATGCTGTTTAATACTCCCGTCTTAAAGTTCATTAAATAGCCACTGATTCTCTGTTTAAACAGTGCACAACTTATAGATTTGTATGCAAACAAATCATTTATTAAAGACTTTAGTGGATAATTTATAACAGAATCAAACTGGTCCCCATCAAGCCAGGACGAAGCTTCATCAAATATCTCACCCAATAAAACAATATTACTCTTTACTGCTTTTAATTCTCTTCTAATATATCTCCAAAAATCACGGTCTATCTCGTCAGCAACATCAAATCTCCAGCCGTCCACATTAAACTCACTCGTCCAGTACCTTAATACACCCACAAGATATTCTATCACCTCAGGGTTTGATGTGTTAAGCTTAGGCATCCCACCAAAAAATGAAAAACATTCATAATTGGGTTCAGGACTTTGGGAGACAGGGAAAGCATTTGTAAAAAACCAATCCTTATAAGTCGAACTAAAACCCTTTGCCATAATATCCTTAAAAGCAAAAAATTCAATTCCTGTATGGTTTAATACAGCATCAAATATAACCTTGATTTTTGACGCATGGCATAGGTCTATAAACTCCTTAAGCTGTACCTTGTCTCCTAAAAGCGGATCCACTTCATAATAGTCATTTATATCATACCTGTGATACGAACTGGATTTAAAAACAGGATTAAGATAAATACTGCCCACACCCAAGTTCTTAATATACTCAAACTCAGATATCATACCACTAAGATTTCCCCCATAAAAATCACTGTTTAAATTCGACTTAGTGTGCTGCCTTTTAAATCTATCAGGAAAAATTTGATATATTACAGTATCCTCGAACCATTCCACATTTGCAATAACATCTTTCTGGCATATATAAGAAAAGGAGAAGTGACCCCATGCCGGTTTGTGCTTATGAAACCCATTTTGGTTATACCAGAGTGCTTCATACGCATTCTCAAGATAAAACATATATTTAAATCGTTTAATTCCAACACAAAGTCTGGCTTCATAATAATCGAACAACTCGTCCGAAGCAGCTTTCTCCATCATCTTTTTTCCCTTTACTGACGAGTCATACTTTTCTTCGTAGTAAACAATACAAACGGTCATTTCATTCTTGCGAGTTCTTATCCTTAGAACAAGTGTATCCTTATCCGTGCCAAATGCATATTGGCTATATTGTTTGTGAAATATTGCTTCTCTTAACATTTTTACCTCACTTACTTTTATTTTGCACACTTAAGAATTTATATCGGAAATTAAGCTTTAATCAATTAGAAGTACATTTTAGAAGCTTAGCAAAGAATTGCTTTTGATCACATATATAAATATCATATGCTTCCAATACAATAATATCATATCGAATCTTAAGCCGCAATCAAAGCAGTTAGTCCAGGGTGCATAATATTTAGGTAAAGAAAAATATACGCCCTATACAAATGGGTGCATATTTTAATAGTGCACCATATTATGGAAAGGACATTGCGTAGAGGCTATAGAGAATGTAAACGAAGCGAAGGGAAAGTCGAATCACTGTTTGAGCGAAGCGAGTTTGATTCGACCCGCAGCGAGTTTTACATTCTCTCAGCCTCGAAGCTTAAGTCCTTGGAATAATATGGTGCACGACAAATTAATACACCCCATACAAACTATGATACTTGAAATTTATTGTCGAATATATTATTATTCAGAAAAAGGGTGATTGAACTTGATAATAAAATATACTGCTGATGACAATGATAATGGCAAAGTTGTAAAATACATATTGAAAAACAGGATGAACCTTTCTGAAAGGTTGATAAAAAAGCTCAAATACCAGAGCAAAATATTGCTAAATAAGCAGCCTGTATTTGTCAACGCAATTGTATACTACGGGGATGTTTTAGAAGTTGAAATTGAATATGATGAAGAATCAGAAGATATAGTTCCACAGGATATTCCCATAGATATTATTTATGAGGACGATTGTCTTATTGTTATAAATAAATCTGCCGATATCGTTGTTCACCCAACCTGTGCACACCGTGACGGCACCCTTGCCAACGCTGTAGCCTTCCATCTTAAAAAAAGCGGTATTTTTAAAAAAATACGACCGGTTATCAGACTTGACAGAAATACAACTGGTATCATCATATTTGCAAAAAACTCCTTTTCTCAGGAATTCCTGATTCGACAAATGAATAATAAATCCTTTGTCAAAGAATACATAGGAATGGTGCATGGTATTGTAAAAAACCAGGCTGGAACTATAAATCTGCCTATTGAACGCAAAGAAGGAAGTATAATGTTAAGACATGTTACTGCGTCGGGAGACCCTTCAATAACACATTTTGAAACCTTAGAGCTGCTAAACAACTCGTCTGTGCTGAAATTCCGTTTAGAGACAGGAAGAACTCACCAGATAAGAGTCCACTGTCAAGCTATTGGTCACCCCCTTGTGGGGGATACCCTATATCCGTATCTGGATAAAGCCCAAACAGCAGAAATTCTAACACACTTTCACGGTGATAAAATATACTACCAATTCGAAAACGGTATTCCCATTTATACAGATGCTATTACCCAAAACCAAAATATCGATACAGAGCCTGGCATTATTGAAAGACAAGCACTTCATGCCTACAAAGTGGAGTTTCTCCATCCCATGAGCGGAAAAATTCTTCAACTCGTTGCGCCCATTCCGAAGGACTTGAATAAGGCCGTGGAAATATTAAAAAATTAGTCATCAAATCATTTACACAAATTCATAATAATGCTATTATAATACTTGCTTTCCGACTTATACAAAGCCACAGAAGCTTTACCATATTTAAAACTGGAGGGAGTCTTAAGTGGAAATTCTCAAAGACAGGTATACCATTACCGAATTAAGTGAGCGTCTTGGAATAACCGACCACGCATTAAGGTATTATGAAAAGGAGTTTAACCTGAGCGTTCCAAAAGATAGTAGAGGCAGGCGATATTACACACCGGAATATGCCAACGTAATGTTTCAGATAAAAACCATGCGTGATGATGGGCTTGAGATTAAAGCCATCAAAAAAATATTTGAGTCTGAAAACATTATAAATGAGCCTCCGCCTGTTGTGTCAGAAAATGAGGTTAATGCTCTTGCTCCTTTTAACGCAAATGAAAACATTATAGATATTAAGAATTTTTTCAATGAATTTGGCGACCGCCTCACTCTAAGTATCTCAAGCGAAGTAGCTGCCACAAGAGAGCAGATAAATATGGAGCTTAACAAAACCAAACTTGAACTTGGAGCTTGTGTTGAAAATAATATAAGGAAAATCGAAAACAAATTGGACAAGCATTTTGAAAATGTAGACCGTTCTTTAGGGTTATGGCGTGAAAGAAACAAAGGAGGCTTCTTCAGCCGAATCTCAAGAATAATGCTTAAAAAGAAAATAATGTGAAACAAACTTTTTAGAAGATATTGTTCCGCTGTTTACCGCAGCGGAACCTATTTAATCAAAGCATTGAAAATACAGTTTGTGCGACTGAATCCAACGGCACCTGCTTTTCAACAGCACCCAACTCATAAGCCACTCTAGGCATTCCATATACGACACAACTCTGTTGATCCTGCCCTACTGTCCTGGCACCGCTGTTTCTCATGGAAAGCAATCCTTTTGCACCATCGCCTCCCATGCCTGTCAAGATTACACCTATCGCATTTTTGCCTGCCACCTTGGCTACAGACTCAAATAGAACATCTACTGAAGGGCAGTGTCCATTAACCTTCTCTCCTTTGAAGCATTCAACCGTATAAATATTTCCTACTTTTTTAAGTCTCATTTGATAATCTCCCGGAGCAATAAGAACCCTTCCTGGGTAGACCTTGTCACCATTTTCAGCTTCCTTAATTTCCATTAAACATGAATTATTCAGCCTTTCAGAATACATTCTGGTAAAAACCGGAGGCATATGTTGTACTATTACTGTTCCAGGGATGTCTTTGGGCATGGCTTTTAAAACACTGTAAATGGCCTCTGTTCCACCAGTTGAAGCACCTATTGCCAGAATCTTTTCCGTTTTACTGCTATCTGCATTTATATATTGCCTGCCGGTCGGTATTTCACTCTTCCACCGTCCAACTTTAGCAGTAGATGCAATTTTTATTTTAATTATAAGTTCATTTATAAATGCGTTCAGGCTTAATTGTCTGCTCATATCAGGTTTTGTTACAAAGTCAACAGCACCCGCATTTAAAGCATTGAACACATTTTCACTCACAGCACTAACAACTACAACCGGTATTGGATATTGAGGCATCAGACGCTTTAAAAACTCAATTCCGTTCATTTTAGGCATTTCAACATCAAGTGTCATAACATCTGGCTCAAACTCGATTAGCTTGTCTCTCGCACTATATGGATCTGACGCTGTTCCCACAACTTCAATAGCAGCATCCTGACTGATTCTTTTAGCTAGTGTTTCTCTGAAAAGCAAAGAATCATCAACTATCAAAACCTTTATTTTTCGTCGAATGCTTGTTTTTTTATGTTCCATGTCAACTATTCCTTTCTATAAACTGCAGGAAGTATGTATTTATATTTTGTTTCTTCACGGTTCAGGGATTCAGAGTGCCCAATAAAGAGGTAACCTCCGTACTCCATATGATCATAAAACCTGTTAATCAATTCTCTTTTTGTTTCAGAATCAAAATAAATCATTACATTCCTGCAAAATATTACATGAAACTTTTTCTTGAAAGGAAAAGATGTATTCATGAGGTTAAATATCCTAAAAATTATTTCCTGCTTTATAGTGTTTGTAACAATACTGTTTTCATTGTCCAACTTCTCAAAATACGTGCTCCTCCACATTTTAGGGACAGCTTCAAGGCTTTCATTTGAATAGACACCTTTTTGTGCTTCACCTAATACTCTTGTTGATATATCTGTTGCAAGGACTTTTGTGTCCCACAGTTCTTTGTCCTCATACCTCAAAAAATCTGCAATAATCATTGCAAGCGTATAAGGTTCTTCTCCGGATGAGCAGCCTGCACTCCATACCCTTAAATCTTTTGAATTCTTTAATTGTTTATGCCAATATGGAAGTACTGTACTTTTAAAAAACTGAAAATGCTCCGGTTCTCTCATAAAATATGTATGATTGGTTGTAATCTTGCTTACAAGCATTCTTACAGCCTCTCCGGTTTTCTCCTTCATCACATAGTCTATGTATTCGGAAAAGCTTTGAAAATTTTTTTCTATTAAGATGTTCTGCAAACGCCCGACAACCAGAGCCTTTTTTTTCTCACTTAAATTTATCCCATAATTAACCTTAATATATTCTGTCAGTCTGGTAAATTCTCTATCAGTTATAGTCAGCATATTTTTCACCACGCATTATAAAACTTTAATCAGGTTCTCGCAATCCTCATCACTTAATAGCCTGCTGCAATCCAATAAAAGTTTTACATCATCACCAACTTTTCCTACGCCTTTAATGTACCTGTTGTTAAATCCTGTGTTTACATCAGGAGGTGGAACAATATCATTTTCCGTTATAGTTATAACTTCAGCTACGCTGTCCACAATGAGCCCAACCGAAACGTCATCTATATCAACTACAATAATACAGGTTCTGTCATTATATTCTCTTGGCTCCTTTTTGAATCTCAACCTGACATCCAGAACTGGAATTATCTTCCCTCTAAGATTGATTATGCCTCTTACGTAATCTGGAAGTTCAGGTACTTCTGTTATTTTCTGTATGTTTATTATCTCTATTACGTACTTAATTTCAATTCCATATACTTCTTTTCCTATTGCAAAAGTCAAAAACCTGCCTTTTTGAGTATCTTCTACAAGTTCATTCAATTCTTCCAATATTTCAGCCATTTTCTCAACCTCCATTATAATTAATAATTTTACCAAAATGAACAACCTTAATTCTTTACTATTGCTAACAGATAAGCCCATCTATGTCGAGTATCAGACTGATATCTCCATTACCCAAAAGAGTGCACCCGGCTATTCCTTTTACCTTTTTAATGTATTTAGGCAATGCTTTTACGACAACCTGCTGTTCCCCTAAAAGGGCATCGGCAAAAATGCACATTCTGTTACCTGCATTTTCTACCATAATCATAATACCATCAGCAAGTTTTTCCACCTTTGAATTAATACGATAGTGCTTTTGAAGTCTTAATACAGGATAGCATTCTCCTCTTACCATTATCATTTCATTACCCTGCTCATCCTCAATTACTGCCTCATTCTTGACCCTGAAAGACTCGAGTATTGATACCGTAGGAATTGTATACTTGCTTTGTCCTACTTCTATTATCATTCCATCTATGATTGCCAGTGTCAGAGGAAACTTAATAATAAAGGTTGTTCCTTCTCCGGGAGTACTATCTATGTTCACTGTGCCACCTAACATTTCAATGTTTTTTGTAACTATATCCATTCCTACTCCACGTCCCGAGAACTCTGTTACATTCTCTTTTGTTGAAAATCCTGGCAGGAATATGAATGAATAGATCTCTCTGTCGGTTAACTCACTTTCAGGTTTTCGAATGAGTCCGTTTGCTTTAGCTCTTGATAGAATTTTTTCTTTATCCAAACCCTTTCCATCATCTTTTACTATTATCCATACTTCTCCGCCTGCATTTTTAGCTTCTAAAACCAGTTTACCGGTAGGAGATTTTCCTCTCTCTATTCTCTCTTCCGACTTTTCAATTCCATGGTCAATGGAATTTCTAATCAAGTGTATCAAAGGATCGCTGATACGCTCTATTATGTTTTTATCAACTTCAGTTTCTTCTCCAATTATTTCAAGTGCAACGGATTTATCAAGTTTTTTGCTCATATCACGCACAATTCTGTTCATCTTTTGAAACGTCATTGATAGTGGCACCATACGTATTGACATGACAATATCCTGAAGCTCACCAGTTATTTTATTAAGCTGTCTTGCTGCCTTACTGAAGTTACTTAATTCCAACCCATTGAGGTCCGGATTTTGGGTAACCATTGCTTCAGATATAACCAACTCACCTACAAGATCCATAAGCAGGTCTAGCTTGCCTATATTAACACTTATAACACTCTGTTTTCCGGTGCTTTTTACATTTTCTCTCAAATTCTCTTTTTCTGGTAAATTTACTTTTGGTATTTTAATATTTGCGGAATCTTTACTGTCAAGCAAATCATCTAAATCAATGTTTCTTAACTCTGAGTTTATGATATCTTTTTCCTGATCTACGTAATCCTCTTTATTACCAGCAATCCCAAAAGCATCTAAAGCGTCATCAGTTAAGTATATCTTTAAATCCTTCAACAAAATTGTTTTATTAAGTTGCTCCCTTACCTCATCCAATCCCAAGTCAGTTCTAAATACCACCTTAAATCCGTTATCTCGGATAATCTGAGCAGTATCACTATTTTCCATGACATCCTCGGGATAATAGCTGATTACTTGTGCTATATCCTCCAAATCATGAACCACTGAAAACGCTCTAATGTTTTCCATCTCACATCCGTCTTCAAAGAAAAAATTTGCCTCATATTTATTAAACATGGTACTTTGAGCACTTTTATCGGAGCTTATATAATATTTCTGGTCTGAACTATCGTTTTTCTTCTCACTTCTGCCCTCACTGAATTTATTATCCGAACTACCTGCAAAAGGATTCGCTTCTTTTATCTGTTTGAGGTATTCATTGACTTTCAATTTTAAATCTTCTGAACTGCCATCGGGCTGAAGCCCATTTTCAATCTTAATTGTTTCGCTCTTTATAAAATCTACACCTTCAAACACAAGATCTATAATTTTTGAGGATTCAACATTCTTTGGCCTCTCTTCTCTCAGAAAAAAAAACAAATCCTCCATGGAATGAGCAAGAGTTGAGATATTATCAAACATCATCATAGCAGATGATCCTTTTATGGTATGCATAATTCTGAAAATCTCATTTATCGAAGCTTCAAATCCACTTTCTTTTTCACAGTCCAAAAGCGACTGTTCCAGTTGGTCAATTAACTGAAAAGTCTCAAAAATAAACATTTCAAGCATCGGCTCACGATCCATATTATTTGCCAATACAAATCACCTCACATTCTTAAAGTTTTGCCTGAGACACTTTATAAACAATCCATATAAATCGTGAAAATGATTTTACAAGGACAAATTGAATTTTCACGATAATATATCAAGAAAATTGAAGCTGATGTAAAATCTTTATCACGTTCAATTTAACCTAAAGTTTTTCGAGAGTTGCAACAACATATTCTTCCTTAAAAGGTTTAACAATGAATCCCTTTGCTCCGGAAATAATGGCTTCTTTTACGAAACATTCCTGTCCCATCGAAGAAATCATTACTATCTTTGCCTCCGGATCAAATTCTTTTATCATTTGTACAGCTTTTATTCCATCACAAATGGGCATAGTTATATCCATAGTAACAATATCCGGATTTATTTCCTTGTATTTATTTAATGCAACCATACCGTTTTCTGCCTCGCCTACGACCTCAAAGCCATTTCTTTCAAGCATCATTTTCAAAGAAGTCCTCATAAAGGCTGCGTCGTCAGCAACAAGAACTCGTTTCATTTTATTCACACTCCAATATTAATTTATGTTTCAATTATTAATCGGAAAAAATCAGCATCTTCTGAATAGAAAAATAGAAGATTTAATTTTGCAGTTTGCAAAAACGTTTATTATACTTTATACTTTAATTAGGTAATTCCAAAAAATTTTCACTATTCACAACAAAAAATATGTAGAGGTAATAATTATGCTGAATTTTCTTGGTATAGGAAGTGCGTTTAATACAGCATTAGGCAACACCAGTGCCTTTATAAAAAAGCACAACAGTATTCTTTTATTTGACTGCGGCAGCACGGTATTTAACAGACTTCAAAAAATCGACCTATTGGCTGAAGTCAGCAATCTTTATATAGCTTTGACACACACACATCCAGATCACGTAGGAAGTCTTGGTGAACTTATTTTCTATTCACATTATTCACTTAACCATAAGCCAAAAATCTTTTTCCCGGATGTAAATCTGCTCAATTCACTTCTGTCTCTTATGGGAGTAAATGACAGCTTTTATGAAGTTCTGCCAGCCCCAGAACCGGAAATAACAGACGAGTTTCTAGGTTCTGCCAAATTGACTTTTGTACCAAATTCACATGTAGATAAAATACCAGCTTATGGCATAATACTTATGTATGAGGGTCGTACTATATACTATAGTGGTGATTCCAACAAAATAAATCCATCTATTTTGGAAAACTTCGAAAAAGGGCAAATAGACCTTATATACCAAGACACCTGCAATCTCGATTATGAAGGCAATCCTCACCTTTTCATCGGTAAACTTATGGATTGTATAAAACCATCACTTAGATCGAGAATATATTGTATGCACCTAGATAGGGACTTCAGACGCGAACTTGCACTTCAATCAGGCTTTAACATTGCTGAAGTAATTGCAGGTCTATAGAAAAAACACCCCCATCTTGCAGGGTGTTTTTTTGAATTCCAAATATGTTAAAGTATCTACAGGCAAATTTAATTTGCAATTTTCATTTCAAGCCTCAGCTTATCTGCCACCATTGCAATAAATTCAGAATTTGTAGGTTTTCCCTTACCAAGGTTGACAGTATATCCAAATAAAGAGTCTATTGTATCAACCTGACCCCTGCTCCAAGCCACTTCAATAGCATGCCTTATAGCTCTTTCCACACGGCTTGGTGTTGTGTTATATTCTCTTGCTATAGAAGGATATAAAAGTTTGGTAATCGAATTAATTACATCCAAATCTTTCACAACCAGCATTATCGCATCCCGAAGATATTGATAACCCTTTATATGAGCCGGCACACCAATTTCGTGCATAATACTGGTCACTTCCATTTCAAGATTTCTAGGTGCAGCTGGCTGATATGCAGGTTTTACATCATTTCCATAATCGGATCGGATCACATTAGACTGAGTAGTTACATTTTTAAGCTGACGTATTCTTGAAACTAAAACATCCATATCAAAAGGTTTTACAACATAATATTCCGCACCTAAAGCCAATGCTCTCTGAGTAATTTTATCCTGCCCTACTGCAGACAGTATTATGAATAATGGCCTTTTACTAATGGGAGTTGTACCAATTTTCTCAAGTACACCAAGACCGTCTAAATGAGGCATGATAATATCTAAAATAGCTATATCAGGCATCTTTGATGTAATAAGTTCAAAGGCCTCTATACCGTCTCTGGCTACACCAACAACTTCAATATCGTTTTGGTTATTAAGATATTCATATAATATATCACCAAATTCCCTGTTATCGTCTGCTATTACAACCTGAATCTTTTTTGAAGACAATTAACTCTCCCCCTTAACTTTTGTAAAAACAAGTTCTTTGTGTATATTGAACACGATAAAGCTTTTACATCGTGCTTCAATTTACTTGATTTAGTATCGTGAAAATTCACCTTATTCTTGTAAAATCATTTTCACGATTTATTTCATAACAATATTATATTTATCATTCGACAAAATTACAAGGACTACATTCTATTTTTTAACAATTTTGTAGTGAATGAGATATAATGTAAAAATCAAATATGCCCTCAAACACCTTTAAATATCAGGATTTTTTTCCATTATAGTATGATACGGTCACCTCATATTTATGTAAAAAATTTCCCGGAAATAAATGAATTTCCGGGAAATATGGGTGTATAACAGCTCGGGTTTTCAAACTCTGTTTCTTTTCGCTCTCGTGCAACTCTTTAAGAAGCAATATCTATACTATACTTAGTGTCTTCAACTACGTTCTTAAGCATATTTTCAATAAATATACCATATCCTCTCGTAGGATCATTTACCAGTACATGTGTAACAGCTCCTATTAATTTGCCGTTTTGTATTATAGGACTACCTGACATACCCTGTACTATTCCTCCAGTTTGTTCTAAAAGCCTGCTATCCTTAATCCTGATTACCATTCCTTTTTGTCTGTTTGTAGTTTTCTTCGAAATTTTCTGAATTTCAATTTCATATTCTTCTATAGTTTTACCATCAATATTTGCCAGTATTTTTGCATTACCCACTTCAACTTCGTTTCTTAGGCCGACGGGATATAATTTGTTTGGAAATTTTCCCAGCATATCTTTATTTAATACCCCATAAATTCCGTAAGGACTGTTTTTTCTTATAAGCCCCAATTCCCTTCTTTCTTCTATAAGTACGCCTTTTAATTCTCCAGGGTTTCCTGACCTGCCTTTAACAATTGTCAGTATATTGGATTCTACAATTTCGCCATTCTCAACAGGCATTAGTGAGCCTGTATCAATGTCGGTAATCCCATGTCCTAAAGCTCCGAAGGCATTAGTTTTTGGATCATAAAAGGTCAGTGTCCCAATACCAGCAGTACTGTCTCTTACCCACATTCCCACATGATACTTATTGTCCTCGACAGACTTTTTAGGATTTATACTTACAATATCCGTTTTGTTTCCCCTTTTATATTTAACTTTTATTTCACTTCCATTGCTGTTATCAATTTGATTTATTAAAGCCTCTGTACTATCGATGCTCTTTCCATTAACATCAATTATTAAGTCTCCAGGCTTAATTCCTGCTTCCTTAGCAGGTATTTCCTTATTGCCTTCAATAGTCTCAATATCTGACATACCAACTACAAGAATTCCATCAATTTTCAGCTTCACTCCTACAGTATTACCGCATGCAACAACTTCACGATAGGGAACTACATCCACCTGCATTGTTTTTATTGGTATCAACCCTAGTATTCTCATGCTTATGTTTACAGTTCCCAGTCTTTGAGGCTTTATTAATACGGGATTGAACAGCTTTATAGGGTTGGTCCGTATAACCGGATTATTGTTTTCAAGTTTTATGATATCGTTCTTGTCAGCTTGTATATTAATAAGAAACGGACTTTCTAGATTATATACATAACCCTGGCTTTCAAAAAGTGTCAGATGGTTTGGCATATCTAAAACAGCCCTTATATACGTTACTGCCATAATTATAAAACATAGTGAAAGGAAAATGCTCAACTTTCCCTTTGTCGTTCTTATATATTTCATGGTGATCCACTCTCCTGATGCCTTTTTAAGTTAACTGCAATCAAAAATAAATATCACGCTTTATAAAAGGAGGATTTTTAACCACAATTACTGCCTCTTAAATTTTCTGTTTTAGCCTTATTTCTTTGAAATAGTCTATAAGAAAAGGAGGCGTTAATTATTGTCCGACACCCTCAAAGCGTGATTTATAATACATTTACAAACATAATTTTTTTAGCTGAACCTAATCATAAATTAACCGATTATAAACTTAATTATTCACCCAAAAACTGCATTAATAATACGAATTCTGTAAAAATAAGAGATCTTTGAAATAATTTATAGATGTGATTTATATAGAATTAATACCGTTATAAAACACCCGTCTAAAAACGTAGAGAAACAAAAAAGAACTGGCATTTGCCAGCTCAATCTTCAAGCATACTTGAAATTGTTATGCTTTGCCCTTCTTATATTTTTTTGCAAAGTCAATCATTTCTTCCGCATGTTTTATTGTAATATCCGATATATTTGCTCCACCAATAATTCTTGCAACTTCGGTTCTTACTTCATCTTCGCTCAGCTTTCTTACTGATGTACTTGTACTCTCTTTATTTGCAACCTTCTCAATGTAATAGTTATTATCGGCGATACAGGCTATCTGTGCCAAATGTGTAACAGAAATAACCTGATGGTTGGTTGATATATAGGACATTTTTTCGCCCACCTTCTGAGCTGCCTTTCCGCTGATACCTATGTCAATTTCGTCAAATATCAGAGTTGAAATTTTATCTACCTTTGCAAGTATGGTCTTTATTGCAAGCATGATTCGGGACATTTCGCCGCCCGATGCTATTTTCGCTAAAGGTTTTAATGGTTCCCCAGAATTAGTGGAAATCAAAAATTCAACCCTGTCCAGTCCATTATGTCCATAATTTCTGGTGCCAACCTCATCAAGGCTTTCATCAAATTCAACATTAACCTTAAGTACAGCATTTTTCATTTCAAGATCACTTAATTCCACACCGATTTTATCCTCTAAAAGCTTTGCCGAACTCTTTCTTTTAGAACTTATATCTTTAGCAAGTGCGTAAAGTTCATCGTCAACTTTCTTAAGCTCATTCCTCAATTTGTTTATCAATTCCTCATTGTTCTGAATATTTTCAAGCTCTTTTTGAGCATTATCCATAAATGCACATACTTCTTCAATTGTTGCTCCATACTTCTTTTTCAGTTTGTATATAAGATCAAGTCTTTCTTCAATTTGTTCCAGAAGTTCCGGGTTATATTCAACTTCATCCCTGCTGCTGCGCACCTCACAGACAATGTCTTCAACCTCAAACTGTATGCTTTCGAGCCTTTTTAAAACAGCAGCATACCTTTCATCCAACTTTGATATATCACTCATAAGAGCAATTGCTTCACCTATAGTATCTGATGCAGATTTCTCAGTTTTGCTACCAACACCTATTATTTCATAAGTCCTCGACAAAGTAGTGATTATCTTTTCTGAGTTTTGAAGAATCACTCTCTGTTTAATCAACTCTTCCTCTTCGTTTGGCTTAAGCTTTGCCTTTCTTATCTCATCTATTTGAAATTTCAAAAAATCAATTTTTCGATCTCTGTCATTCTTATCTCCTGAAAGTTTTTTCAGTTTATTCCTTATTTCCCTATACTGTGCAAGCTTTTCAACATAATTATTCTTTGTAATATGGATACTTTCATCCCCAAAGGAGTCTAACAAATCTATGTGGCTCTCTGTCCTGAGCAAAGATTGATTGTCATGCTGCCCGTGGATATCAATTAGCTTCTCTCCAATCTGTTTTAACATTGATACCGTTGCAATTTTGCCATTGATTCTACAGGTATTCTTACCACTCAAAGTAAATTCCCGGGAAATAATCAGTGTCCCATCTTCTTCCTGCTCTATTCCATATTCTTCAAACAAATCCTTTAACCTATCATCATCAATTGAAAATACTGCTTCAACTACAGCCTTATCTTTACCAGCCCTTATCAAATCCTTAGAAAGTCGTTCACCTAATATGGCATTTATGGAGTCAATTATTATAGATTTACCGGCACCTGTCTCGCCGGTTAATACATTTAGCCCCGCTCCAAGTTCAATTTCAATCTTGTCAATTATAGCGATATTTTGTATTTGCAATTGTTGAAGCACAGATATTACCTCACTTTTTCAATGGTATTTTGCAAACATTATCAAATCAAGTTTTTTCGTTACCTAAAGTAGGAAATATATTTTAGTTACACCTAATTATGTCCCACGTCTTTAGCCATCTTATTAAACTTGTTAACAAGTTCCTCTGCAATTTTCTCTGCTCTGCATATAATCATTACCGTATCATCTCCGGCTATTGATCCAACTATTTCAGGCCATTTTAAAGAATCTATTGCGGAAGCTGAAGCTTGTGCCATACCTGGTAGTGTTTTGACTACCACGATATTATTTGCATAATCGCTCGAAGCATAAGATTCGGTAAAGATTGTCATAAGTCTGTTATAAACAACGTTTTCAGTTTTTGAAAACGGTGCATACTTGTAACGACCATCAGAGGTCATAACCTTAATCAGCCTGAGTTCCTTTATATCCCTTGATATTGTAGCCTGAGTGACATCCATCCCCAAAGCTTTAAGTTTCTCAGCTAATTCCTCCTGTGTCTCAATAACTTCTGCATCTATTATTTCCAATATCTTTGCCTGTCTATTATACTTCATACTATTTTATTTTTTCTCCTCTGTCGTATATTTTGCTTCTTAATACATCAAAAAAATTCCTGTCATTTAATTTTACCATTTTAAGGCATTGAGATGATTTTTTAGTTACAATACTATCTCCGCCTTCCAGTTCATATCCATTTTGACCGTCAACAGTAACCATTGCCCCGTGACAGTTATTCTCAGCAACAAGCACCTTAAGTATCCTATCCCCTGTGGTAATAAACGATCTTGAATATAATAGATGAGGACATATTGGAGTCGCAATAATAAGGCTGATGTCCGGTTCTACTATGGGGCCGCCTGCTGAAAGGGAATAGGCCGTAGAACCTGTAGGAGTTGAAATTATCAAGCCGTCTCCAGGGTACAAATCAACAAACTGGTCATTAATATAAGTTTTCAGGTGCAATATCCTTGACATCCATCCTCTTGAAATAACTACATCGTTTAAAACAATGTCGTTCATAATTTCTTTATTATCCCTGATAATCGACGTTTCAAGCATCATTCTTTCTTCGATGCCGTATTTACCCTTGACAAGGCACTTTATCGCAGGATCTATTTCATTTCTATCAACTTCCGTTAAAAAACCTAGATTACCAAGATTTATACCTAGTATTGGGATATCCTTGTGAAAGACCTTTCTTGCCGATTTCAGGAAGGTTCCGTCACCGCCAAGGCACACTATTATGTCTGATGCTGAAATAATTTCATCTTCCTTAAGATTATTTACAGTGTCCTTTATATCTGTTGCCAGATTATCATCCAATAAAGGTTCTGCACCATTATCCCGTATACTATTAACAAGCATTGATGTAACCTTAAGTCCAATGTCCTTATCCCTATTTGCAATTACTCCAATTTTCACCATTTTTGTACCTCGCAGTATTTATAGACTTTGCTATCAAATATTATATAAAATAAATCCACAAAGTACAATATTTTATATTTACCTGCCTATATCCTTTTAGCACTGTCACAACCCATGCTAAAGCCCCGGATATCTCTTCCAGGGCTCACAAAGCTCCTTTATACTATTCTTCTCTTGAAATCTCTGAAAGTACATGGGATATATCGGTTATTTTATGAACAGCAGAGGTTACATTCTCCATTGCATGCAGCTGTTCTTCTGTAGAAGATACAATATCCTTTACCTGGGAGAGGTTCTTATTATTCATATCTTTTACATTCTGAACAAGTTCAACGATCTTCTCTCCATTGTTCGAAACATTCTGTGTCAGGTCGCTTACAGCCTGAATCTTGTCACTTACCTCTCTATTTGCAACAGTAACCATCTCAAATGCTTCTCCAGCTTCAGTTATTACCTGATTGCTTTTTTCAACCAATCTTGAGCTCTGATCTATAGTCATTACCGCCCTCTCAGTATCCTCAAGAATTTCCTTAATCATATTTGCAATATCCTTTGATGCTTTTTGTGATTGTTCTGCAAGTTTTCTTACTTCTTCAGAGACGACAGCAAAACCTTTTCCAGCTGCTCCCGCTCTTGCCGATTCTATTGCTGCATTTAAAGCAAGAAGATTTGTTTGCGACGCTATTGCGGTAATGGCCTCAATTATACTTCCAATTCTGTTGGATTTTTCCTTGAGGTTATATATTATATTTCTGCTGTCCTGAGTAGTACTTTCAATTAACTTCATTTCGTTAACAGCAGTTTTAATCAATTCTCTCTTGCTTTCGGTCATGATACACACCTGTTGTGAAACACTTGCTATAAATGTATTTTCATCTGCAACTCTTTTTAAATCCTTCGATATATTGACAGCGGCCTCAACAGCCCCAGTTATATCTTCAGAGGTTTGTCCCGTACTTGACACTATCTGCGATGAAGTTGCTGCTATCATTTCATTTGAACGCATTGTACGATCAGTAATTCCATTGAGTTCGTCTATCGAACGTTCAAGGTCAGATGATACAACTAAAGATTTTTTTGTTATTCCCATAATCTTTTCAAGAGCATTTCTCTGCTCACTCTGGTTTTTATCCAAATCCGCAATAAGTCCCCTAACCCGTTTTGTCAAGCCCATAGCTATTATTGCACAAATCAAATACTCGGCCGTTACTCTTGAAGAATTTATGTACCACATATCGCCAAATATTTCAGGATAAAATACCACACCGATAAAATAGCTTAAGTTTAGTGTTACAATAGTAAATGAAGCAGTATATAACGTAAAACCATTTGAGTAATACAGGCATGCACAGATAAGCGGTACAGACCAGATTACATCCTGAATTCCACCTGAAAAGACATTTGATGTACCAAGAGCTATTATCAATATTGATATAAAATAATATTTTACTTTTAAATTATTTATTTTAAGCCCAAATACAATTAAAGGAATGGTATATGAAAATACTACTATTATTATTATTGCTGTTTTAATAAACGGAATCTCATTAGGAAATATCCCTAAATAGTTTAATAAATTTAATAATACTACAACTAGACTTTCTATAATTATGTATTTTGATAAAAATTTATTGGAACTTAGCTCATTTTCATAAAACAGATCGGATTTACCTTCAGATATATTATCGTTCATAGGTTATATCCTCCTGATATAGAATTCATTGATATATAGATGAAAAGCCCTAAAACTAAATTAAAAGGATGTTTATTAATCAACTAATAAAAATTTCATTTGCTGCAAAAAAGAAAAGTGATAGAAATAATAATTATGATCAATTATATATTCTACACTCTTTTTAAAATACCTGTTTTTTATAATAAACAATTATCAATTTTCGTTATCCAGAGTGGGAACTTATATTTTATTCTTACTTTACGGGAAATTTGCTTATACGTCCTAGTAAATATTGCCTTAACAACGCAAAATCCAATGATGTAATACGAGAGTTTCCATCTACATCAGCCGCATATTTCCCCGCTTCTCCAGGTAATTGGTGAGTTTTCCCCAACAAAAACATTCTTAAATTAGCAAAGTCAAGTGTATTTATTACTCCATTTCCATCTATATCACCATACTTGTATACATATATGATTTGAGCATCGCAAGTAATATTAAAAAAACTATCTACAGCAGTCCAATTCACTACCGTCTTTCCTATAGGAAACATCAGAGGTGCGTCATTTATAATAGTCACTCCAATATCGTTTCTAACGTATGCCTTCCCAACATCTACATACTCTTCATTACTATCTGTTCCAACAAAAATATCAGGAGGAACAACTAAATCAGGGTCAGTTGTATCGACAACCAAAGTTATTTCTTGTATATCTCTAGTTGAATTCCCGTATAAATCTTCGGCAGTCCATAGAACATATGTTGTTCCAACTGGAAATATCTCTGGAGCATTGTTTGTAACAACTACTTCAGAATTCCCTATTGCATCAGCCTTCCCAATGTCAACTACGCTACTGTTCCCTATTGTTTCAACAATTAAATCCATAGGAGGTTCAAGTACTGGGGGTATCTTTTCAGGTTCAACAGTAACAATTTCCACTGCATCTGTAATGCTGTCTATTTCTGTTGCTGAAGTAGTGGTTCTTCCTCCTGTTATAATAATGCTGTCTTTGTAGGTACTTATGCCAAAATCTGCTCTATTCATACAAGCACCAGAAAAAATCTTTGAATTATTGGTCTTAGGATCATACTCACAAACCTTTATAGCATCCTCACTAATGTCTGAGTAAAAGCCATAGAATTTTCCACCAAGCAAAGTTATTCCTCTACCGGCATTAAAACTTAGCTCCTCTCCAATTTTCCAAGTATCACTTTCAACGTCATAAACCCTCAATCTCATATCATACTCATATAAACTGACCTTTGCCATTACATCTTCATCAGGAATAAATCTTCTCAATCCAAATATGTATATTTTACCATTTAATGCACTTGTAGAAATCGGAACCCAGCCTTTTTCCAAAGAAGTTTTTTCAGATATCTCATTTGTAAAAGTATCATATTCCTCAATTGTAAATACTACATTTTCATTATAATAAGCATCATTTGCACCTAAAATATATAGCTTATCCTCTGTCATGACTAAACTCATCTCTTCCCAATAATTCACCTGACTTTTAAACATCCACTTATCAGAATCACTGTTGTATTCTTCAATTACCCCTTCGCCTGAAGCAAGCTTTTTAATTACAAATATTCTATTATTAACAGTAGCAGCATAAGGAGTATCAGATTGATTACTGGTCATATCACTCTTCTTTTCCCATGTATCAGTTTCAGGGCAATACGCTTCTACAGTGTTTAAATATTTGCCATTATCATTAATTCCCCCTATAACATAAACCTTATTGTCCAATGTGGCTACTGCCGGGTATTTGCGTTTTGTGGGTATACTTGATGAACTCAGTCTGAAACCTTTTAAAGCAGCTGCTTTTTTTGTAAAACCAATAGGTCCGGCTGTAAACGAAGCATTATCAAAACTAACAGGAAGTTTACCGTCATAATAATAGGTCTGATAGCTAACATTATCAATTATTTTTATACTTTTTAACGTACAGGGATCACCCTTTATCTTATCTATCAAGGTAATATACAGATTTCCCTTTATACTGTCGTATTTGTCGTAAATTTCGCTCAAGTCAAATACAAAGGTCGCATCACATGCATTATTTGTGCCATCAAAACTTGAACTTACGGAAGGATTTGAGGTCAATAAATTAATATTATACGGATCGCTGAACGAAATAGGTCTTTGCTTATCATAATTAGAGTAACCGAAAAGAGTTTCAATCTCATATTTATTTGAATGGTTTAACGTGTACTCTATTAATAGTTTTGGAGTAGAATTGTTTTTAGGTGTAAGCCAGTAAGCTTTATTTTCACCGTTAATGGCATTCCTTCGTTCAGATGGAGGGCAGCCGTGCACAGATGAAACTTTATTCAAAGCATCATATGAAAGCCATACAAACCCATCATTTGAATACCATGAAAATTTACCGTCACCTGAGACAAGTTCTTCCGAAGTACCCCAGGAATTAGCTATCTTAAATGCACCCTTTTCTCCCTTATCAACACTGCCGTTTTCATTAATGTCTACCCATATATTATCGTTATAACCGACAAGTGTCATTGCATGCCCATCTACTTTCAACAACCCTTTATCGGTCATATGAGCGATATGCTGACCTTTAAAAGCATCATCTTCATTTGTAGAAGTATCGTCCCTGATTGTTGAAAACCGCCATATTGACACATTAGTTTCAAAAGTAAGGACATAACCATTATTTAAGAGCTGTTTTACTTTGTTTAGGTCGGGGTCATCAGGACCCTTAACCGGAGTTTGAGAACCATCCCATATTTTAACATAACCATAATCATCAATCCGATAATTTAAAGCATTTCTCCATACTGAGGCATCTGTCGGCCACTTCATATAGTTTTCTTGACTTGAGTCATCGGAGTAGTATGGAAATTCATTCCATAATGCTGCTCCACACTTTAAAAAAAGCAAAAATGTACTGTTCATTCCAAACACACCGTTTTCACCGGCGTTTGTAAGATTAAAGGTCCACTTGGGCGAAAACTTTCTGACGTTGTCCATATCATTTTTTGCGTCCCACCCTAAAGTCATCCCAAACATATGTGTCATCTGATAGTAAGTAGTAGAATAAGCTACACAGGAATTCAATTGTCCCTGGTCACCTATTGGAGGAAATGATGAAAGCTGGCTATTATCTACTGAAGATGGCAATGCATCCGGCGTAATTGCTTCGTATTGTGCTTCATATGATATACTGTGTTCACCTGCTATACCTTTTGTATCGGCTTTTCCTTCAAAAACTGCTTTTCTTGTTAGCTCATCGGCAGTATCTTCTTTTACAATTTCATAACCGAATTCACAAACACCATTGGCACTAAGTAAGGGTAACCCATTATTCTTTCTGTCTTCGTTAATACGTTCAAGCCCCAATTGGTTTGTCAGAATCTTTTCAGCTTCATTCATGCCAATTTCAGCCTCTGGTCTGTCATTAAAATCTATTAAACCTCGAATTACTCTATGCTCGTTTGTTTCAGAACTGTCATTACGGTCAGCATAAGCAGATATACTTAAAAGCATATTTATTAAAAGTAATACAAGGATTATTATAAGCTTATAAAAACCAGCGTGTTTACCTATTACTTCATTTTTATGCACTTAATAAAAACGCCTCCCTTTATGAACTTTTTACTCCTAAATATACCATAATTTTCTATAGACATCAACAACAAAAATATTCTAAGCTTTGGGACTTTAGTCCTTGGAATAATATGGCGTATAAAAAATAAATATACACAGTAAAATAACTACAGCTTTGGAAGCTATAGCTATTTTATCCCACCATCATTGCTGCTATTTTGGTCCGACTTATTTTCAAGGTGTTTTCCGTCCTCTTTAGCACGTCTTATTTCATCCATCTGCCTTAAATAATTAATTTGTGTTTCAGTCTTTCCTGACAACTCATAACTGTTATTTGCATTATTCCTGCTGCTTTTTTCCTGCATCAACAAACCTATTCTGCTTTTATGTTCATCTTCTGTAATCTTTTTATTCATCAAGTCCATATTACAGTCTGCAATACCCTTAAATTCTTCAAACTTTGCACGAGTTATGACCACTCCAGATGAACAAACAGGACAAATCAACAAATGCTCAGTTGAATAAGGAATCACAGGAATAAAGAATAAAGTAAACCATGTTCTTCTCGTATATAGCTGCCACAATTCTTCATTGTTACACCGATCACAGTGACTTCTAAACACAGGACCATGATTACTAACTGTTTGCTTACCCCATCCAAAAATTACAAACATCGCATTGCTCCTTTATGATTAAATTATTCCTTCGTTTTTAGGACATTTGCTTCGCAAATTCCTCAAATAAATACTCAAATCTTTGTTTCATGTTAAAAGTAGTTTTTAAGGACATGGCCTTTTTGAACCAATATTGTGCTTTCTTATAATCACCCTTTTTGATATTGCACAACCCCAGATAATAATAGTTAACAACACCTGGAGATGTTTCTATTGATGCGAGAAGGTTATCTTCTGCCTTTTTATAATCTTTAGTCTCAAAATACATAATTCCAAACAAAATCAGCATTGTCAGATTCTCATTCTCAAAATGCTTTTTAGCTAAGATATTGTATGCATCATTTTCGTCCTGCTTTAATATCTTTCTTTCCAGCAAAACCAATAGTCTGCTTTTGCATTCTGAATTAGTCAAGAGAATTTTCTTTTTCAATACAGATATAGGTTCTTCAACCTCACCTAAAGCAATATTAGCAACCTTTTCCAAACATAAAGTCTGAGCATTCTCCCTATCCATTTCATTAGACTTTCTAAAATACTTTAATGCTTCTTCATAATTTTCATTGTCATAATGAATCATTCCTAAAAATGCTTGATAAACGGGACTATCAGGATTTAAAGAAGTCGCTTTTTCTGCCAGTTCAACCGCCTCAGCATAGTGCCCTTTTCCCGACAATACCAGTGCTTTGTGGATATACACAGCACTATCCTTTTTATTTAATGAAATAGACCGATCAAACAGCTCAATTGCCTCATCAAATTTTTCTAGGTTAACAAGCTTCTGAGCTTTCGAAAACAAAATTTCAGCTTTGATGGCTCTGAACATATATGGTTTCCTCCTGTGCAGTGCAAGATGGCAATACTGTACATCGATTTATTATATCACACTTATCATAGTCAAACTACTGGTTTATTATATAAAGGATGAGTATTTTAATAGCACACCATATTATGGAAAGGAGATTGCGTAGAGGCTATAGACCCTTATATAAAAACACTAGAACTTCAGCCCAAACCCGTAAGGGAATAACGGTTCTTTATTACCCAAGTTATCATTGTTTATCGGTATCTGGTCAACGCTTCTAGGCCATGTCACCGGGAGTTTTCCTGAAAAATTTTTATCTCCATAAAGAACATCTGCAACAGCATCACCTTCTGTTCCCGGAAGCCATGCAGCTACAAATGCCTCCCAATTTTTTATTTCTTCAGTAACGATTCTCGGTCTGCCGGAAACAAGAATTGTTACTATCGGATGACCAGCTTTTTTTGCCTGCTCGATAGCCAGTTTGTTCTCCTTGTGTGCCAATCCGTCATATAACCCAAGGCTCCCATCGTCACCCATACCTTCTGCATAGGAATTTTCTGCAAGAACCAATACAGTTACATCAGCTTTTTTAGCGTCATTATAATCAGTAATTATACTTCCACCATTCTCTCCGGCAATTCTTTTTAGTCCATCGAGTATAGTTGATCCCTTCATCCATGGGCTTCCACCAACATCGGAACCACCCTGCCAGGTTTTTGTCCATCCTCCGCACTGTAGTCCAACATTATCCGCTCCCGGACCTGTAACAAAAATGCTTGCTTCTTTTTTTAAAGGAAGTACACCATTGTTTTTCAAAAGCACCATGGATTTTTCTACGGCTTCTCTTGCAACAGCTCTGTTTTCCTTTTCTCCAAATTCTTTTGCCGCAAGGCTTTGATCACCCAATGGATTTGTCAGAACTCCCATTTCTATTTTTACAGTAAGGATTCTCCTTACCGCATCATTTATTCTGTCTTCAGCAATATCCCCTTTTTCCACTGCACTCTTTAACAAATCAAAACATTCCCTCCACTGATTAGGCTCCATAAGCATATCTACACCAGCATTAACCGAAGCTACAATCTGATGATAAAATCTTTGTTTTTTATCTGGTGAATCCCTTCCCAGTCAGAAACAACAAATCCCTTAAATCCCATATCTCCTTTTAATACATCCTGTATAAGATGCTTGTTTTCATGCATCTTCACTCCATCAAAACTGCTAAACGAGACCATTACAGTTTTAGCACCGGCTTTAACGGCTTCTCTGTATACAGAAAGATGGTCTTTTTCAAATTCTTCCTGTGAAACTTTTGTATCTCCCTGATCTATATGATAACCACTATCACCTGTTCCCCACGTTGTACCTCCGTCTCCGGCATAATGCTTTGCACATGCGGCAACCCCATTATCCTGTAAACCATTAATATAAGGGACCAAAAGCTTACTTACCAATTCAGGATCTTCACTATAGCTTTCATAAACTCTTCCCCAACGTTCATCCTTAGATACAGCTATACATGGTGCAAAGTTCCAATTAACTCCTGTTGCAAGCATCTCTTTTGCTGTAACTGCTCCAATCCGTTTCATCAATTCCGGGTCACCGGCAGCACCTAGTCCGATATTGTGTGGAAATACAACAGCTCCGTAAACAGTATTGTGTCCATGCACAGCATCAATTCCATAAATAATTGGAATACCTAAACGCGTATTGTCCGCTGCTTCCTGATACCTCTGACACATATCTAGCCACGCATCTTTTGAATTATCTCCCGGGGCTGATCCACCACCACTTAAGACTGAACCTATAAAATATTGCTTAACCTGAGGTGGAGAAATAGCTCCTCTCTCCGCTTGAATCATCTGCCCAACCTTCTCATCAATTGACATTCCAGCTAAAATTGATTTTACCCATTCTTCATCACTGAATTCTTCAGATGGATTTTGTAAATCATCAACTGTTTGCGGAGTTTTAGTATTCTCCGGTTTTTCAGAATCACTTGATTGCTGACATGATACAGTAGTTACAAGTACTAAAATTAGTACCACTAATTTAATGCTAATACTCTTTAGCCTTCTCATTCCAATTCCCCCTTTGTTTCACTATCTGCCCTTAATCAGACAAGTAAAGAATAACTGGTCAATTGCCATTCCAAAAAATTTGATTTGATGGGCTCTGTGATCCGAGTATTGTGTAGGTTATTTTTTGAAATAGCCTAATATAATTATATACTATAGAAAAATTTATAAGTTACAAATTATTTAACATTTTAAAAAGGTAATGTATACCGAAAAAATAACATCCAATCCTCCCATTTTGAAAACATTATCAAATCAAAGAATATATTTTTTTATTGAAGGAAGACTAAGAAATAGCTAAAATTATAAAGTATTTATTAAGGAGTGACAAAATGGCTAAAGCCGGAATGAGGAGACCTGACCCGAAAGATCCACACGGAACAGAAAGTAATCACAAGCTGCATTTACCTAAAAATGATGTAAGACCTGTTCCCGAAATTCAGGGTAAAGCAAAACACGGTCATGAAAAAGCAAAGCCTATAGATTGAAGAAGAGTTTTAAAATAACTTCACGTTTATCCCTCTCCCTTCTTTTGAAACGTGAAGTTATTTTGAGACAATTTTTCTTCACAAATTCATCAAAATCGATTGAATTTACACTTCCATTAAAATCAACATTTCCAGGTTTTACACTGTTTATTGGAGTAGGTGTCGGCGTAGGTCCTTTTGCAGCAAGTTCAATATCACCGATATCACCATCTCCGTTATACTCTGTTATAACGTCAGTCCTTCAATATATAAATTTGTAATGTTAAAAAGCACAGGCAGGATTTTTTCAAAATTTGTAGAATACTATATTATTACACTTCGAAAAGCAGTTATATATAATTACACCTCATTGTTTTACCTTATAAATCCAAATACCAAAAACATAAATTCCACTATATTTTACAGCTTAACCCTCTTACAAAAAATCTGTGTATTCTTACAAATGAAAATTTTCTATTCCATGTTACTTTTCACAAAAGCAAACCATGCATAAATCAAATTCTTTGTGCATAAGGTTCTAAAGATATTCAACCGTTTTTTTGTTATCTATATTTCCTATTCACGAAAGGAGGATAACAAGGTATAACCTTGTTAATTTGCATGAAAAAAATTGCCGTTCTCTCATCACTCATTTTTTGTATGCTGTTTTCTCAATTAAGCATCATTTATGCATCGGTAGAATTTCCCAAAAACGCACTGAATGATGTTCGAGCATGTATTGTTATCGAAGGGGATTCAGGAAAGATTCTCTTTGGAAAGGACGAAAATATAAAAAGGCACCCTGCAAGCACCACCAAGATCATGACTGCAATTCTTGCAATTGAAAACGCCGATCTGAAAAAAACAGTATCCGTATCGCAATCAGCTGTCATGGAAATAGGTGCTGGTGGTACTAATGCCGGTCTTGTTGCAGGAGAAAAAATAGTTCTTGAAGATGCTTTAAAACTTATGCTTGTCGCTTCAGCAAACGACTGTGCAAATGTTATAGCCGAAAGTATCTTCGGAAGCAAAGAAAACTTTATCAAAAAAATGAATCAAAAAGCCAAAGAAATCGGAACTACCAACACTACATATACAAATCCGATTGGCCTTGATGGTACGGATGGAGTCCAATATTCCAATCAAATAACCACAGCTTTTGACCTTGCTGTTATTTCCCGTTATGCAATGACCCTTCCAAAATTCCGTGAAATTGTTATAATGGATTCTATTACTGTGCCCCCCACAAACAAGCACAAGAATATACGGACCTTTTCAAACACTAATAAGTTGCTAAAGAACAGTTATAAGGACTTTAGTATAACAGGAATAAAAACCGGCTATACAATAAAAGCAGGGAAACTGCTTGTCTGCTCGGCAAAAAACAGCGATGGAATAGAATTAATTTCTGTTGTAATGGGTTCAGACAGCAACACTGTGTATAGCTGTACTGAGGCTCTACTTGATTATGGCTTTTCTCATCCTCAATTGAAAGAATTTTCAATGAAAAATGTACCCTATAAGGTTGTGATAAGCGACAGAGCATTATCAACCGCACCAATCGTTTCAGAAGATGTTTTTTTTGTATCCATAAAAGAACTTGCAACAGCACTTAAAATAAACCTCGACTGGATAGCAGAGGATCAAAGCATAATACTCGAAAAATATAGAAGAAGTGTACACCTTGGAATAGATAAAAAAGCTGCCTTTATAGATGGTAACAAAACCGAACTTACTTTTGCACCCTTTCTAAAAAACGGCACAAGCTTTGTACCTCTCAATGTTATAACAGAAATATTTGGTTATGAAATCAGCACAGACGCAATAAATAAAACAATTAAAGTCGATAGTACATCTTCAATCACTGATAGGTCGACGGTTTCTGACAGCGTATATTATTATTCAAATTCAGAACCTATCAGGTTTGATAACATTAATATTATAGATAACAGAGTCTACATCAAAAGTACGGATTTTGAAGTGTTGACTCAGAATAAATATGATCTGGAATTCATTCCTGATAGCCGTATATTTATTGTAGATGGCAGTGCAACATTTATCGATACTGAAATAAAACTTATTGAAGACCGAATCTACGTTCCCCTGGCATCTTTGGCTAAAAGCTTCGGTATGAAAGCATATTGGGGTCCTAACACTAAAACGGTACATATTTATTTCCAAAATCTTTTGACAAAACCGGATGGAGATATTTCTGCATTAGTCCCTGAACATTTTGTATATGGTTTTGTCAAAGACAAAACTCCTCTATACAATTCAATAAACGGAAAAATCAGTTCCTACCTGCCATCTGGTAAAGTTGAAATAGTAAGGGACAAAGACTATAAGTGGTACTATGTAAAAAGCGGTAATATATCCGGATGGACCAAAAGAGAGTATTTGTCCATCGATACAAAATTCACTCCTTCAGAGGATAAACTTTCCCCTTCCGAAACTGAATATTTTGCAAATAATTATTTCAAATTAAAAAGTCAATCAAATTACCTGATATGGGTTGACCTAAAGAAACAATTGATTAATGTTTTCGTTCGCAATAACGATAAATGGAAAGTTGAAAGGAAAATTCCGTGTGCTACCGGCAAAAACATTTCACCTACCATAAAAGGTACATTTGCCATCAGCAGCAACCGCGGTACATGGATGCCTGCCGGCAGCAACATCTGGGTTAAAAATTATGTCGGCTTCTATTCCTCCTACTTTTTTCATTCAGTAAAAGTAAAAAGGAACGGAACCCTATACGACGGAACACTTGGAACAGTCGCTTCAGCTGGCTGCATAAGAATGCCTCTTGAACAAAGTGAGTGGTTCTATAACAATATTCCTGAGAAAACAACAGTTTTTATTCGTTAGGCATGCATTAACATCAAAAAACGCCCTTGTTCCCGGATTTAATCCTTTGAAACAAGGGCGTTAATCTTTGTATTTCTAATATGCTTAGACAAATTTTAACTATAACTTAGAATGGATTCAATATTTAAATTCTGTTTGTCAATAACATCCTTTACATGGTCTGTTGCATCTTCCTTAATCTCTTTGATCTTAGCTGACAATTCTTTCTTTAATTTATTAATCTTCATATTCTTTTCTTTAGCTTCTATATTTTTGTCATTAGAAACGAGATTTATTTTTTCTTTTGCTTCGTTTATCTTTGTGCTTATCTGTTCTCTGGTAGTATCTTTGATAACAGCCAACTCTATCCTTGCTTTTTCAAGTTCGGCATTAATTAGAGTAAGTTCCGGGCTTGAATCACCCTGATGTAATAAAGGCGTTTCATAATTAGAATTCGCTTCTCTAGTTTTATCCTGATTCTGTGTTTTATCTTTTGCACTTTCCTCTTTGTTATATGTTTGCTCGTCTTTTATGTTTTCTTTATCCGACCATTCCCGAAATCCAGACTTGTCATAAGTCTGTCCTCCCGGATTACAAATATCACCATTGGGTTTTTCCCATACTTTATTCGGCTCCTTTCCATACGCACCAAAAAAGGGTTTATCGGGAGCACCGAAATTACAGAAAGGCTCTTCTTGAGGTAAGTACTCATCAGTTACTGGCGGTCTCCAATCAGTTGGTTTATTGTATGTTTCTTTCATATTATTATATCCGTACCTTTTATTTTGTGCTTCTTTACTTAATGAAAACTCTATCTTATTATCCTTGGCAATAACGACGCTACCAATGCTGTTTATCAAAATTGCAACTAAAATTGTTATAACGCCAAGCTTCTTCACTTTAAATCCCCCCAATATATCATCTATCCATATTAAAAATAGTAATTAACAAACACTTATTGAAATAATTATATCATTTAATATATCAATAAACCAGTACTGACTAACAAAATAAAATTCTATGGCAATAAATCATTTGCCTTTTGATTCAATTTGTTTAATTCCATTTGAGCTTTTTCATTTCCGGCTCGCTTTATATCTCTAATCCTATTACTTAACTCTGTCTCAATATGCTTGATCTTTTCATTCTTTTCTTTATCATTGAGGCTTGCACTCATTTTAATTTTCGATATTTCCAGATTTGCTTTATCTGTCTCTAGTGCTATATTATTTTTTACTTCCAACCGAATTTCTTCTATTACTTTTTGAGTTCTTATATTTGCAGACTCTATAGCTTCAATATTATCAATGTCACTGATTTCATCAATAGATAAATCAGCACTAATTCCTTCATCACTTATATTGTTATTGTAATTGTTAATGTCATTATCATTGTTATCGATACTATCATAGTTATTGTCATTATTACTGTTATTATTGTCAGAATCTTTAGTGTCGTCTTTTTCCTTGTTTGGGTTTGTGTTTGGGTTTGTGTTTGGGTTTGTGTTTGGGTTTAGGTTTGGGTTAGCGTTTGCAATATTTGGATTACCAACGGAAGTATTATCAATATCCTGTACTGAATTATCAGACTTTTTCTCAAAATTAATGTTTTCAACTATTTCGTCAACCTGACTGTTCTTTAAGGTCTCAATATCCATATCAATACCCTGCTCTTTACTAAGTTTAAGAATTGAGTACCTTCCCATAGATATATTATTAACAACTGCTAATTTTCTATCTTCAGACCGAATGCTCATAAAGTAAGGCTCAATGTTTCTGTTTGACAACTCTTCTCTGATTTTGCCATATGAAAATTGAAGTCCTTTTTCATAATTTTTGTCATATGCCCTCGTGTCTTCATCTTTGACACAAGCCGTAATTAAAACTTTATTATTAGTCTCAAAATCAATCATACCCGTCTTATTAAGTTCTTCAACCATCTCAACTATAGCAACCTCTAGCGGCTTTTTCTTTAAGCTCAGCTCATCGAACAATATTTCTGAATTCTTGTCAAGGGCCTTAATATCTACAACTCTGGTTTCTTTATCAACTCCAAACTCCCAATTTGTGTTTATATCAATATCTATATAAGCGTAAATTTTATTTGAATTAAGCAAATAAAAAAAGCTGAACACGGCTATAAGAACAGCTGCCACACCTGCGGCTATTGCAGAACGTTTTGCAGTGTTAATCTTACCTATTATTTCCGAATGTTCAAATACGACTTCAAGTCCTTGATACATACCCGGCTGCTTTTTGATACAAAAAACTTCACAAGTATCAGTTATTACAAAAACCTTACTCTCTTTAATCTCAATTACTACCCCTAAATATTCCATATTACACCGTTTCACCTCGCTTATTATAAGTGCTTTATATAGTTCTTAATAATTTCAAGGTCACTTTTTAAGATCAGAACCAAAGCTATTATATACTTCCTGTTTCGTTCAACAGTTCTTTGGCTAACCTCTATATATTCTGCCAAGCTTTTAAATGGAATTGTCTTTTTTATGTTAAACTTCTCAAATAATCTATCATCTTCTACTATAAGTCTGGCTATTTTTGCACATGCTCCTCTAGAATCCTTGTGTTTAGGCATAGACTTTACAAGATCGTTCAAAGATATTCCGAAATCCTCCAACCCTTTTATAAAGGATAAAAACTCTTCACGAACTTCATATGCGTATACATGGTCAGAGTACTCCTGTCTTAAAAATTTCTCTTCAAAATAGTTTGTTTCACCATTTTCAAAATATGAAAAAGGATAGACTACCGAAGCCTTATGATTTTTTCTCTTGTAATCGATCAGTCTTCGTTGTATAACTTGATATGAAAATTTTTCAAAAGAGCACATCCTAGCTTCATCATACTTTTCAATAGCTTCATTAAAAGCAATCAGTCCGACACTGTATTCTTCACAATTTTCAATTTGAATATATCTATTATTAAGTACCCGTGATACAGACTTAATAACAAACGGTCTGTAATCACTGATAAACCTATCTTTCAGGAGCTTGTCGCCTTTTCTTATCTTATTGAGTATATCTATAAATGACCTCTTTTCGGGCTTACTCTTACCCAAAAAATATACACCCACTCAAATATCACTCTCCTTTTATAGTATTGTTCGAAAAAGAAGCACCATTTCAGTGGGTATTTGAGTAAAAAAAGAACACCATAGGGAGTTGAGGTGTCCAGGTTAAGTGAGTGATTATTTTTGTACACTGTTACGTAAAAACTCAATTTGTCCTTGCAAAATGATTTTCACGATTTATATAGCTTTTTATTTATATTGAAACACTTTTCTGTTTATTAACCAAACCTTCTCTTTTCATAATAGTAATTGCGAAAAGAATAAATATTTTATGACGGTGGTATTCAAAAATTCGCTTTGTGCATGAATTTTCTTGTGCTCCGTAACAGAATTTATTTCTAGAGCATCAGGGGCACAAACAGAAGAAGTGCATTTTTAACATTTTATTAGACTGGAAATTAGTAATGTTAAAAATGCACTAGTAGTGTGTTCTCAAATTACCTATGCAAAAGGAAAATCCGAGAATCTTGACGATTCAACAAGTTCGTAGGATTTTCCTTGAGTAAATATTTGAGAAACACTATACTAGTTTGGGAGAATTAACTTACAGATTCCTTCAATCCTCTTTTACCTTCACTGGCACAAAACTTCTATCAGTAAGTCCAATTGTCATTACACCACTAATGTTACTACCTACTGCAATTAAAGAACCGTCCTCCTTTAACGCCATAGTAAAATCTCTGCCTGCAGATATAGATTTACATCCTCTAAAAGCATTTATTTGAACCGGCGTTAATCTATTCTCAGTTGTACCGTCACCTAGCTGTCCGCAATTATTTTTTCCCCAAGCCCAAACCGTTCCGTCTTCCTCAAATGCAAAAGAACAGTCTTTTGCTGCAATTATGGTTTTTATGTTTTTCAAGGCTTCCACCTGAACAGGTATATTGCTAACACCTGTCAATCCATTGCCTAACTGACCAAATGCATTATCACCCCAGGTCCACACTGTCCCATCTGATTTTAATGCCATATTATGGTTATTACCAGCAGAAATTGCACTAACTTCTTCTATTCCCTCAGCCTTAACCGGTACCAAACTAAAGGTATCATTTCCATGAGCCAACGCACCGAAAAGATTGCACCCCCATGTCCATACCGTGCCGTCATCTTTTAATGCCACAGAGTGTTCACTGCCTGCTGCGACAGCCACAATTTCGGTAAGATCCTTCGCCTTTGTAACGTTAAACACTTCGTTATAGTTATTGTGGTGAGTTTGTTGACCATCTCCCAATTGTCCCCAATAGCTATTACCAGCTGAATATACATAACCATCTCCATTAAGTGCCAAAAAGTGATTTTTCCCGACTGAAGCTGTTTTCAATCCTTCTATTCCTGTGATTTTATAAGGTTTGTATACTATCTGATTCGTGTCATCTACTGTTTTTGCAGTATACATCCATACAGTACCATCTTCCTTTGTAATTAAGGTACGGTTAAAAGCTGCTTCAATATCCTTTATCCCTGATTGAGACTGTACTTTTACAGGTGTACAATAATCTTTTGTTCCCGATTCAGTCGATATTTCAGTATCGTCAATAAGCTGATAATAGTCGTTATTTCCCCATCCCCATAGGGCCAAATTCTCTCCTAAAGCTAACACATGTGCTCCTCCACAAACTATCTTTTCAACGTCAGCAAGTCCTTCAATACTCACAGGCTCAGTGATATAGTCAAGCATACCGTTTCCTAGCTGTCCATATTTGTTGTATCCACAGGTCCACAAAGTACCATCTTTTTTAATTATGGCCATATGCGTCTCTCCATTTGAAACATATACTGCATTTTCAATATCTTTCACTTTTAACGGAACATCGCAATCCATAGCTGTTCCATTTCCTAATACTCCATAAGAATTTTTACCCCATGTCCATACTGTTCCATCCTTTTTCAATATTGACATATGATTTTGTGCTATATCAAAAGACTTTATATCCGATAATCCTTCAATTTTTACGGGAGTGATATTTACCGGGTCGTTTTCTCCCATCATTCCGTATGTATTATCACCCCATGCCCATAATGTACCATCCTCTTTAAGTGCGGCAGAAACATAAAAACCTGCATCTATAGATTTTACACCGGAAAGGTCGCTTAACTTTATCGGAGTCTTATTTGATAAAATTGTCGAGCCAATGCCAAGCTGTCCCTTTGCACCTGCACCCCAAACCCAAACATTTTTGTCTCCATCCAGTGCAAGTACATGTTCATCACCTGATGCAATTTCCGTTACATTTGAAATTTCCAGAGCCTCTACAGGTATGTTACTGCTTTTCACTGTGCCATTACCTAATTGTCCTCGATTATTATACCCCCATGCCCATACCGTTCCATCTTCCTTTAAAGCAATGGAGAAAAAGTTTCCGGCTTTAATGTCCTTGACCCCTGACAAATCTTTAACTTGAACAGGAGTGGTCCTGCGGGTATTGGATTCATCCCCCAATTGACCATAATAATTATACCCCCATGCCCATACTGTTCCATCTTCTTTAAGAGCAAGCGTATGTTGCTTTCCGGCGGATACTTTAACGATACCGCTAATTCCTTCAACCTCTTTAGGTGTAAATTCTGTTTCAGACGATTCAACTAACCCGAGCTGTCCATATGAGTTATATCCCCAAGTCCATACAGTCCCATTTTCTTTTAGAGCTACTGTATGGGATTCACCGCAAGAAACCATTTTGAATCCTTCTGAGGTATCTTTGGGGAATTTACTTATGAACCCAAGCAACATCTGTCTCATATAAGCAAAATCGATTGAATTGATATATTTATCGCCATTAACATCCGCAGCTTGAATATCATCTTCGACGGTGAAATCTTTCATCATTCCGAGAATAAACATCCTCATCAATCCAAAATCAATTGAATTAAATTTATTATCTCCATTTAGATCACCTGTTGTTGTATTGGTTTGTTCAGGGTTGTCCATCGCTATATTCACGTCTCCTGCCAATACAGTACTAAATAAAACAAGCGTAACAAAAACTGCCGTAACAAATAATGAGATGGTTTTCTTAAGCATAATAATTCTCCTCTTAATAAAATTTATATGTTACGATAATTACATTTGCTGCACAAAAGTATTTACCGCATACTTTCAGTTTTGTATAATAGTCCCAAAACCTTTTAATTTCTGTTATTAGGTACGACTTAAATATAGGTCCCCACTCTGGATAACGAAAAAACTCGATCTGATAATGTTATCAAAATATGAGAATAGGATGTTATTTTTTCGTTATCCATTAGTGTTTAGAAATATCATTCCATCTTCTTTTTTTATGATGAAGCAATTTGATTCTGTCATAAAGATTTTAGAATTTACAGGCAAATCAATTTTTTCATCCGCTCCGACCAATAAAAATTTTCCATTTATACCTGAAACAATGTCAAACTTAAATCTATTCTGCGTTTTGCCCATAACATCCTTTCTTTGTCCATTCTTTCCGGCAATTCTTTTAATCTCCTTAAAATAGAAACCTTCTTCAGCTTTTTCCAACTCAGCTTTAAATTTATCAATATTTATCTCAGTCATCAATAGTTTCACTTATCCTTTCAACAAAGATAAAATTTAGCTATGGCACTAAGCCATAGCTAAATCAGTGTTAATTATACCCATCCTAAAACACTTCACAAACTCATTAATACAAAAATAGTCCCTAAGAAATACTAAACTACCTATTAAAATTATTGTTTACCAGTCAGTTGGGTTGTCATCATAAATGCCTTAAAATTATTTTACACATTGAATTACAAGAAGTATACTGAATTGATTTATAATAGATAACTACGATTATAATACGTTGAAATGAATATTCTGCTTTTATGGCATACCTCATCCTATGCTGAAATCAAAGCAATAATGTCTCCTATGCAAACAGCGGAACAACATCCTCTATAGAAGAATTATATATACACTAATTGCCTAATATAATAGTACTATATTCCCATGCCGATTGTCAATCATCTATGGCATGGAAGGGTGCATATTCTAATAGTGCACCATATTATGGAAAGAACATTGCGTAAAGGCTGTAGAGAATGTTAACGAAGCGAAGGAAAAGTCGAATCACTTTTCTTCGCGAAGCGAGTTTGATTCGACCCGTAGCGAGTTTACATTCTCTAAGA
>JAEWSG010000039.1 GCA_023398495.1 Bacillota bacterium
TTGGTATGGGGTGCATAGGAGGTATAGGAATTTATGTAAATCTAGAATATGTAAATTTTATAATGAAAAGTTATATCAATAAAGCAGCTAAAAACAAACCTAATTAAGGAGAAAACTTGTTTTAGTGTCAAATGACGCAATTACTTGACCTGAGTATTAGAAGCTGTTGCCGAAAGCTTAATAATTTGAAGCAAAAATGCCACGGATGGCATTTTTAGCGTCTTGGGACAGGAGGTCCCATAGACGCGTGCGAAAATTATCAAGCTGAGGTGCGATTTTTGCACAGCAAAATATCGTTCATCTGTCTGCCGAATGGCATCTTACAGATTCTATGTGAAGGTCATGGGATGGAGTTGTTTGACACTAAAACAGGTTGTGAGCGAACTTTCTTCAACTCACAGCAATTCTATGGGGAAATACAAATCACATTCGCAGTATTGCTTATTACAGCGGGCATAATTTATGTATTCAAATCGGAAGTTTTCTTTTAAGTGAAACTTAACTGTTGGCATCCATTTTGTGTGTACAAAATCTATTAGTTTACGAAGATTTATATTGGATAACTCTTCAGGTTTGTGAAGGCCTATGTAGGTAAAAACGCCATATTTATGTGGCAGTATGTGTGTAACCGTCATTTCGGGAGGGATAATACTTGATGCATTTACTTGAACAGACGGTTGATAATAAGTGTAGGGTAATTTGTCCTTTGGGATTAAAGTATAGCCGTAATACACATCTTTATTGGCAGGATTGAGTACTTTCGGACGATGTTGGTAAAAGAACTCAACTCCTAAGCGGTTTGCTGTTTGGTTAAGTCTATTGTCTTCAACATTTACTTCATAGGTATTGCCTGCAATTGAAAAAGTGGGAAGTATCATTATTGCCTTCATAAAAATCAATCCATCACCTGCCTGATTCATAAAATCAGCATTAAAACGGTCTAAGATATTTAGAGCAAGGGGGTTTTTACGCCATTTTGCGGGAGTTATAGAAAACTCATCTTTAAATACGCGGTTGAAAGTTCGTTCATAGGCAAAACCATATTTGTCAGCAATAAAATCTATTGTATTAAGAGGACACAGAAGGTCTGATAGGGAAACAGCGATACGTCGTCTTCTGACATACTCCATAATACCAGTGCCGGTAGCACCTTTCCATATACGCAGCAAATGAAATTTCGATATGTTTACGTTTTCCGAAATGGTATCAAGAGTTAACTCTTGACATAGATGGTCTTCAATATATTCAGTTGTGTCTTTAATTATTTTTAACAGATAATGTTCCATAAATCCTCATCCGCAATTTTTGTCCTGTTTACTGCAACATATCTTTGTATAATGATTATAGCATAGAGATATTATGCGATATAAGACAAAAATTGCTAAGAAATGATAGGAGAATTGTTATGAATGAAATTGGACAAGCAGCATTAAAACTGCGTTTTCAGAATGCTATTGATCAGTTTATAGACAAAATCAGAGATGATGTCAATATCATTGCTATCATCCTCGGCGGCAGCGTTGCTTATGATGTAATCTGGGAGAAAAGTGATGTTGATTTGACAGTAGTCGTGCGAGATCAGCAATTGAAACATGATAGTCTTAGTGTTGATGAAGACGGCATTACTTTTAATATTTACATAGTTTCGAGGAGCTCCTTTAGAAGGTTCATCGAGCATGAAACAGGCGGGTCATTTTTGCAATCCTACTTAGCAAACGGAAAAATTATATACTCCACGGAGGATAGCTTCTACGAATTTTTTGAAGATATAAAGCAAATCGGTGAAGATGATAGAGCTATATCTGCCTTGCATCTTACCTCGCAATTGGTTTCAACCATGCACAAAGTTCAAAAGTGGATGAATGCACGCAAGGATTTAATGTATGCCCAGTATTTCTTTTTAAAGCTGGCTGAAACAATAGCCAATCTGGAATTATGTATTCGCGGAATTCCTTCATCCCGGAGTGCCATTCAAAAAGCAATTGATCTAAATCCCGAAATAATGAGAGTATTCTATAGTGAGCCGTTGTCACATCTGCTTACTGAAGAAGACTTGACAAACGGGCTAAAACTGTTGGAACAGTATATAGAAGATAAAATGTCACTGTTTAAAAAGCCGGTAGTTGAATATCTATCCGATCAGCAGATAAAAACAGTATCAATGATTGCAAAACGGTTTGGTGTAGATAGCCACCTTATAGTTGATGTGTTGGAATTTATGTCGGAAAGAGGGATAATCGAAAAAGTAACGCAACTGGTCAAACTGACACCAAAAAGCCGTTTGTCTGTTGAAGAAATCGGTTATTTGTATATTCCTTGATTTATTATCACGAAAATCAAATTTTCCAATGTATAATCATTTTCGTGATTTTTATAGATAAGAATAGGAGAGTGAGATATGTCCATACGTACTACAATTGAAGTGTCCGGTGCAAAGCAAAATAACTTAAAAAACATTTCGGTGGAAATACCTAGAGATAAGTTAACTGTAATTACAGGTGTTTCCGGTTCAGGTAAGTCATCGCTTGCCTTTGACGTAATTTATGGTGAAGGGCAGCGGCGATTTCTGGATTCAATTTCAACTTTTGCCAAGAGTCGTATCAGCCAATTAAAGAAGGCAAAGGTTGACTACGTTCGAGGACTATCACCTGTTATTGCAATAGAACAAAAAAAGGGCAACAATAATCCCCGTTCTACGGTAGGCACCGTTACGGATATTAACGATTATATGCGTCTTTTGTTTTCAACTGCCGGCATAGGAAAATGTCCTGAGTGCTCACACCCATTGAAACAACTTTCAGCTGCACAAATTGCCGAACATATAATGACTCTTCCAGTGGGAACAAAGGTTGAACTTAGAGCACCAGTCTATAAAATTTTCGGTGAGGACTACTCTTTTACTTTTCATCAATTGCGTGAAAAAGGTTTCAAGAACCTTATAGTAAATGGTGAACCCTTCTCCCTATCACAAAAACGGGAGTTGGATGAGAGTAAAAAATATTGTATTGAACTTGTAATTGACCAATTTACACTAAAGCAGGATTCTTATATTCAATTGACAAAATCTATAGAAGCCGCTATGCTGACTTTAGATGAAGATATCATGATAAAAGTGGAAGTGTTGGGTGGCGTTGACAACTCTTTTTATGAGGGTTTTGCATGCCCTGAACATCACTATTTTTTATGTGAAATGCAGCCCTTCCACTTCTCTTTTAACACATCAGCAAGTGCTTGCCATACTTGTATGGGAGTTGGTATGTCCTATGTGGTGGAACCCCGTTTTCTAATTGTTGCACCTCAAAAGAGTATCAATGACGGTGCATTCAAAAGCACAGTTTATAATACTTCCGGCAAAGATAGCTATAAAACGGTTTTAATGTACAGCTTGTCTCAAAAATATAACTTCAGCCTCGATACACCCTTCAATGAACTGCCGAAGGAAATCGTCGAAATCCTGCTTTATGGAACAAAAGGTGAGACAGTAGAAATGCTGCAGCCTCCCTTTTCACAAAAGCGTAATTGGATGGTAGGAAGAGACCGGCCGTTCTATGGGTTTGTACAAGAATTTGAAAGCTGGTATAAACACTATATTCGCAGGACAGCAAGCTCTGAGACGTTTGAACCTACTTTCATCAAGGAATGTATGATTGAGAAAATATGTCCTGAATGTCAGGGTGCAAGGCTTAAGCCGCAAAGGTTACAGATTAGGGTTGGTGGTAAGAATTTTGATGAACTTAGCAAAATGCAGCTGCCGGAACTTTTGAGTTTTTTAGAGCGGCTTCATTTTGATCGAGATATTGAAGATGTGGCATCTACAATTGTTCGGGAAATAAATACACGTGTTAAGCTATTGATTGATATAGGTTTGCATTATATCAACTTAGGGCGGAGAAGTGACAGCATTTCAGGTGGTGAAATGCAGCGTATCAAGATGTCTACACAGATCAGCAGCGAATTAATGGGTATGCTCTATGTAATGGACGAACCAAGTATTGGTCTGCATCCTAGAGATTCGGGATGTGTTATCGAAACCATGAAAAAGTTACGGGATTTAGGTAACACAGTCATTGTAGTAGAACACGATCTAGAAACAATAATGAGTGCGGATTATGTAATTGAAATTGGTCCCGGTCCCGGTATACATGGAGGTCAAATAGTTGCCGAAGGGAAGCTTGAGGATATTATGAGGGCACCCGATTCTGTTACCGGCAAATACCTATCCGGCAGGGCAAAAATTCCGGTGCCAAAAAAGCGCCGTGCTCTAGGGGATCATTTCCTGTCGATACAGGGTGCAAGGGAAAATAATCTTAAAAATGTTGATCTTGATATACCCCTTGGAGTTTTCGTTTGTGTAACAGGCGTTTCCGGTTCGGGTAAAAGTTCCATGATTAATGAAATACTTTGTAAGCAATTAAAAATTGATAAGACCGGTGCGAGGATAGAATCAGGAGAGCATGATTTTTTATTTGGCTATGAACTTATTAATAATGTCATTAATATTGACCAAACGCCTATTGGAAGGAACAGTAAATCTAATCCGGCAACTTATATAGGTATATATGATAAAATCCGGCAATTGTTTGCAAAGGAACCGGATGCTATAGCCCGAGGGTATAAGGAAATCGACTTTAGTTTGACACATGCAAACGGTACACGATGTGAGCACTGTGCAGGAGATGGGATTATTGTTACCAATCTTCAGTTCATGGCAGATATTGAAACAATTTGCCCTGTTTGCAAGGGTATGCGGTTTTCGCTAGAGGGGCTGGAAATTAAGTATAAGAGGAAAAGTATTGCAGAAGTACTTGATATGACAGTTGAAGAAGCTAAGGACTTTTTTGAGGACAATCGCTACTTAAAGCATAAACTTGGAATAATAAGTGAATTAGGGCTCGGTTATATGCGATTGGGTCAAAGTTCCACCACCTTATCCGGTGGTGAAGCCCAAAGGGTAAAGTTGGCATATGAGTTGTCAAAAATCAAAAAAGGAGCGCATAATCTGTATATTTTGGATGAACCTACGACGGGACTTCATTTGTCGGATATTCAAAAGTTGTTGGATTGTCTTGGAAAACTTGTGGATATGGGGCATTCGGTTATTGTTATTGAGCATCATTTGGATGTAATTAAGTCAGCGGATTATATTATTGATATGGGGCCTGAGGGAGGAAGTGGAGGCGGGTATGTTGTAGCTGAAGGCACTCCTGAGCAGGTTGCAAAGGTTGAAGCATCACATACAGGGAAGTATTTGAGGGAAGTGCTATAAAAGAATAATCATTTTTTCTGTAAAAAAGAGCAGTTACAAAACCAACTCATAGTGTTCGTTTTGTAACTGCTCTGAAATTTTGGGAAAAATCCCCTTGTTCACTACAGTATATACATACGTATTTATGGTTGAACTATTCCATCCTTAATATTTATTATCCTTTCGGCACAACTTGAAATGTCCGGATTATGCGTAACCATTACAATTGTCTTTCCCCTCTTGTGAAGTTGGTGAATTACGTCCATAACCTCCTTCTCTGAGCTTGAGTCTAAGTTGCCTGTAGGCTCGTCCATTAAAAGTATGTCAGGATCATTTGCTAAAGCTCTGGCAATTGCCACTCTTTGCATTTGGCCTCCACTCAATTCATTGGCACGACTATTTACCTTTTCCTCAAGGCCCACAGCTTGTAAAAGCATCCTTGACCTTTTGTACTGCTCTTCCTTAGAAATACAGGCAAACATCATTGGAGTTTGTACGTTCTCAATTACAGTTAAATTATTTAAAAGGTTAAAGAATTGGAAAACAAATCCTAGCCTTTTCGCCCGGAACTTTGCCAAATTTCTGTCTGAAAATTTATTGATTTCTTCCCCGGATACCTTAATTGATCCCTGATTAGGTCTATCCAGACCGCCTATCAAGTGAAGCAAAGTACTTTTTCCATGACCTGAAGGTCCTATAATGCAGTTGAATTTTCCTTCTTCTATTTCCACATCTATTCCACGTAGTGCATACGTAGACACCTTGCCTCTGTTGTAAGTTTTATGAACACCTTTAACTTCAATTATTTTACTCATAGCTAATCGCCTCCACAGGAGTTAGTCTGGCAGCTCTTAAAGATGGATAAATTCCTGATATTGTAGAAATAATTATAGAACCAAGTAAAATGAGCAGCATGTCAGATACCTTCAGCATGCCCGATACTTCTGTAGAACGTACAAAAGCCGTAAATTCATTCTGTGCAATAAATGGTGTTATAAAGAAGGAGGTTATAGCACCAACACCAAGTCCTAAAATTCCTCCAATCATTCCATATAAACCTGACTCCATAACGAAAACATAGAATATTTGATTATTCGAACAGCCCATTGATTTTAAAATTCCAATTTCCTTTTTTCTTTCATATATAGCTGTAAGCATGGTGTTTATAATCCCAAAGCTTGCTGCCAACACGGCTATTATGGCAATTATATTGAGTGTTGTGCTTACTGAATTTACTACACTCAAAACCGAACTAAGCAATTGCCGGTCTGAAAGGACTGCAACATTAGCTGCATCGGTAATTACATTTGAATAGTAATCAATCTTATTAATGTCTTCCACTTTAACACCAATGAAAGATACCCGTCCATCAGTTTCATACACTTCCCTCGCTGTATCCAATTCTATAAACAGAACACCATCGTCGCCTGTTCCTGTTGTATCTAGTATTCCGGTAACTCTAAACTCTTTTCCCCTGAGGGTTATTGCTTTGCCTATATCGAGCTTAAAATTTTCAGCAATTGCAGAACCGGCAACCATCCCATACTTTTCGGAAGTGCTTGGGAAATCACCCTGACTTATTTTCCACTTTTTTAAGTCTTTAACCTCTAAAATACGTGCACCTGTTACCGAAACGGGTTCATTATTAATGGCAGATCCTACAGTTAAGTAAGGATATGCTTTTATACCTTGAATTCCTTCGATTTTTGATAAATCTTCAGGAAGTATGGCATCGGGCAACTGCTTTCCGCTTAGAACCTTTACTTGCTCATACGCACACCAACCTTTTGCTGTAACAATCAGATTTGCTCCTAAATCATTAGCCTGTTTGTGTATTTGTGATTGAAGTCCTGCTCCTAAGCTTATGAGAACTACTAAAGCTATTATTCCAAGAGTAATTCCGCTTAAGGTAAATATAAATCGGTTTTTCCTACCTAACAAATTACGAAAAACTAGCTTGTATAAATTCATAAAATTTCCCCTTTATTACACCTTATATTATTACTATTTCGCTCAATGCTTATTGCTTTGAAATCAAAGTCTTAGAACCTTTTATTACTTTATCCACTTCAAACATGTAGCCTTCATTCAATTTTACAAGTTCACCCTGAACAGTAACCAAATCCTCAACTTTAGGCATTTTTACGTCATATACAAAACTAGATGGTGTTTTCCCTTGGGGCAAGGTTGAGTCAGGAGTATAAAGTGTAATAATAGCTCCTGCTCCACAGGGATCCAGCCCACAAGTTTTAAATTCCTCTTCATCAATCAATCTGAATATGAAATTTTTTGCATCAGAATACTGCACTATTCCCTTGATTTGAAACTTTCCGGTGTATGCAGCGGGATCTGCTGCCAGAGCATTAATACCTACAGTTGTCAGTTTGGCATTTTCTGCTGCACTTCCCTTTTGAGAAGCACATCCTGTAAACATTAGTAAACACACCAATAAAATAACCCATAACTTTTTGTACATAAAATTCCCCCTAGCAAAATTTATATAAGGAATTTTATCAAATGTATGTGTCAGAACGATGTCAGGTTGGTGTCAATAATGGAACATTTAAAAAACTCCTAAAGAACAGCTTAACCTGCTCTTAGGAGCTCAAAACTAAATGTTGTACCTTTTCCGATTTGGCTATTTACTTCAGTTATTCCACCGTTTTTTTCTACAAGTTCCTTCACTATTGCCAGTCCTAGCCCTGTCCCTCCTGTTTCCCTGCTTCGATCTTTATCAACCCGGTAAAATCTATCCCATATGTATGGAATATCCTCTTTAGGAATCCCCGGTCCACTATCTTCTACAGATATTTTAACATTATCCCCACTATCACTAATCAATAATAAAACCTTACTGTTTTTAGGAGAGTATTTTACAGCGTTATCAAGTAAGTTAATAAGAATCTGCTTCAACGAATTGAGATCTGCCATGACATAATTGGTTGTGCTGTTATTTACAATATCTATACTTATAGCTTTCTCACGTACCTTTGTTTCAAAACCCAACGACACTTCACTAAGAGCGTCTTTTATATTTACTCTTTGACGTTCAATGCCTATATTGCTATCTGATCTACACAGTATAAGTAAGTTATCTACTAACTTACTTAGTCTGTTGGATTCGTTGTCCATTATATTCAAAAACTTTTGAGTGCGTTCCTCAGTCCTTCCCTTTCCGTCAATTAACGCCTCTGTAAATCCCTTAATTGAGGTAAGTGGACTTTTCAACTCATGGGAGACATTTGCTACAAAATCCCTCATCTTTTGCTCATTCTCGTCAAGCTTTTTTATCATATAATTAAAGGAATGCGCGAGCTGATTGAACTCTTTAAATCCTGTTTCAGTACACACTTTAACATCTCTATCTCCATTGACAACAGAATTTGATGCTTCAGTCAGGTTTTGGATGGGCTCTGCTATTCTCTTTGTAATAATATAGCAAATTATCAATGCTATAATTAAAGCAAAAACCAAACAGACTAATATAAATATAATCAACCTGTTAACCGTCTGGTCAATACCTTTTATAGGTGAATAAATAATTATTGCACCTAACACGTTATCCTTTTCCTTTATAGGAGTAGTCACCCTGACAACCGGATCTTCAAAACAATCGGAATAACCTTTGAAAATGTTTTGCTTACCTGATTTGACTTCTGACAGCTGGAATTGATTCAAGAGACTTCCCTCGCAATAAATATGTGGTGAAGCTGCTGCAATAATTACACCATTACGGTCTATAGCCCATACCTCTGTCCCTAAATTGGAATCAAGTCGGTTAATCCCATTTATGTATTCATGAGGATTTTCACCTTCTATAAAAAAGTGTTTGGCAGATTGTGCTATATACTGCCCTTTAATAATCAATTCTTTCTCTTTCTGATCTGAAGCATAATCTCGTACTATGAAAGAAATACTGACACCGACAACTACAAGACAAGTTACTATGGTAAAAATAAAACTTATTAAAAGTTTGCTAAAAATTGTTTTCATGAGCTTTCTACCTCAAATTTGTACCCTACACCTCTAATTGAATAGATAAATTCCTTTGTATTGTCGATGCTACCTAGCTTTTTCCTCAAACGTTTGATTGCTGAATCAACAGCTCTGGAATCTCCAACGTAGTCAAATCCCCATACCTTTTGCAGTAGTTGTTCACGGCTGAACACATGACCCTTATGAAGCATCAGTAATGCTAATAGTTGAATCTCCTTTGCTGTGAGATCAATATCAATATCATAGAGTGTTGCCTTGTATTTTCTCAAATCGAGGAACAAACCACTCAGCTCAACAATTCCATCCTCTGCTAAACTTTGGTTGTCATCACTCTTTAAAGTTTGTGAAAAGTTTTGTTCTGTAAGGAGAGTACTTCTTCTTATTTGAGCCTTTACTCTAGCTAATAGTTCCCTAGGGCTGAAGGGCTTGCATATATAATCATCTGCACCTAACTCAAGGCCAAGGATTCTGTCATACTCCTCACCCTTCGCAGTAACCATTATTATTGGAATGTTGCAAAAACTCCGAACTTCTTTACAAACTTCCCATCCGCTTTTGTTTGGCAACATAATATCAAGTACAATAAGTGATGGTTTTTCTGATTTTGTAAGCTTAACAGCTTCATTACCGGAGGCAGCATGAAGTACCTCAAAATCATCCTCGAGATATACCTGTATTAATTCTCTTATGGATTCATCATCATCTACAACTAATACCTTATGCCTATACTCCATTATACCAACCTTTCAAATGGACTTTGATTCTCACCGTCCATAGAATTATCTTTAATAAGATAATCGGTAAAAGCTCTTATTTAGGTTATTCCTGCTTCTATAGATGAAAAACTCTAAAACTAAAATTAAAGGATGTTTTTCATCTAAATTAGATAACGTTTGGGTGCTATATAAATTTAACTTTAGTGTACGTTATCTATATATAAAAAAGTGTATCATATAATTGTGTCAGCAATATGTCAAACTGATAAAAATGTCTATGTGTTCGACTATTTTTTGCGAAGGTCTTGCAATGCAGTCGTTTGAAACTAAAACAATAGGTACCACCTTTTAAAGTTAATCGGTATTAAGCATTTCCCTAAAATTGTTAGAAAGGGAGACTAGATTGGACATTTGTTCCTCAATATTTTTCAGCATATCACTCTGGCTATCTGTACTTTCAGATATGGTATTAACTGACGCAGCAGCTTCTTCAGCAAATACAACTGTTCCTTCTATGGTTTTAAATACATCTGATGAAGCTGACAATAAAATCTGAATGTCTTTAGTACTGTTCTGCACCATGTTTTTTATATCTTCAATTTTTATAATAATGTCTGTAAAGCAGTCATAAGTCGACTGTGTGGTATTGATTCCACTTGAGATGACAGTGTTACCCTCTGTCATTTGCTCATTAACCGAATTGATCTTTTCAGTTAAGTTTTTTGATATCTCTTTTATTCTGTTTACTCCTAAAGAGGTTTGATCTCCAAGTTTTCTTATTTCATCAGCTACAACGCCAAAACCTTTACCTGATTCTCCAGCTCGTGCAGCCTCGATTGAAGCATTTAGAGAAAGAAGATTAATTTGATCTGCTATAGTATTTATCAATGAAGTGATTTCGGTTATTTCAGCAAATTCAGACCTTAATTTTTGAGTTGTTTGGTATGCAGAATTCATCATGTCATCTACTTTGTGGATCTCCGAAACCAATTCAGTAAGTATTTCCTTTCCCGTTTGAGCAGCATTAAAAACATTTAGAGAACTATTCATCATATTTTCGGAACTGTTTGCAATATTAATAATTCTTTTTTCGATATCTGTAGTAGCGCTTAAAGTGGTGGAAGTACCATTGCCAAGATCAGTAATGACATTATTTATTGCAAGGACTGATGAATTAACAATACCGGTATTTTCTTTTGCAATTTTTGTCTGTCCTGAGATTTCTTCAATACTTGTATTCAATACCTGTGAATTTGTATTAATACTTTGAAGTATATTTTTTAGCTTCGCATTTAGTTCTATAGCGTCATGATAGCTTTTTCTAGCTCCAAGTATAAGTTTTTGACCTGACCTTCCCAAACAAGCAAGGACGACTCCTATTATTGTCAGTGTCAAACAAAATACTATAAAATTAGCAGCGTTCAAATTCGGATAAAACAAAGGTTTGTTTACAATATATAAGACGATGCCTATCATAACTTCCAGAATAGTTGTAATAATTGTCAGTCTAAAATCAAAAAACAAAGAACATGCTACTAAACAAACAGGAAGCCAGAAAAGATTGTCCAATACGCCCTTTTGAACGTACATCAGGCTATACACAAGCAAGAAAAAGCCGCAACTTATGAAGTATCTGATAAGAATGTTATCTTTTTTGAGGCAATATGAAATAAATGAAGGGATAATTATAAATAACCCTAAAACCCATATTATGAGTATATTAGACAACACAAAGGTTTCTGCAAAAAACTCTGGTATTGCACCGAGGAGTAGTGCTATCGAACCAATTATTAAGGCTATCTTATTGGTCTTTTTATAGTCCAGTACCCTATCATCCACATCACATGCCTCCTTAGTCTATTTTTATATTAATACTATCCTTTATTAGTGGCCTGAGCAAAGTTATATCGATAATCACCTGGTATGGTAACAGAAATTAAAACTGCAAGAAGTAACATACATGGGGCACGCCCCCTAGAAATCAATTCTGTTAAGGTGCACCAGTTTTATACATTATTCCTAACTATATATAAATTCTACAGAATGTAATAAAATCCTTTTTTATGTTCGAACTATTATGGAAAATCCTGTACAAATTTTATTTAGAACATTAAAAGGTTTATATATTTATTGAATTATGATATCGTAATATAGCAAATAATAAAAATATATCATGTTTTGTTTGAATAAAAATAAGAATGTATACGACTTTGGTAAATTGATAGTTTTATTGGGTATAGAATAAATATTGAATAAGGAATTTATTAAATGCCTTATAGGGAGATGAAATAAATGAAAAAATGTGTAGATATTTTCTCAGAAGACGGAAGATTGATTGTAAAAGGAACAGGCTGTTATGAGACCAGAAAGGTAAACGACCTTAAGGAACTCATACGAGAAAGCGCTAAAAATTATGGAGATTCACCGGCCTTTAAGTTTAAAGATAAGAACGAAAAAATAGTTACCAGAAGTTATATTGATTTTGAAAGAGATATAAATAATCTTGGTACTGCTCTTATTTCCATAGGTTTAAAGGGTAAAAGGATTGCAATAATAGGAGAAAACAGGTATGAGTGGGGAGTTGCTTACTATTCCATAATAAATGGCACCGGGATATCGGTTCCTATGGATAAATACCTTCCCTCGGTTGAAATTGAGAACCTGATTGAAAGAGGTAAGGTTGAGGCTATTTTTTATAGCCCAACTTACCATGAAACAATGGTAGGCATATCAAAAAACAATACACGGATAAAACATTATATATGCATGGAGGATATTGGTCGGAACGAAGATGATAAATTTTCAAGTCTTCCTGCCCTTATTAAAACCGGACAACAACTTATAAGCAATAAGGATATGAGTTTTATAGAATGTCCTATCGACAGGGAAGTTATGTCTATACTGCTTTTTACATCGGGTACAACAAGTCTTGCAAAAGGGGTTATGCTTTCTCATGCCAATATAGCGGCTAATGTTACAAGCATTACAGGTGCCATAAAAATTTATCCTGGAGATGTACACCTTTCGCTTCTGCCATTACACCATACGTTTGAAAATACAATAGGATTGGCATTTATGGTTCATAGCGGTGTATGTGTTGCATTTAGCGACGGTATAAAATATGTTGCACAAAATCTACAGGAATATGGAGTTTCATTGCTTGTTGCGGTTCCGGCCATTTTGGAGGCAATGTATAGAAAATTGCAGAGCGGAATAGAAAAGTCCGGAAAAGCAAAATCCTTAAAACTTCTTATAAATGTCTCGGAAATATTGCGAGTATTGGGAATTGATTTAAGAAAGAAATTTTTCAAAAGTATATTCAATAAGTTAGGCCCAAGACTGAGGCTTGTTATTTCGGGTGCAGCACCGCTTGACCCTGAAGTAATTACGGGGTTTGACAAATTAGGTCTGAGACTCTTGCAAGGCTATGGTCTCACAGAAACATCCCCGGTAGTATCTACAAATAATGATTTTGTAAATAAGCCTGGTACTATAGGTCCGCCGCTTTGTGGTATAGAAGTTGCAATAGATAATCCTGATGAAAACGGTATGGGAGAAATAATTGTCAGGGGCAAAAACGTAATGCTAGGCTATTATGAGGATATAAACACGACAAAAGAGGTTCTTGACGAAAAGGGTTGGTTCAAAACAGGAGACCTTGGCAGCATTGATAAAGATGGAATTATAAAAATTTCCGGACGTGCAAAGTCAATGATTGTCTTTACAAATGGTAAAAAAGCATTTCCTGAAGAATATGAAGTTTTACTAAATGACCTTCCGTATGTCAAAGATTCTTTTGTATGGGGAAATAAAGCTCCGGACGGAGATATACAAGCATGTGCAAAATTGGTAGTTGATATGGATGCCCTTAAGGCAGACAATAAAAATATCCAGTCCGATAAAGAATTAGCATCAATGTTTGGTGAGGCAATAAAAAGCATAAATAATATGCTTCCTCAATACAAAATTTTAAGGTATTTTGTATTGACCAACGAGGATTTAGTTAAAACTACTACTTTAAAAATCAAAAGGCCTATAGAACTGGAAAAAATAAATGCTGTTTTAGACAAAGCCGGTATTGATATGAGGAAAGCAAACGGGAAATTTATAGAGAAGCTTGAAGCATAAAAGTACCTAGTGCCTCGGAACAGAATTAATTTCTAGAGCGTTCGAGGCACATACAGATGAAGTGCATTTTTAACAGTATGAAAGACTAGAAATTAGTAATGTCAAAATCACTAGAGGGCATTCCGTACTTTGGAATGTTCTTTTTTTCTGTCAAGTCTTTGTAAAAGTTTGTCGATATATTACAGGGTATTCAAGATTTTGGTGTACTCAGTAACATAAAGAGGAGGCAGTTCTATGATCAAATTCCGAGGTATTGCATTTGTACTGGTTATATTGATGGTATTAAGCCTGTTTCAATTTTCGGTGTATGCATCGGCAAATTATTCAGATACCGGTGGACACTGGGCTAAAGAAGCAATCGACCGTTGGAGTGGTTATGGTGTTATAAGGGGAGATGGTGCAACATTTCGTCCCGATGCACCAATTACAAGGGGTGAAATGGCAGCTATACTTGATAATCTTATGAGGTATCACACAAAAGCGGACAATTCATTTTCAGATCTTGATGAAAATTGGTACACAGATCCCATTTTAAAAGTTAATTCTGCCGGGATTATGGTTGGAGGCGACGGTAAAGTAAGACCTAAAGACAATATTACCCGTCAGGAGGCTACAGTGCTAATTTGCCGGGCATTGGACATACCGGAAAATTTCGAAAATCTATCGGGTTTTGTCGATAGTAAAGACATAGGTTCATGGGCTTTAGGTTATGTCAATGCTATGACACAGTTAGGATATATTTCAGGAGTTGGCGGAAATCGTTTTGTGCCCCGTGACAATATTACTAGGGCAGCAGCAGTCACAATCCTTGACAATGCCATAAAAGCTGTTTACCAAAAAGAAGGTACATATACTGGGAATGTGAATGGCATTGCAGTTGTATCCGGAAGCGGAAGCGTACTAAAGGATATGAATATATCTGGAGATATTATCGTCGCTGAAGGAGTAGGAGACGGAGAGGTTGTTTTAGACAGTGTAAAAGTGGAAGGAACGATGATTATCCGCGGAGGCGGAGCTAATTCGATAATTATAAAGAATTCGTGCGTAATACCGAAAATCCTTGTGAATAGGAGAGATGGTGTTGTTGCTGTGAAAGTTGAAGGTGACAGTGCAGAGGTTGGACATATTTCTGTTTTGTCAAACGGTGCCGTTATTTCTGCTCCGATGGCAACTGTAGCTGTGGCAGAAGGTGTAACAGGAGCTTTGGTTAATGGAAAACCGGTACAACCGGGTGAAACTGTTTTAGCTATAGTTGGGCCAAAGGATGACGTAAAGGTGTCACCTTCGATACCGGTACCCACAATTACAGCCAATTCAGATAATGGTTCATCAAGACCTAGAACTACGCCTGTAGAACAGGATGACGTAACTGCAATTGCTCTTGATACAGAAGCTACAACAATGAATGTTGCTGAGGTTATTGAGCTTACTCCGATTTTGACGCCATTAGATTCGGAAGCTGAAATCCGATGGACAAGCAGTAATTCGGAAATAGCTTCTGTAAATTCCGATGGGTTGGTAATGGCAGCTGCTGAGGGAGAAGTTACAATAACAGCAAAAACCGGTAATAATCTGACTGCTAGCTGCCTTATTGCGGTATCTGCACCGGAAGAACTGGTAGTTAATTATCCCGGGACAGTTATAAACGGTGGAACTTATGCAAACATAACCATTGGAGAAGATGTAGGAGAAGGTGACGTAAGCTTCAATGATATTACAGTAACCGGAACACTAACGGTTAATGGTGGTGGTTCTGCTTCCATACATTTTAATGGAAATTCCCACGCAAAAGATGTAGTTGTAAGCAAAACATCCGGAGAAACACCAAGATTTTTAATGAATAATGCTTCATCAGTAACGAATTTCAATGTATCAGGAAATAAAGGTGCAATTCTTGAAAAAGGACACAATGCTACAGGCAAGGTTTCTAGTGTTAATGCCACAAAGCCTTTAAAAATAAAAAATGCTGAAGTGCATGAAATAACGACAAGCTCAGATCTTGAACTTTACAATGGCGAAGTGACAAAAGTTACTACAACGGGAGAGTTGGCAACAATTAATCTTAAGGGCGAAACTAAGCTTGAAAAGTTGGAAGCAGGAACTAAAACAACTATAAATGCAGATTCGTCCAGTTCAAAAATAGAGGAAATATATACTGAAAATGCTGAAATTGAAACAAATGAAAAAGCCGATGTGGGTTTGGTAAAAGCAACGGGAACTGCAAAAATAACAGTAAAGGGTCCTACAAAGCATATTGATGCAAATGGCGGAGATATATCTGTTATGGGTAATTCTTCACCGGTTATACTTGGTTTAGCCGGGATGGTTAGTATAGGAGGAAATGCAAATCCAATTCTCACGGCAGATGCCAACACCATTGAAGTAACGGCTGGAGGTAGTGCAGGAATAACTGTAACGGGGACCGTTAGTAGCATTAGTACAACAGGAACAGGTAGTATAGGTTCGATAAATATTGAAAAGGGAAATCCAACAGTCAATATTGATAATGGAATTGAAGTTGGAGTAATTACAGTGGCAGGGTCCGCTGCACCAGTAATTGAAGGGGCAGGAAGTACTTCCAAACTTGTAAGTACTTCAACGGGAACAGTAACTGTTAATGCAAATACAACAACTTTGATTGCTGAAGATGCAGACAAAGTAAACGGGAGTGGGGCAGAAAACGTTCAAGTAGCAACTGTTACTTTAAACTCTATTTCTTTGACTGCGGTGCCTTCGAAACTGGTATACAAAACAACAGATACTGAAATAAATAATAGCGGAATGATAATAACAGGTAATTATTCAGTTACCGGGTTTGACGGATTTGTAAAAAAGACATTGTCAGCAGAAGATTATGATATTACAGGATGGCCAATTGTTAAGACCGCAGGGAACCATACAATAACAGTAACAAAAGATTCTGATAAGAAAGTGACCTTCCAAATCAGTATAGTAGCAAAAGAAGTTGAAAGTATTTCGTTAAATACATTACCCACCAAATTAAGTTATGGAGTCGGAGAGGAGCTTGATTTGACTGGAGGAAAACTTACAGTCTACCATACAAATAAAGCTCTTTATCCAAATGAAATAATTAACCTGCCAAATGGAAGTGTAACGGTTACCGGTTATACTTCAACAGCAGGTACTAAGTCTATAACATTGCAATACAATGGAAAAGCTGCAAAGTTTAGTGTGAGTGTCAAGGATTTAGAGGCTGAAGCCCTTGCAAAGGCTAAGCTTCTGGCAGAAATTGACCTGAGGCAGGTTGCAGCAGACCTAATCAACAGTGAAAAATTCAATGAAGCAGTGAAAGCAGTAATTGCGAGTGAAAGGGACAGTGGAATTTCAAAAATCAAGGCAGCAACTACCTTGGATGAAGTAGAAACAATTAAGAACGCTACGATAGAAAAGATTATGGATATCCGTATTGTAGTTGGCAATGTTGGTTATAGTGACTTGCAAACAGCCATTAATGCAGCCTCAAGCAACCAAACGGTAGAAATAATAATGGAATATACTATTATAGGAGAGGAAGTAACAGTACCGTCAGGCAAAAAGGTTGTTAACCGTTCGAAGTTTACTATTTCAGATGAGGCAGCTTTAACGGTGGAGAGAGGAGCAGTATTGACAAATGAAGGTAGTCTGACGCTATTTGGAAGCGAGATATATAATGAAGAATTAGATAAAGTGGAGATATACGGTAGTTGTCTCTCCATTGAGGAAGGCGGTACGTTGAATCTGAACGCTGGCAGTGATGTCATGACCTTCCATGGGGGCGATTACATAAAACTTGAAGTAAATGGAACGTTAAACGCCCAGGAAGGAACATTTATAATTGTATTGGGCGGAAGCGTTACAGGAATTGAGGGTATTGAAACAGGATTTGAACATGATCCTATGAACCCTCATGATGATGGAACAGGTGTATACGGATATAACGGAACTTCATGGAACAGGTTGGATACACCAAATTTAGACGGTTTTGATGTTTCAATTAAAGCCGATGGTAATATGGTAATACATGCTAAGGCTTTGCCGGATACTATTGAGGTTCAGGTGGATGATGGTGCAAAAAGGCTTATAGACCGTGATGGTGTCATTTATCTGCTGGCAGGCCAGTATAATGACGGAAAGCCTCATAAAATAGTAATACGCAAAGAAGGAATGAGAGATCTTCTGGCATTTGCCATGTATATTGACAAGGGAAAATTCCCTAATCTTGAGGAAATGCATTTAGACTATGAATATCAGAAATACTACGAGGGCGGAAAATTCATAACTGTTGCCGGAGAAGTGGAGGTTTCAGAAGATAAACTCTTGATTCCTGAAGGTGTGATTGTCGATATCGTAAATGGTGGAAGTATTGACCTTACCGACAAGGAACTTGAAATTAAATATACCGTCCAAATGTGGGCAATGGGAGGAAAATCCGAACTCATTGTGCGTAACAGTGGAAGTATTACCCTTGAAGACGGTAAAACTATTGGTGGCGGTAACGCTTCAGACGTGAAATTGGGAAATAACAATTACTTTATTATTGGTGTTAATGAACCGGAGTTTACCGATAATCCTGAAGAAGAGCCTGTAGCCACAAGGAAGTACGTAGCTGGAGGAATGGGAACAATTGAAATACCGCTAAATAAGTCATTTATACTTAATGCCGGGGAGAGAATGGAAGTAGAACCGGATACCACATTATTTGTAAATGGAGCCTTATCTCCGGAAGATGGAGCAATACTGGTACTTAAGAGTGACATGGAATTAACTGCCAGTGTCAAAGGTTCAGGAACGGGAATAGCAGGTATAATTGGTGAGGGAGAATACATCTGGACTGACGGCAAGTGGGAAATAAGCAAACGGTTTAAAGCAAATAGATTGGATGTTATAAAGGAAATATTCAAAAACTTCAAAGAGGGATATGGGTTGCGAATGCCGAAAGCAGGGGATATAACTGCTTATTCAGGGCAGTATACCGACTGGAGTGATATTGAAGAAAGTGATATAGAGCCTGTTGCCTTTATGATTAAAAACAAGATGCTTCAAGGCAATGAAGAGGGTGAACTGGATCTGTATGGCAAAATTAACAGGGCTGGCCTGATGATTATACTTGACCGTTTGATTGATAGTATGGGAATAGAACTTGAAGGAAATGACGAGATTGAATTTACTGATGTGTCTGAGACTGATTATTTTTACGAGGCTGTTATGACCATGGCAAAGGCACATGTTGTTAATGGTATGCCTAATGGACCGGAAAGTGATACCTTCTGCTTTATGCCATATGAAAGTGTCGGAATAGAGCCTTTAGATTTTGAAGGTGGCAAAAGTGAGCTTGAGATTGTACTTGAAAGATTTAAGGGTGAAGTAATACGAGTTGTTGTAAATCGATTTGAGCTTATGAGATGGTTGTATGATGAACTGAAAAGAGAAGAGTATCTCTTAGAAGGAGCTTCGCCAGTGGAAATTGATGAATATGCTTCAAGGTATGATGACTGGGATGAGCTCCATATGGATTGGCTTGATGAGTCCAGATTCGAAACAATAGAAGAACAAAATGCAGAGTATGAAGCAATGGCAGGGCTTTTTGTGAAATATGGCATTATTGATGAATTTGCCTTTGGCGAAGAAAATCTGCTTAATCTCTTTGAACCACTAACAAAAGCAGAAATAATGGCATTCCTGGATATGGTTTCCAAAGTAGTGTTGAAGGATGATGAAGCTGTACTGCCGACTGTAACAGAGATAGTTTTTGAAGATGTAGTAGAAGCCGATTGGTTCTATGGTGGTGTTATGAATATGGCACGTGCCGGTGTTGTAGAAGGAATTGCAATTGGTACTGAACCTGAAACCTTCAGATTTTATCCGTACAGTCTTGTTAGCAGAAGAGATTTTGGATGGGGTCCTGAACAGATTATAAATATGGAGAATTATTTCAGAGCTTTTGAAACCGTTATGCCAAAAACCGATGTTATAGAAGCAATGACCTATACAGCTACAAGCGGCGAATTCAGCGAAATGATTAAAAACATCAGGTTTAAAGAAGTGGTGAATGTTACAGGAGAGCCAGAGGGAAGAATTGACTTTGCCAATTGTGAATTCGAAAAAGGTCTTACAGTAACAGCTGGTGAAAGATTTGAGGTGAATCTTGGCAGATCGGTTGTTCAGGATGTATATGTTAACAGTGAAGATGAGACACTGATGTTTGACGATAACAGCGAAGTATTCATAAGGGATATTGCCTCAGGCACAAATATATATGCTACGAACGCAAGAGCAGCTGTTGAATGCAGGGTCAGCGGAGGATATTTCACCCTCAATGGAGCAGTTATACGTGCAGGTGAATTTGATGAAAATCCTATGGAATATAGTGACGACAATTTGTTTCATGCTGCTTTGCGTTGGAGATGCTTAGGAGATCATGGCGACAGTTACGAAGGAAATCATATAGAACATGTGGGACAGAGTGTGGGAGAGAGTGTATATCAGCAGGCACCGACGCTTGAATTCCGTGGTGTTATTGATCTCATTGAAATAGACGATGAAGATGAGTTCGTAGGGTTTGATATGCAGGGAAATACAAGGAATGTAATACTGAACATTACAAAGTCAACACCTGTAGCAGGTGGTGAAATCAATATGGGCATGCCAAACCCGGAATGTGATAAGAGACTTATTGTAACAGGAAATGTATCAGGAAACAACCTGACTTTAAGCGGACGTATTGATGTTAGTGGTCTTGTTATGGGTGAAGAAAATATGATACGGATAGGTGCATGGGCATGGAACACTAATGTCGCTATAGGAACTAATACCGTCTATGTTGTGAGTAATGAAAACCTTGTTCCTATTAGTGCAGAACCTGGTGCAAAGGTTATAATAACCTGTCGTGAGCCGAAAGTTGACATAAACTCTGGTGCACTTGATGTTGGTCAACCACATATTTTCGAGGCAGAAGGCAATTACCAAATTTATTTGGGAAGGGCAGATAGTACAGACTTCACTTTTACGTTGAAGCAGGGTGAGGCTACATTAGAATATCAAATTGATAACCAGTATGCAGACATCGATGGAAAACTACATCTTATTCCGGAAGAGCAGCTAGAAAGCCCCGAAGGAATTAGTCTTGAAGTACAAAAGGACGGAATTACTGTAATATATGAGAATCTGGAGCTTAAATAAGTAATAGTGGAGGCAGTGTATACCTGCTTTAATCAGGTATACGCTGCCTTTTAGATGTAGTATATTTTTCACTGTCAAGTATTTGAAAAAGTTAGCCGATATATTACAAGTCAGTCAATAAGGGATAGCTAAAAAAACATCTCATTCTTATATTTTGAAACATTAGCAAATCAAATTTTTTCGTTATACGGAGTAAGAACTCATATTTTAGTTGTGAATGAGTAAGAAGGCACTCATAAAACGCTATTTAGTCTACAACAAAAAACTCAAGGAGGAATTGGTTATATGTCTAAATTCAAAGATCTCAGAATAGGAACAAAAATGATTTCAGGGTTTGTTTTGGTAGCTGCAATTGCTGCAATTATTGGAATAGTAGGCTTTGTGGGAATGAATCAGATTATGAATGGTCAGAAAATTATTGGAAATGAATCTATGCAGGCAGTAGAAAATTTAGGGATTATAAATGAAGCTACAACAAATATACTATCAAGTGAAAGAGGTCTTATAAATAGGAGGATGATGGATCCTGACATTAGAAAAACTCAGTATACCAATATTGAAGAAGCCTTAGGAAGGGCAAGTGAAGCCAGGGATAAGTATTCTACAATACCTAAATCAGCTAAGGAAGAAGAACTTTGGAAAAAATATGGCATCAGCTGGGATGAATGGATAAAGGTGCATGATGAATTGATCCGACTTTCAAATGAAAAGGACAAAATTCTTGCTTCGGGTGTAGATGAAGATGATGAAAGAATTGTTAAGATAGATGATGATGCCTATGCTGTATCACTTGAAGCAAGAGAGAAATATCTGGCTGGTCAGGAGATTCTTGACGAGCTTGTCAATGAAGCTAATGCAGAAGCACAGAAAGCATTGGCTGATGGGCAATCGACATATAATATGGTGGTGTTAATATTAGTAGCGACAATTATAGCCGGTGTTGTTATAGCTATAACACTCGGAATATTTATTTCAAGAATGATAAGCAAACCTGTGGCAGAATTGGTAGAGGTTGCTGAGACGATTGCAAAGGGAGATCTGAATGTCGATGTAAAAGTGAACTCTAAGGATGAAGTCGGAAGGCTGGCAGGGTCTTTTAAAGTAATGGCGGAGAATATAAACGAGACAATGACCAATATTAACTCATCGTCAGCACAGGTTTCAGCAGGTGCAAGTCAGATATCCTCATCCAGTCAGCTTTTGGCACAGGGATCAACAGAGCAGGCAAGCTCAATAGAAGAGATAACTGCGTCTATGGAGGAGATTGCAGCACAAACAAGGCAAAACGCTGCAAACGCAACTAAGGCAAATGAACTATCTCTCTCAACTAAACAAAATGCCATCAGAGGAAATGATAAAATGAAAGACATGCTAAAGGCAATGGATGAAATAAACCAATCTTCAAACAATATTTCCAAAATAATAAAAGTTATAGATGATATTGCGTTTCAAACCAATATACTGGCTTTAAATGCTGCGGTTGAGGCAGCAAGGGCAGGACAATACGGAAAGGGTTTTGCTGTAGTTGCAGAAGAGGTCAGGAATCTTGCTGCAAGAAGTGCGGATGCTGCAAAAGAGACAACAGTTTTGATTGAAGGTTCTATTAATAAGGTTATTGTAGGAACAGGTATGGCAAATGAAACGGCTTTAGCATTGAACCAGATTGTGGAAGGAATTACTGAAGCAGCTACCTTGGTGGGAGATATTGCGTCAGCATCCAATGAACAGGCTTCAGGCGTGGCACAGGTTAATCAGGGTATTTCTCAGGTTTCACAGGTTGTGCAGACAAATTCTGCCACGTCAGAAGAAAGTGCTTCCGCAAGTGAAGAATTGGCAGGTCAGGCTCAAATACTTAAGGAACTGGTTGGCAGATTTAAATTGAAGCACGCTGGGAATTCGACTTTTAGTCATATGAACACGATAAACCCTGATATTATGAGAGTTCTTGAAGATATGGTAGAAAGCAAATCAAAGAGTAATGTTGTAAAACCGAAAAATGATGAACTCAATAAACCTGAAAAGATTGCGGCGGACGTTAAAATAAACCTTGGAGACAATGAGTTCGGAAAATATTAATCAGCACCAATCGTTCTTATTACCGCAGCGGAAATCACTACTCTGATTGTGGATTCCGCTGCGGTATTTGGTACCATGGATTTGGAAGCTTTGCTTACATAAAAAGTTGGGGTGGAAATATGAATAAGTTTTTTTTCGACGAGCTGTTTAAAAATATTAGTATTTCTGCTTATGATGTCCTGGAAAATACCACAGAAGGAATAGTAGTAACTGACCCTAAAGGAATTATACTCTATTTAAATAGATTTGCAGGGGAAATTACCGGATGGGAACAAAAAGGTACCATCGGGAAAGATTTTGAAGAGGTTTTCCGACTTTATGAAGGCGAGACAGGGAATAGGGCTGTAAACCCTGTTAAAAAAGCTGTTGAGACGCAAAGTGTTGTCGGGCTTGCAAAAGACACTTTATTATTAACAAAGAATAATGAATATATTTATTTATCTGCTTCTGTTTCTATTATCCGAGATATGGATGAAAGCGTTAAAGCAGTGGTATGTGTACTTAGAGATGTATCCAGGTTTAGAAAAAGGGAGATAGATGTCGAAGAAAATGAAAGAAAATACAGAGCCTTGTTTAATAATACTTCAGATGCCATTCTGGTGAACTTGTTTACAGAAGAAAATAAATTGGGTAATATTATTGAAGCAAATGAGACTGCTTGCCGCATGCTCGGATACAGTAGGGAAGAATTGTTGTGTAAAAGAATTACTGATTTGGCACAAGAATATGCAATTGAATTAGATTACAGTTCAACAGATGAAATAATCAGGCAGATAAAAACATCCGGGGAGGCCAAATCAACCCGGAAATGTGAGGGGTATTTAAACGGAAACAAAGTATATTTTGAGATTATAACGCAATATTTTGTATTGAACAGTCAGTATGTTGCACTTGCTATTATTCATGACGTAACAGGTTTCAGAGTTGCAGAGGAACGGATGCTTCAGGCAAAAAAAATGGCTGAGGAAGCAAATAAAACAAAAAGTATGTTCTTGGCGAATATGAGCCACGAAATACGGACACCTCTCAATGGCATCATCGGGATGAGTGATCTTATGCTAAAAGTTAAAATGACGCCGCAAGAGCAGAGAGAGACAATGAAGACAATTATTTCATGTTCGCAGAACCTGTTGCATCTATTAAATAATATTCTGGATTTCTCGAAGATAGAGGCCGAAAAAGTTGAAGTAGTTAGTAGGGTATTTGATTTGAAAGAAATGGCAAAGGAATCTGTAAATATGTACAGAATCAGGGCAAAAGAAAAGAACCTGGATATCAGAGCCAGTTTTAGTGATGAAATCGATAATTTATGGATTGGCGATAAGGTAAAAATCCAACAGGTATTGAATAACCTGATAAACAATGCTGTCAAGTTTACTTTAACGGGTGAAATAATTGTTACAGTTGACAAGCAAAGTGATGATGGCAAAAGCAGTGAGCTGCAGTTTACCGTAAGTGATACGGGAATAGGTATAGATGAAAAAGACTTAAGGAAGCTATTTGTTGCGTTCAGTCAGGTAGACGGTTCATATACAAGGCAATATGGCGGCACCGGACTTGGGCTCTCAATTTCAAAAAAACTGGTTGAATTAATGGGTGGCAGGATATGGGTGGAAAGCAGTCCTGGCATTGGAAGTAAATTTAGTTTTATAATTAGTCTTAGAAAAGCAAATGACTTTAAAGAGTACGGTATGAAAAAGCAAAGTGATTTGTTTTATGAAAAGAAAGTTGAGCTAAAGGGTAAGAAGGTGCTTCTTGTGGACGACGAGAAAATAAATAGGCAATTGTTTATGAAAATAGCTGATTTTTGCATGATTGATGTTGATATTGTTAATAATGGTATGGAAGCTGTAGATGCAGTTAAACTCAATTCCTATGATTTAATATTAATGGACATCCAAATGCCTGTTATGGATGGTATAGAGGCGATGAAACAGATTCGCGAGTTTCAGAAAACAAGAGGCCAATATACAGCTATAATTGCAGTTACTGCTCATGCATTAGAGGGTGATAGGGAAAAGTATCTTTCTTCAGGTATGGATGGTTACCTTGCAAAGCCATATTGTGTTGAGGAATTGCTGGACGTAATTTCACGACAAATTGGAACTAGGAAAGATGTAAAGGCTAACACATCTCTTTCTGAAAGTATACTTGGAAGTGGAGATAAAACAAATTCTTCAAATGGTGTCCGTTGGAAATCTGATATTGCTAAAGAGCATTGTAGAAATCTACAAAAAGCCATACTGGAAAAGGAACAGCAAAATGCTGAAAAATACGCTCATCTCATCAAAGAGATGGCAGCGGATGCCGGGAATGAGGACATAAAATATGCTGCCTTCGATATAGAAATAGAAATAAGGAAGAAAAATTTTGTTCAAGCCGGAATATTGTTTGAGGAATTATCAAACTTAATCATGTAACTAAATTGAACGCGATAAAGAATTTACATCGTGCTTCATTTTCACGACTTATATAATTGGTGTTTTCGGTTTGCATAGTGTTGTAGGTGTAGAAATCAATTAAATCAGGAGGTTGGTTCTATGAGAATACTAATTGCAGAAGATGATTATGCAAGCAGGCAGTTTCTTTTCAAGTTTTTATCCCAATATGGTGAGTGCGATATGGTTATAGACGGAATGGAAGCAGTAGAGGCCTTTATCATGTCTATGCGTAAAAAACAGCCATATGATCTGGTATGTCTTGATATTATGATGCCAAAGGCTGATGGCACCAAGGTATTAAAAGTTATCAGGGAGCTGGAAAAACAAAATAACATTTTGCCTCAGAACACTTCAAAGGTTATTATGATATCAGCCCTAAATGAGACTGACATTGTATTTGATTCATTTGATACAGGAAGCGAAGCATATGCAGTGAAACCGCTGAATACTGAGAAATTCATTAAATTACTGGAAAAGCTGCAGTTGATTTAGGGATACTGAAAAAACTTCTTTTTATAATATGGCAATACCATTAAGGCCAATTTTTTTCATTATCTAAAGCAGGAACTTAAATTTTAGTCATGCCTTAATTCTATTACAATGTTGGAAAGGGAAAGAATGAGCGGTAATGAATGCAGATTCAAAGGCATTTATTACCGCTATTGATTTTACTCTACTATTTTATAGTATATTTTTGCAGTCAGCGTATAAACCAGTCCGTATATAACTGCAAAGGCTGTTACAGTCGCCACAGTACACCAAAAAAAGAGTGGAACATTTGTAAGGTTAAGCACTGCAAGAAGTTTGGTAATCATTTTGAAAGCTGCAGCGATATGAATAGTTGCTGCCGCTATAGGTAGAAAGAATACTTTCAGTACCTGAGAACGAACAGTCGATTTGATCTCATCATGACTCATACCTACCTTTTGCATAATTTCAAAACGATCTTTATCATCATAACCTTCTGATATCTGTTTGTAGTAGATAATTAGTGCTGTAGCCATCATAAATAATGTGCCGAGAAATAAGCCAAGAAACAGAAATCCACCGTAAAGTGCATAAAACTGCTCTGCTTTTTTCTGTCTGGATTCGGTATAACTTTGGTGGCGATAGTTGCTACTACTGTTTTCAGTGGTATATTCAGGGATTTTCATTATCGCAGCGTCTACAGCATTCGCACAGATAATTTTTTCTTCGTCGGTACCATCGAGATTGAGAGAAATTTCATATTCGGGCCAGCTTGCATTATCTCCGTAAGCAGCCAACTGTGCATCTCTTATTTGTGAAAATAGTTGGTCACTGCTTAAAACAATAAAATGGACATTTAATAAGAACGCTGCATAATCACTTGACACTGGAAAACTGTCAAGTCGCTCTTTTATTGTATATGTGTTGCCAAACAAGGAAAAAGACTGGTCAAGCAAACGGTTGCTACTGTGGCTAAGCACGTTATGGCCGCTGATATCTGCGGTTTTGCCTGTGAGATACTTGTACTCGTTTGCTGTTATTAAGCAAAGAACTTCAACACCGGAACCTCCAGAACTATTGTTTCTGTCGGTATCAAATTTACCGTCATTATATACCACTGCAAAGGACAGATATTCGTAGTCAGTTACCTTTGTAATTGTTCGACCCTGTGCAGAGACTGCATCAAGTGCTGATTGAAGAATTTTGCTGCGATTACTGTTTGTGTCTTGAAAAGCTCTATGGATTAATATATCCGAGGGATATCTGTTATCTATAGCATTTTCTGCACCAAGATACAGGGATAATGTACCTGCTACCATAACCAGTACCATGGTTGAGAGTATACAAATACTGGCGAGGCCTGCGGCGTTTTGTTTCATACGGTAAAGCATGCCTGATACCGATGTGAAATGCCTGGTTTGATAGTAGTACTTCTTATTTTTTCGTAGCATTTTTAAAATTGCAATACTTCCTGCACTAAAAAGGAGATAGGTACCTATAATTACAAGTACAACCGCTACAAAGAAAAGCATTATGGCCTGTAAAGGAGATTCGGTTGCAAGTGCGATATAATAGCCGATGCCAAGGCATATAATACCAAAAGTGGCCATAATACGTTTGGTTTTAGGCTCCTTTTCGCCTACATTTCCTCCACGCAGCAGTTCAATTGGTTTCGCGAGCTTAATTTGCCATAGATTTGACAAAAGAATCAGCAAAAATATCAATGAAAACAGACATATAGATGAATATACTCCCGATACAGATATGGAGAAGCCAAAGGGTACTTTAAAGCTCAAAAGTTTAAAAAAAGCCATGAAGGTCAACTTGGATAAAAGTATTCCGGTAAACAACCCGGAAATTATTGAAGTAATTCCTGTTATGACAGTTTCATAAAACATTACAATTGCGATATGATGTTTTTCCATGCCAAGAATATTGTATAGTCCGAGTTCTTTTTTGCGGCGTTTAATCAGAAAGCTGTTGGTGTAAAATAAAAAAATAGCACTAAATATAGCAATGACAACACTTCCGGCATTCATCATTGATCTGAGAGATTCGGAACCGGGCATTTTGTTAATCCCCTCATTGGTTTTGATGAAGCACATGATATAAAACATTGCCACTGTGCCGATACAGGTAAGAATGTATGGAAAGTAAAATTTACCGTTCTTTTTTATATTGCTTATGGCAAGCTTTGGATAAAATATCTTACTCATCGCTTTCACCTCTTGAACCTTCAGAGCTTTTAGTTGCTAGTACTGTCAAGGTGTCTGAAATTTTACTGAACATTTCTTCTTTAGTCATGTTTGCCCGGTAGAGCTGATGGAATACCTCGCCATCCTTTATGAACAAAACACGCTTTGAATGGCTGGCAGCTTTGACACTATGGGTGACCAATAGTATAGTCTGGCCATCATTGTTGATTTCGTTGAAAAGACGAAGCAGCCCATCTGTGGCATGGGAATCAAGAGCACCGGTCGGTTCGTCTGCCAGAATCAGTTGGGGACTGGTAATAAGGGCACGTGCAACTGCGGCACGCTGCTTTTGTCCTCCAGATACTTCGTAGGGATACTTTGATAGTATGTCACTGATGCCGAGTTTTGCGGCGATTGGCTTTAAACGGCTATTCATTTCGTCATAGGACTTCCTTGATAATACAAGGGGCAAAAATATATTATCCTGCAAAGAAAAGGTGTCTAAAAGGTTAAAATCCTGAAATACAAAACCTAAGTTGTTGCGTCTGAATGCAGAAATTTCCTTTTCTTTTATTGAGACAATGCTTTTACCGTTTAATAGTACCTCGCCGCTTGTTGGTTTATCAAGAGCCGCGATAATGTTTAGCAAGGTGGTTTTGCCCGAACCTGATTCGCCCATAATTGCAACATATTCACCCTTTTCAACAGAAAAGGATACATTAGTCAGTGCTTGAACATGATTGCCGCCGAAGCGTGAGGTATATACCTTTTTTAGATTGTTTACATTTAGTAGTTCCATACGTTTAGACCTCCTTAAAAGAGAAGCTTTGGTTTTAAATTGGATGTTATTTTTTCATTATCTCTTATCATATTCATTTTACCAAATCGGGGAAATGTGCAGCCATTCATTTAGCTTACATTTCCCCGGTCAATCTTACATTTCTGTAAGGTGGGTGTATATTATTCTTCATATTTGTTATATGCACCCCTGTAAGGTTAGTCTATTACTCGATTATTATATTTACGGTATCAAGGCAGATCTTTACCAAAGTTCCTTTGCCAACCGTTGATTCTATGGTGATAGTGTGCGACAATTTCGCTAAAATCCTTTTGCAAAGATACAAACCTATTCCCGTAGACTTTTTATCAGCCCTTCCGTTGTATCCCGTGAAGCCTTTTTCAAACACACGGGGCAAATCTTCAGACTCAATACCCATTCCGGTATCTTCAATAACAAGAGTTTTACTGCTCTTAGGATGCATATAGATGGATATATTACCTTTGTTTGTGTATTTGAGTGCATTGGATAAAACCTGCTCAATTACAAACACCAGCCATTTTTCATCTGTCAGAACCTCGCAGTCAAGTTCGGAAAAGTTAAGACTGATTTTCTTGCGTATGAAAAGTTTTGCGTATTTTCGCACTGCCTGTTTCACAATATTGTCAAGGTCGTACTTTTTAAGGACAAAGTCGGTTGAGGTGCTATCTAGCCGAAGATACTGAAGTACCATTTCCACATACTGCTCAATTTTAAAGAGTTCTGAGGAAAGCTCGGAATTTTGCTCACTGTCCTCTGACTGCAATAGTAAACGCATAGCAGCGATAGGAGTTTTAATCTGATGTGCCCATAGTGTATAGTAATCTACCATTTCACTTCTTGCACTGTCGGAATTAGATACAAGTTGTATCTTGTCTTTATGAATGATTTCAATGAGGTTCTGGTAATCCTGCTCGAGCAAATAGTCTGGAACAGGGAGTGTTTCTAAGGAAAGCGTAATACCGGTTTTAAGCCTTAGGAGCAAAGTATGTTTTCTATAGTAACTGTAAAGGTCGGAAGCTGCAAGCATTACCCCTAGGGCTGCACACAGTAAAGCAGCATAATATAAGGCCTCCAAAGGCAAATTATATAACAGGAATATAACTGTGAAAATGGAAAGAAATGCACAGAACAGTAAGAAACTTTTAAGTTTGTATTTTAAATATTCAAAAAATATTCTCATATTGCTACACCATATATCCTATGCCTTTTTTTGTTGAGATAAAGTCATGGAGCCCTATATCTTCAAGCTTTTTGCGAAGACGTGTAATGTTAACTGTCAATGTGTTGTCGTCAATGAAACTATCGGTTTCCCAAAGTCTTGCCATAATAGTATCGCGTGATACTGCTCGCCCCTTGTTTTCAATAAGCACCTGAAGGATTTTGTACTCGTTTTTTGTCAATTCAATTTTTTCGCCGTTATATAGAAGTGTCGTATCACTTGTATTGAGTATTGCCCCTTTGTGTTCAAGGAAATTGGTATGTCCGGCAAAATCATATGTGCGGCGGAGAAGAGCCTGAACTTTTGCAGTCAAAACGTTCAGATCAAAAGGCTTTGCTATAAAGTCGTCTCCTCCCATATTTACTGCCATAACAATATTCATGTTATCTGAGGCCGACGATATGAATATAATGGGTACTTTTGAAAGTTTACGTATTTCGCTGCACCAGTGATAGCCGTTATAAAACGGCAGAGATATATCAAGCAGAACAAGCTGGGGAGAATATGAAACAAACACCGGTATGATATCGCGAAAGTCGGTTACACACATTGCATCATAATTCCACGTTTCAATATTATTTTTGATTGCCTTTGCAATTACTGTATCATCTTCAATAATTAGTATCTTGTACATGATCTATTTATTTTTCCGCCTTTTATTAGTGATAAGATGGATTTTATATTAATATATCATAATCCGGTACATTGCAAAATCATTTTCACGATTTATGGGTGCATATTCTAATGGTGCACGATAATTAAATGCACCCACGATTTATGTATATTATTATTTTACAATTGATCATGTGATATGGATAGAGCCTATGACCAAAATAAAACCCTTTGCACACTCTAACAACTATAGTAAAATAAAGTATGAGTAATGTAACACTAAGTCAAACGTATCTACTTGGAGGCTATTATGGTTATAAGTAAAAGGGTTAATTTGAAAAGATACCAGGAGATTATAACCGTTTTTGCAAAGCATGGGTTTGGGCTTATAATAGACCAGCTTGGCATTTTTGAATACCTGAAGATGAGAAAGCGGAGCTCCGAAGCTACGACGACAAATTCAAAGAGGTCTATTGGAGAAAGACTTAGAATTTCTTTAGAAGAGCTTGGTCCGACTTTTGTAAAAGTTGGGCAAATACTGAGTACCAGAGCGGATATAGTTCCAAATGATATTGTTGAAGAACTAAAAAAGCTTCAGAATTCGGTTCAGCCCTTTTCATACAGTGAAGTTAAAGCGTTAATTGAAAATGAATTTGAAGATGTTCTTGAGAATGTTTTTAAGGAATTTTCTGAGACACCCATTGCATCGGCATCCATATCACAGGTTCACTATGCAGTTTTGAAAACTGGAGAAAAGGTTGCAGTAAAAGTCCAGAGACCAGGAATAGAAAGAGTTATTAACCATGACCTGAATATTCTTAAGGATCTTGCTCATTTTGTTGATAATCATACGAAATTTGGGAGAATATATGATTTTACAAATATGGTAGGTGATTTTGAACGGACGCTTAAAAATGAGTTGGACTTTACAAAGGAAGCTGAAAATGCTGATACTTTCAGAGAGAATTTTATTAAAGATAAAAATATTAAGGTTCCCGAGGTAAAATGGGGTTATACCTCCGAACGTATATTGACTATGGAATTCATTAAAGGTATAGGTATAGATGACCATAATGAACTTGATAAAGCAGGTATAGACAGAAAGGAAACAGCACGAAGGATTGCTGTATCAATATGCAATCAGATATTAAGAGACGGTTTTTTTCATGCAGATCCTCATCCGGGAAATATTAAAGTTTTACATGATGGGACAATTATATTTCTGGATTTGGGAATGGTAGGGCGAATAAGTGAATCGCGCAGAAAGACTATTTCCAAGTTATTTGTCGCTGCTGCAAACAAAGATCCGAGAATGGTTGCAAGAACCATTTTAGAGCTTGATGCAATGTCAGAAAAGAAAAATGTCAGAAAGTTTGAGCAGGACGTGGACCTAATGATTGACAAATATCTTACTTTGCCGTGGAGCAGGATTAATGCAGGAGAACTGCTCTACGAGATATTTAGTATAGCATTCAAAAACGGGGTAAAGTTGCCACGGGAATTTACCCTATTAGCCAAGTCGCTTGCGACTATTCAGAGCCTGTTGGAAAAACTTGCTCCGGAACTTAATACTATTGATGTGGCAAAACCTATTGCAAAAAGACTGGTGTTTCAAGCCTATTCTGTAAAAAATATCAGCAATGTTTTCAGGAAAAACATTTTTGCGTACAAGGATCTGATTGCAGGGCTTCCGTTTTACCTTCAGAATCTGTTGGAAAAAGCAGAGGATGGAGATTTAACCGTTCAGTTGCGTATAAAAGATATAAACAGAATTCAAAGACGTTTGGACAGAGCTATAAACAGGATATCTTTCAGCCTGATATTGCTTGCGGTAAGCATAATTATCACAGGTATCATTGTAGGCTCCAGTCAATATGCAAGCGAAGGAAGTGAAATGTATTTGCTTAATTTAACTGCCCTTAAAGCTGGATTGGCTGTAGCATTTGCCATTATTTTAGGTCTTGTAATATCAATGTTCAGGTCGGATCACTTATAGATGAAAAACTCTATATAAATCACGAAAATGATTATACACTGGAAAATTTGATTTTCGTGATATTATATTAAGGAAATTGAAGCACGATGTAAAATCTTTATCGCGTTCAATATAAAACTAAATTTATGTGTTTTTTGTGAATTCCTTTCTGCACTTAGGACAGGTTATCATTATTTTGCCTTTACCTTTAGGAAGGCGTAAGGTTGCTTTGCAAGCCGGACAGGAAAAATATCTGTGAGTTTTTAAGTCTTTGACACGACCCATGATTTTCTTGAACTGTGATTGTGCCCAGGATGAAAACATTACAAATTTGTAGTTCTCCATTCTACGCCTGACGGTATTTTTAGATAATACCCTATAGATACTTAAAACCATTATTATAAAACTAACATACTTTAAAAATGTAAGTTTTGATAGATCAGCGACTATTGTCAGTATCAGAGCAACTATAAACAAAAATATAGAAAATCGGTCTGAACCGTTTCTTCCAATCATAAATTTCCTGAGCCAGTTCGTATAAATCACTCCATATATCATATTTTCCAAAAAACATTTTGGATTATTTAATTCACTTTACGACTATATAAATTTGGTACGAGAGACTGTTACATTGTAAAATCTCACTCTTATTTAAATTGTAAGATTTTACAATGTACTTCCTCTCTCTTCAATATATTATAGATGAAAAACTCTAAAACTAAAATTAAAGGATGTTTTTCATCTAAATTAGATAACGTTTGGGTGCTATATAGATTTAACTTTAGTGTACGTTATCTTTACTTCTTAGTTGATCTAATTATAAGTTTTACAATTTCAACAATTGGTATAATTGATATTGCCAGTGCCATCGATATTAAGAAGTTGTTGAGTGAAAGCGGAGTAAGCTTGAAGATTGTATTCACTCCCGGTATATATATAACCAATATTGACAATACAAAGGACAAGACCATTGCACCAAACAAATACTTGTTATGCGTTTTCAGTTTAAAAATAGATTTTGTCATTGACCTTAAGTTCAAAGACTGGAAAACTTCACATGTGGATAAGGTCAAAAACGCCATCGTCATACCCGTTGTATTTGAAATCTTGTTGCCTGTATAAAATGCAATCAATGTCAATACTGCAATGATTACACCCTGGTATATTACATTAAAGCCCAATCCGTTTGAAAAAATACCTTCTTTCGTGCTGCGTGGAGGTTTCATCATTATGTCATCTTCTGCCTCTTCCATTCCTAAAGCGATTGCCGGGAAGGTGTCGGTAATGAGGTTAATCCACAATACATGTATTGGTGAAAAGAGTCTGAAATTCATTATAGTTGCAACAAAAAGGGCAACAACCTCGCTTAGGTTTGAAGACAGCAGGAACTGTATTGCCTTACGGATGTTGTCGTATATCCTTCGTCCTTCTTCAACCGCATATACAATGGATGCAAAATTGTCATCAGCCAGCACCATATCGGAAACATTCTTGGTAACATCTGTACCTGTAATTCCCATACCGATTCCTATATCTGCCGATTTAAGCGCAGGTGCGTCATTAACTCCATCTCCGGTCATTGCGGTAATTTTGCCTTGTTTTTTCCAGGCATTAACTATACGAACCTTGTGTTCAGGCTGTACACGTGCATATACAGAGTAGTTGTTTATTTTCTTTTCAAATTCATGATCAGGTATTTCGGATAATTCTGCTCCGGTAATTGCCTGATTCTCATTGGAGATGATACCAAGTTCTTTGGCTATAGCTACAGCTGTATCTTTATGGTCACCTGTAATCATTATAGGACGAATACCTGCATGTCGGCATTTTTCAATTGCAACTTTTACCTCTGGGCGTACAGGATCTATCATTCCTGTCAGACCTATAAAGGTTAAATTGCGCTCAAGGCTTTCCGGGGATATTTTTTCCGGTATTGAGTCTGTTTGTTTCAATGCTGATGCCAATACACGCAGAGCCTTGTTTGCCATTTTTTTGTTTTCTGCCATAATAGCTGAACGGTGTGCATCGGTTAAAGGCACTGCACCGTCTTTTGTAAGTATGTGTGTGCAGGCTTTTAAGAGTTCGTCGGGTGCTCCCTTGGTATATTGGATGAATTTTCCACTTGGATCCTTGTGAACTGTGGACATCATCTTACGAACAGAGTCAAAAGGAGCTTCTGCCACACGAGGCATATTTTTTACAAGGTCTGTTTTATTTTTGCCTGAATCATATGCGTATCTTACAAGGGCACTTTCAGTAGGTTCTCCTATTACTTCATTGCCATTTCCGGTAAGTGAAGCGTCATTACAAAGAGCCATCGATATCTGAAGCTGCTCAACATCGCCAACTGTATAAACTTCAACAACTGTCATCTTGTTCTGGGTCAAAGTACCTGTTTTATCAGAGCATATTACCTGTGTACAGCCTAAGGTTTCAACAGCTGTAAGTTTTCTTATTATAGAGTTTCTTTTAGACATCTTGGTAACACCGATAGATAAAACAACGGTAACAACTGCTACCAATCCTTCAGGTATTGCAGCCACTGCAAGACTGATTGCCATCAGGAAGGATTTAAGTACGTGCCCCCCTGAAAAACCCCCATTGCGCAATACTCCGAAGGCAAAGATGAATACACATATTCCAAGTACGCACACACTAAGAACTTTACTTAGCGAAGATAACTTTTTTTGCAGAGGAGTTTTTTCTTCCCCAGTGTTTGAAATAATATTTGCTATTTTTCCCATTTCGGTTGACATACCTGTGCTGACTACAACACCTTCGCCACGCCCATATACTACGTTTGTACCCATATAAGCCATATTGGCACGGTCGCCAAGAGAAATATCCTTATCACTTGCAGGGATAACCATACTGGTTTTCTCAGCTGGTACAGATTCTCCTGTAAGGGAGGCTTCCTCAATTTTAAAACTGGAAGCTTCAATAATTCTCATATCGGCAGGTACAGAATCCCCAGCCTCTAAAAGAACAATATCGCCAGGTACGATTTCATCGGATTTTACCTGCATTACCTGGCCATTTCTTCTGATTTTTGAAAATGGAGATGACATCTTTTGCAGGGCTTCAATTGCTTTTTCAGCTTTTCCTTCCTGTACAACACCAAGTATTGAATTAAGTAATACAACCACCATTATGATAATCGAGTCTGCAATTTCATCAACAGCTGCGGAAATAACAGCTGCTGCAATGAGTACGATAATCATAGGGTCTTTTAGTTGTTCAAAAAATCTTACCAACAAAGATTTTTTCCTACCCTCGTCAAGTTTGTTCCTTCCGTACTTCTCAAGCCTTTGTTGTGCCTGTGCCTGATCAATACCGTTTTTTGAACTTTCCTGTGATTTTAAGACTGCTTCAATTTCCTCAAAGTAATGTTTCATTTGATAATTCCCTTCCATATTAATTTAGTATATTATAGCAAACTACTGGTTTATAAACAATCAGATTAATGACAATATGAATAGTATTGTCTCTAATCTTTACAAATAATTTAACATGTTATAAGATGATTAAAAACCAATAATTAAAATAATGTGTCCTGTTTTTACACATATGATCATAAATGAGGTATTTTTGGACAGATTTACGAAAGTGTCCGAATTTGGGGTGATGAAAATGTCAAAACCTGAACTTACAAAACAGCTTATTGCACAAACTTTTAAGAGAATCATGATAAATGTACCACTCGACAAAATAAGTGTTCAAGATATTGTGAAAGCATGTGGGCTTAACCGCAAAACGTTTTATTACCATTTTCAGGATAAACAAGCCCTTGTATGCTGGATTTTTGACACAGAATTTGCAGCTCTTACTGATTTGAACCAAGACAACTCGGTTTTTGACGAGCTTGTGGAGCACTTATATAATAATAGAGATTTCTATGTAGTTGCTCTTTCTTCAGATGTGCAGAATAACTTAAGTGAACACTTTTTTAAGATTATATTTGATGCTAATATGAAAAAAATTAAGCAATTGCTTGGAACCCGCAAGATGGCATCTGATGAAATAAATCTTATTGCAAACTTCTTTTCCAATGCAATTGTCGGAAGTATTACTCAATGGGCGAGAGATGGGATGAGATCTTTTCCCTACCAATATAGTGCAAAACTTTATCCAATCACTGAAGAATGCATGGAGTTCATTATTGAAAGATATATTGAAAAATAGTATAGATAGATGAAAACATGTGAGGTAGATATTTTTGAGATTACAAACAAAAATCAGTTTATTATTTTCAATAATAGTAGTAATTTTTGCATTAGTGCTAAGTTATTTTATATACACATCATCAACTAATCTGATAACTGATAGTTTAGGTGATAAAGCCAAAAATATGGGAAAAATTGTAGTGGAAAATATAAATATAGACCAACTGCAAAAGGTAACAGAACGCACTCTTCAATTGAAAAACCAAAAGGGTGAGCAGGATGAAATATTAGACATGCCTGAGTATAAAAACTTAAGACAGTTATTGTGGGAATTTAAAAAGGTTTATGGCTTAAAATACATATACATAATGGCAAAATCAAAATACGGCAAACCCATATACATTGTGGATGGATTTCCTCTAGAATATAAAGGTACTGACGTTTCAATGCCAGGAGATGAAGAGGTTAATACATATGAACTTCTGGAGTTGTCAATTAAGGAAGGTAAGCCGTTTATTGGCGAACTCACATACGATAAAGAATGGGGAGCAAACATTGCTTCCTATGTACCTTTATTCAATCGGGAGGGAAAGCAAATTGGTGTATTGGGCATAGATATTGAGGCTCAAGACATCTACAAGCTTATTGAAAAGAACAGGAATAAGATTATAGTTATTACTGCTTTTGCACTGATTGTTACGTTGATAATCTCATGGATATCGAGCAGACTTGTAACCCGGCAATTAAAAAAGTTGACAGACAAAGTAAAGAACGTCCGGAGGGGAGATTTCTCCGTTAAGTTTGACAGTGGAGTTGAAAATGACCTTGGAGAACTAGAGACGGCCTTTGATGATCTGGTAAGCATATTCAATGACAGTAGCATAAGTCTGTATAAAAGCCTTATGGATATTTCGAAATCGCATAAAATAGAAGAGCTTGAACAGAAGATTGCTGACAACATCAAAAATATAGTTCCTGTGGACAGTGTAAAAATCCTTGAGTTTGATGGTAAGCAGTTTGTAACTGGTATCGATGATTTAAATTTCCCACATAAGGAAGCAGAGAATACTTTATTTGGAAATATTAAAAGTATAAAAATCGGCGATATGATTCATATAGGTGAAGTATATCTGACTTTAATAGGGAATGTTGATGAAAAGCACCGTGTTCTGCTGATTGACCCGAGAAATATGGAATTAAGCCAGAGGGACAGACTATCAATCAGATTGCTTTCGAGATACACTGCTATCTTTTATGAGAATCTTTCCTTAATTGAAGAACTGTCGGATAAATTAATGAATTTACAACATGAAGGCAATACACCTACATGGATGAGTAAAATTTTTCTTCAAATTTCGGAAAGGGAAAGAAAAAGACTGGCATCCGATTTACATGACGAAGTACTCCAGGACATTATCAAAATGAAAAGAGATATCAGCAACATGCTAGGCAATGCCTTTATGTTCAAGGATGATATTTTAAAGCAAATAAAAAAACAAGAGTTGGAACTTGAAAATATAATACTATTGATCCGCGAAACATGCAATGAGCTTCTTCCGACCTTTCTGGCAGAAAAGGGCGTTGTTAGAGCTATTGAAGGGTTTATTGAAAGAATTCAGCTTAAATCTGACATTAATATAAATTTTGAAGCCTTCAATGTTACCTCACAGTTGGAGTATGAACACATATTGACTGTTTACAGAGTTGTGCAGGAATTAGTTAATAATGCTGTTAGTCATTCTGAGGCCACAGAGGTTGATATAATGCTTCGGCAGGATGAGAATGTATTTATTATATATTACCATGATAATGGTGTTGGAATGGATCTGAAAGAGGAGATTGATACCAGCAGGCATCTGGGTTTTCAAGGTATTAAAGAGAGAATACGCCTATTAAACGGAAACGTATCCTGCTCCTCTGATGTAGGTGAGGGGCTTGAATTGTCCTGTCAGTTTCCTCTTAAAAGGGTTCTTTAGCTCTAAGCAGGATTATGAACCGCTAATCAGATTAAGTCTGACACCCTTACGAATAGCATATATACGCGAAGTCACCTTAAGTTTTTTATAAATATGACTTAAGTGATACTCAACATTCCGTTGAACCATTTGATGGGTTTCCGCAATTTCTTTATTTGTCTTTCCAATAGCAGCCATTTGGAGAATGCTTAATTCCAGTTCGGTTAGTGGTTCTTCAAGACTATCATCATAATGCTGAGTTGATGGTTTATCGAGATTGAGTTTTCTGATAAGTTCAAGGGGAAGCAACATCATCTTCTCCCTGGCCATTTTTATACCTGTTATCAATTGACTGTCATTGCACGATTTGTCTAAAATACCGCTAATGCCCGATTTAATCAGAATATCAAAGTTTTCGGATATGTCTTCGCCGGATAATATGACAATAGTAGCGTCAGGATGAATTTCCAAAGTCTTCTTGGCTAACTCCAACCCATTCATATCGGGCATCTTAAGGTCGTAAATCATAACGTCAAAAGCTTTTTTCTTTAAAATTTCTATAGCCTCTATTCCTGAATGGCAAGCCGTTACTTTCATTTCATGGCTTTCAAGCAACATCTTCGTACCTGCCAAAATTGCTTTATGGTCGTCTACCATTAATACATTAATCATTTGAATTTTTCACTCCGAAAGTCTTTTTTGTTAATTGTAACATATAATTAGATTTTAGACACCGAAAAAAAGCCGTAATAGATACCGAAATAATACCGAAATAATATAGGTGGTGTATTTTTTCGGTGACTTATTGGATTAAATATGATATGCTTCATACTGTAAAAAATTTGCTTGTAAAATTATGTTGTATGTGGAAATAATGAATTGAAGGAGATGTGTAATTAATGGGTAAAATGAAGAAAATAACAGCTGCATTGACATCAGCAATAATGCTGTTCACTCTTAATATGGGTGTATTTGCTGAAGAGCAGGCACCTTCTGCTGTAGACCAACCAAGTGAGTGGGCCGCAGATAGTGTGGAGTGGTCCGAAATATATGGGCTTGTCCCCGGTGAAATGCTTGGTGACTTTACTAAAAAGGTTACTCGTGAAGAATTATACAGCGTTTGTGTTAGTGTTTATGAAAGAATTACAGATCAAATAATAACCCCGGTTGAAAAAAATCCGTATAGTGATACTGACAGTGAGGAAGTTTTAAAGGCATGTACCGTTGGAATCCTTGATGGAACAGGTAAATTTGAACCGGAGAAAGCTGCTACCAGGTTGGATATGGTCAGAGGTACATATGAAGCAATTAGAGCTGCTCAACCTGGCTTTGATTTTAAGACCTCTATGGAGCTTACTTTCAAAGATACAGGAACAATACCCGAGGAATCGGTTGATATGGTGAAGTATACAGTTTCAAAAGGAATATTAAACGGAAGAAGCAACACTATTTTAGATCTTGATAGTTCTTGCAACAGGCAGGAGCTAATGGTTTTTGCAAGAAGAGCCTATGAGTTTGTGATGTATGAAGCGGGAAAGGATTCAAAAGGTGCCTTCTGGAAGGTTAGTGATGAGGATAGCAGTGTATATTTGTTAGGCTCAATACATTTAGCCGATCCTTCAATGTACCCACTTTCTAAGGAGATTTTAAAGGCTTTTGAGGAAGCCGATTACCTGGCTGTTGAAGTTGATTTGTCAAATCAGCAGGAAGCAGCGGCTTATATGCTTCAAAAAGCTTTTTATACAGACGACAATACACTTTATAAAAATGTACCTAAGGAAGTATATGACCGATTTGTGGAGGTTATTGAACCTATGGGGGTCAAACCGGAATTTTATAATAAATTTAAACCATGGTATGCAGCATTGCTTGCTCAAAATTTAATGTATGCGGAAAATTCGCTTTCCGGAGAGATTGGAATAGATATGTTTTTCATGAACAAGTCTGTTGGACGGAAAGAGATTCTGGAAATTGAGGGTATCAAGTTTCAGGTAGATATGTTTGATACCTTCTCTGCTGAACTTCAGGCAGAGTTCTTAGCTTCATCACTCGGGCTTGACGATCAATCCCAGGAAGCATCAATGGATGAACTCAATAAATTGATTGCATTGTGGAAAAAGGGCGATGTTGATGGGTTGGGAAAGATTGTGAAGTCAGAAGAGGCCGAAACTGAAGCCATGAAAGAATTCAACGAAAAGCTTTGGTATTCGAGGGACACAAATATGGCAGAAAAAGTTCGCACATATCTTGCAGATCCTGAGGGAAAAACGTACTTTGTGATGGTTGGAGCAGGACACATGGTTGGAGAAAACGGAGTTGTTGATCAGTTAGATGATGAGTATGAGGTAAAACATATTAAATAGGGCTAACGAAAAAATAACTTAATATCTTGGTAGTAAGTTATCTGCTTTATATGCCAAAATTAATATAATATTTACAATACCAGTAGATGACTGCATATAAAGTAAGGTGGCTTAATTATACACCGGGACTTATGCACCAAAAAATCTAAAGGCATCATATTTTATAAAGTTCAAAGAAACAAAGCAAGTATGCAGCAGTTAGGCCAATTGATGTAATAGTCCCGCCTCCTTCCAAACTTCAGGTGGCATAATAATACCACCTGAAGTTGAAATTTTTTAAGTTTTCAGTATTCACTTTGAATTTTGGTTTCAAGAGTATATAATCAAACCCCAATTCTAATCGTTAAATGCTTTTAATGCGAGTGTTGCATTGTGACCACCGAAACCAAAGGAATTTGACAGTGCATAGGTTATAGCTGATTTTCTGACCACATTCGGAACATAGTCCAGGTCACATTCAGGATCAGGGGTCATATAGTTTATAGTTGGAGGTAAAAAGCCTTCTTTAAGTGCTAGTGCAGTTATGATTGCCTCTATTGCACCGGCTCCTCCGAGAAGGTGGCCTGTCATTGACTTAGTAGAACTTACAGCAAGTTTATATGCGTGTTCGCCAAAAACTGTCTTTATAGCAGTAGTTTCGTTCTTGTCATTTAACTCGGTTGAAGTGCCGTGGGCGTTTATATATCCGACCTCTGAAGGCATTATATTCGCATCCTCGAGTGCCAGTTTCATGCATCTAGCACCACCGTCTCCATCTTCAGCCGGTGCTGTTATATGGTAAGCATCATTTGTACAGCCATATCCCACTACCTCTGCAATTATATCTGCACCTCTGTCAATAGCATGCTGATACTCTTCAAGTATCAGAATTCCTGCTCCTTCACCCATGATAAACCCATTTCTGTGAAGGTCGAAGGGTCTACAGCAAGTTAGTGGATCTTCATTTGTTGACATCGCTTTGCTTGCACAAAAACCTGCATAAGTAAGTCGTGTAATCGGAGCTTCAGTACCTCCAGATATTATTACATCGGCATCGCCGCGCTGAATGACCTTAAAAGCATCTCCAACAGAATTGGTCGATGATGCACATGCAGTAACAACACATTCTGCAAAACCTTTAGCACCAAATTTAATACCAACATTTCCAGCCGCCATATTTGGTATCATCATCGGAACAAAAAAAGGACTTACTCTTCCTGGACCTTTTTCAAGCAGAACATTATACTGGTTTTCCAAGGTTTCAATTCCACCTATTCCAGTACCGATTATTACCCCCATGCGTTCGTTATTTACTTTATCAAGATCAAGTTTTGCATTCTCAACTGCTAATTGGGCTGCTACTATGGCATACTGAGAGAATTTATCCATTCGTTTTGCTTCTTTTTTATCAATGAAATCATTTGCGTTAAAATCCTTGATTTCGGCACCAACTTTTGTGGGCATGTCAGATACATCCACTCTCTCGATCTTGCTTATGCCGCATTTGCCGCTTTTTATAGACTGCCAGAATCCGTTCACTCCAATTCCGAGAGATGAAACAACCCCCATACCTGTAACAACTACTCGTTTTTGCATTAATATATCCTCCCTATGATTGTACTGCAATGAAGCCGTACGTGTTAAAATGAAATTGGAAAAAGCATGATTTGTATTAGATTTTTATGTCTTTTGTAGTGTTTACTTGAATAACAATAACATATATAATAAATTAAAAATGAACAGGAATTGCTTTTATAAAGAAAAAGGTGTTAAAAAAATGATGAACACGAAGGAAATATTATCCCAGTGTGTGGACTATATTGAAAATAATATTTATAGCAAGATTACCCTAGATGACATTTCACAGCATACGGGAATATCAAAATACCATATGCACAGAATATTTAAATCACTAACAGGTGAGCCGCTGATGGAATATGTTCAGTCACGGAAATTGACCTCAAGTATAAGAGAGCTTGTTAACACTAATATGCGTATAATCGATATAGCGTATGATTATGGGTTTGAATATGAGCAATCTTATATCAGAGCTTTCCGAAAGAAATTCGGATATACTCCGCTTAGAGTCAGGTCTGATCAGATTTCGCTGATAATTAAAGAAAAGATAAATGTTAACGATATATTATCATTGGATAGTTCAGTATCTTATAAACCTTTCTTTGTTTTTAAAAACAAGTTTAACCTCGTAGGCATCCAGCACAAAATTATAAGCAAATCCGGTGACAATATTGCCAACAAGTATGGGCGTGATTTCTTTTATAAGCATAAAGGAAGGGTGAAAAATTCGATAAATCCCAACATATACTTTGGGTATACAGATTGGAGCGGGAACAATGAAGGGTATATTTACTATATGCCTTCGGTTCAGGTTTCCGATCTGACCTGTATACCTGATGGAATGACGGCAATTTCAATACCTGCTCATAAATATGTTGTATTCAGGCTTGCAGGTTTTTTTAGTGCAGAAGAGATAAAGGGAAGGCAGATTGGACGTTTGCTGGTTAATCTCCACAAAAAGTGGATTTACAATTCCAATTTCAAATTTGCAGATACCTTCAGATTTGAGTATATAGACATCGAACAGTCGTCGGATAATTACTGTGAGCTTGACATATATCAACCCATTATCGATTTGGTGGATGTAATGAATCGGGAGTAGACACTCCATGTTGGATAAGCAATAACTTATAAATGACATCCTATAGTAAAAAAATACCGCAGTGCGAACACTGCGGTTTGTAAAGAGCAAAATTGCCCTTTGTAATAACACTTTGTCCATGTTATTACCTTTCGAAAATAAAATGCAAAAAAAATTATAGCTTTATCAATTATCACAAAGAAAAATTAGCCCGGTAAAGTAAAATTTGTAATACTTTACTTTAAAATATTACACTGGAGTAAAATGTTTGTCAATATATGTAATAATAATGTAATATTATTGAAATATTACAAAAAGATTTTAAAATATATATCGTTGCGGAAGCTGCAATCGAAGTATTAAGTTCAGCTGTGATAAACAGATGATTAGAGGGGTAGGAGATCAATGAGTTTGGTATCTGTAGTTAAGTGTAACCGATATGAAAGGGAAGTTGTTAATTTGGCACTAATGAATACTTTTGAGAATCTAGGCGGTATTGAAAAATTTATTAAACCAGGTATGAAGGTGGTACTTAAAGTTAATCTCCTTATGAAGAAAAAGCCTGAGGATGCTGCCACTACTCATCCAATTCTAGTTGGAGAACTGGCAAGGATAGTAAAAAATGCAGGAGCAGAAGTAAAAATAGTTGACAGCCCTGGCGGGCCTTATACGCGGACGCGTTTGAAGGATATATATATTGCGACAGGGATGGAAACAGTTGCAGATGAGGTTGGAGTACAGCTGAATTATGATACATCTGATTCTGAGATCTCAAATCCCGAAGGGAAATATATAAAAAAACTGAGAATCATTAATCCACTTATTGATGCAGATATTGTAATTAATCTCCCTAAGCTTAAAACCCATGGACAGATGGTTTACACGGGAGCTGTAAAGAATATGTTTGGTGCAATAGCAGGTGTTTCAAAGTTAGAGTATCACTTTAACATGAAAGAATATGATAAATTTGCCGATGCACTGATAGATATTTTTCTCAGCACTAAGCCGGCTTTGAACATTATGGATGCTGTAGTAGGGATGGAAGGACCAGGTCCGTCTGCCGGCAGGCCTAAGGATATCGGAGTTATCCTTGCCTCAGAGAATGCTTTTGATTTGGATATGACTGCTGTAAGCATAGTTAATATCGATGCTAAACGTGTACCAGTGCTAAAAAATGCAATTACTAGAAGTTTGTGCGAAGCAGATGTAAGCAAAATTCAATTTATAGGAGAAAAGGTTGAAAATGTAAGGGTTAGTGAGTTTGATGTTCCGGCTTTAGAAGGGCTTCGGGAGATAAGCTTTTATAATAACAGTTTGCTTAAAGCACTCGCAGGCACAATGCTTCCAAAACCGGTGTTTATTCCGCATAAGTGCATTGGCTGTGGGGACTGCATAAGAAGTTGCCCTCCAAAGGCTATTCATATGAAAAATAAAAGACCTATAGTTGAATTATCAAAATGTATCCGATGTTTTTGTTGTCAGGAAATGTGTCCTGCAAAATCGATAGAAATCAGAAGAAACAGGTTACTCGATGGAATTCGTAAGGTTTACTCAAAGCTGACAACATAACCTAGGGTGTATGTAATTTAATTGAAGAAAAATATGTAAGAAACATTGTGAAGCAAGTTTTAGAGCCTGTTAATGCGACGAGGAAAGGGAGAGCATTGTCTGAGCGAAGCGAGTTTTGCTCGACCCCGAGGAGTATTTACAGGCTCTAGACTGCGGAACTTAAGTTTCTGGAATACTTTTCTTCATATTTATTACATGTGCCCCTTACCTACTACTTCATTGCAGCTTTCGCTTAGATATGGTATTATATTATTATAATAAAACTATGCACAGCTACTCGTATTAGTGATTTAAATATTCGTAATACAGGGTTGGAACCAGTGAATTTTAACATGATAAATTCCTGGTTTTTGAAAATGTCGGGAAACCAATGAAGTTAATAAATACAGTTGGAGGAAAAAGCATGGATTCCAAAAAGGTTAAGAAAGTTTCGATTATAGCCGGGTCTGTTGTCTTGGCGGCGGGTATTACCGTATGTAGTATTATGTATTATAATAGCAGGAATGGCAACGAGAATTCGATTGAAGCCGGAAGTGAAACTAAAAACGAGGAGACGTTCGGATATCAGGTGCTTAAAGTTGGAGAAGAGTTTGTAGATAAAAAGATTTTTCAGAACAAAAGGAATCAGTTATTTCTTACAATAGATAAGCAGGCAGATCTTATGAAAGCTTCTGAGGAAGAAATAAATGACAGGGTTCTGCTGCAAGTTATTGACGAAGCTGTTATGAATAATTTTTTGCTCAAAAAGTCTGGAGAAAGTGTAACAGAAGCCGAAATAGATGAATATATCAATTATTATATTAAGGCCAGATACGATAAAAAAGAGGATTTTGATGGTTTTCTGGCCACAAGAGGTTATGAAAACGAAGATGAACTTAGAGCCTATACAAGGGTTTTCCTAACTCAACTTAAAGTTATGCCAAAAATTGCAGCTGAACATGGTATTACTGTTGAGGATAAAGAAGTACAAGAAAGTTACGAAGCCTTTAAAGAGGCTAATACCGAGTATACGTTCAGGCACATATATATTTCAAATGAGAAGAGAAGTGATCAGGAAGCATTGGAATTAGCTAACGATATTTACAAACAGCTTTCAGGAGGTGCAGATTTTGGAAAGCTTGCAGCCAAACACTCCGATGATGAAGAGACAAAGGAAAATGGTGGACTGAATGAATATGTATCTTTAGCAAAAATAAATGCCGAGTTAAAAAATGCCTATTTAAATGCAAAGGTGGGTGAGCTTATTCCCCCAATAAAAATGGAAAAGGGTTATAATATTGCTCTGATTGAAAAAAGGGGGGAATATTATCCGGACATAGAAAGCTATAAAGGCAATATGCTCATTTCCATATTTAAAGAGTCGGACAAGTATGATGAATGGTATGAGAAGATAAAAGCGGAAGAAACTATAGAGATAGTTGATAGGAAATTTAGAGCCTATAGGGAATTTGCCAGCGGAGAATACTTAAAAGCAGGACAGGATTACGAAGCAGCATATAATGAAGATAAGAATTATGTGAATCTTGAAAAGGCGGCTGAGAGTTACGGAATGATTGAAAACTGGGAAGAAACTATAAGGGTATGTAATATCGGAATAAGCACAAAACCTTCAGTGCCAACGTTTTATACTTATAAGGGAGTCAGCCTTTATAAAACAAGCAAAACAAAGGAGGGCCTCGAACTATTGAAAAAGGCTGAGGAGCTGGCAGGAAAAAACTTCAATGCTTTAGCTTTGGTGGAGAGTGCTTATAAGACTTTAGGGCTTGATGATGAAGTGGAAAGAATCAATAAAAAATACTATGAGTAAGGAATAATGAAAGAATACACATATTAATTTTTCCATTAATAAACATTAAAAAAAATATAAATTGCTATTGACTTTTGGCTTAAGTATCTGCTACAATGTTAAAGCGTGCTGGGGATGACACAATTGTCAGAGCTGGCATCAGTAAAATATATGGCGGCGTGGCTCAGTTGGCTAGAGCATGCGGTTCATACCCGCAGGGTCGTTGGTTCAAGTCCGACCGCCGCTACCATTATTTGGCCCATTGGTCAAGCGGTTAAGACACCGCCCTTTCACGGCGGCTACAGGGGTTCGAATCCCCTATGGGTCACCACAAAATAATATGGGCGCTTAGCTCAGCTGGGGGAGCACCTGCCTTACAAGCAGGGGGTCATAGGTTCGAGCCCTATAGTGCCCACCAAAATAAAACAAGCTATACGAATGTATAGCTTGTTTTATTTTTGGTAGGCACTACATTTACGTTATATTTAGGGACTCTACTCTAAAGCAAACTGTTTATATATTATATTAATACACATTGGAGTATAAATAAAAGCGAAAAACTATAAAAACTTATTGACTTAAGTCTACAAAATTCTAGTGTTATTTTAAGATTTCAAACTTTAATTAAAAACTTAAGTGTACTAATTTAACTTGTTTCTAAGTAACCAAAAGTTATGTTTTGTGGATAAGTGTCAGAATTATTTTTGATTCTGTTTACCAAATGCGACAAATATTTTTTGGGGTTTACCCTATAATCAGTTGTGCAAAACAAAATAAAAAAGTTTAGTAGGGGGTCACAAAAGATGAAAACGCAAGCTATTCCGTATCAAAGAACTGGAGATTTCGGAAGAATGTATGGTAGGACAAAGGAAGGAATATTTACAGGTGTTCCAATTTCAAGAAGTGGAATTATTATACTGGTTATTAGCTTTATGTTAGGAAGAATTTCTTTGTTTGAGGGGTTTATGCCCTTTGGGATTGCATTCTTTATTGCAGCATCAGGTACGAGTATAAGTAAGGTTTTAATGGGTTTGGCTGTATCTTTGGGTATGATAACAGGTGGTGGATTTGAAGAAGTTTATATAACAGTAACTTCGATGATAATATTTAGTGCTCTAGATACGTTAAATACAAAAACAAGATCCAGGAACAACCTAAAAAAGTCTGCTATTGCTTTTGCAAGTGTGATTATACCTCAATTGGTTATGACATTTTTCCAAGGTTTTTTACTATATGATATTTTAAAGAGTTTATGTTATTCCGGACTTGTTTTTTCCTTAGTTTTCATATTTGAAAACACTATCTCTATTATTGAAGGAAATAAAAAAAGAAATGTTTTCTCTAATGAGGAAATGATAAGCTTGGCAATGATTCTGACCTTAACTCTATCGGGGGTAGGTAATTTGGAGTTGGCAGGCCTGAATCTTATAAATGTTATCGGAGTTTTAGCAATACTTGTGTTTAGTTTTAGTGCAGGTCCGGGTGTGGGAGCTGCCGTAGGCGTTATAGTCGGTTTGGTGGTAAATATAACTAATCCTGGTTTGCCCATAGTCATAGCTTCTTATGCATTCTGTGGACTGCTTTCAGGTGTTTTCAAAAATCTTGGAAAGGTGGGAGCGTGCCTTGGATTTGTTGCTGCAAATGCAGTATTTACACTGTACTTGAACGGATCAACAGAGGTACTCATTTATATAAAGGACATTTTAACGGCAGCTATCTTGTTTTTGCTTATACCTAAAAAGCTGATTACCAATTCTATAGGATGTTTTGCAATGGCTGCCGTGAATGTGAGGGATAAAGCAGGATATAGTCAAAGGATTAAAGAGTTGACTATAGAAAGGTTAAGTAAGTTTTCAAGGGCGTTTGGAGAATTATCAAAAACCTTCAGCGAAATATCTGAAACTAGTACTGCAACAAGTAAGCAAGATATATCTTCGCTATTTGACAGGGTGGCAGACAAAGTTTGCAAAGATTGCAGTTTGTGCATGCATTGTTGGGACAGAAACTTTTATAATACATATCAGGTAATGTTTAAAATTGTTGAGAAGCTTGAAGATAAAGGATATATAGATGAAGCGGATATTCCAGGTTACTTTATGGAGAGGTGCGAAAGGATAAGTGATTTTGTAAGGCAGGTAAACAATGTATATGAACTGTTTAAAGTAAATCTTGTATGGAAAAACAGGGTTGGAGAAAGTAGAGGGCTTGTGTCGCAACAGCTAGATGGACTTTCTAAGGTTATAGCAAACCTTGCAAATGAGATTGATTACGATGTGAAATTCAAAGGAGAAATAGAGGATAAACTGCTGGTTGAGCTTGATAAAGCGGGGATTAAAGCAAACGATGCAGTTATATTCCAAAATAAATGGGGGAAGAACGAAGTGACTATTTTTCATAAAGGATGTGGTGGAAAAAGGAGTTGTATAAATACTATTGAAAAAGTGACAACAGGAGTTTTAGGACGAAAGATGATAAAAGACAGTAGCGAATGTGTACACAATCATAAATCAGGAATCTGCACATTAAAGCTTGTAGAGGAAGAAACCTTCAGAGTGACTACAGGAGTGGCAAAGCTCGGCAAGTATGAGGAAAGCGTGTCGGGAGATAATTATACCTTTATGAATACCGGAGATGGGAAATACATTGTGGCACTCAGTGATGGTATGGGCTCAGGCCAGAAGGCAGACTGCCAGAGCAGGGCGGCTATAAACCTGCTTGAACAGTTCATGGAGACAGGTTTTGATAAGGATACAGCTGTCAAGCTTATAAATTCTATACTTGTTTTAAAATCTGATGATGATTCCTTTGCTACTATAGATATGTCTGCAATTGATTTGTATGATGGAAAGGTAGAGTTTGTTAAAATAGGAGCAGTATCTACATATATTAAGAGACCTCAAAGGGTGGAAACTGTAAAATCCGTATCACTGCCAGCCGGAATATTGAGTGATATTGAAACTGAGATGATTTGCAAGACTGTGAATAATGGAGATTTCATAATAATGGTAACTGATGGCATTATTGACTCGTTTAAAGCGGAAGACGGTGGTGAAAAGGCTCTAGTGCAATATATTGAAGAAATAGGAAACTTAAATCCTCAGGGAGTGGCTGATGCTATACTGAACAGAGCATATTCCAGTTCTGGAAATAAGGCAATAGATGATATGACGGTACTAGTAGCCAAAGTTTGGAAAAGGGTTGGATAAAATTATGTATAATTATGACCTTAATGCCACAAACTATCTCTGAATATATTTTTTGGAGGAATTTTATGGTATGCGATGGGACTAGAAGGGTTGTTATAATCAAAAATATATCTTCAAATATTGTTGAAGAGGCTATACTTGTTTTGAGAGACAGAAAAAGTGATAATGGAAAGAATAAAAATGTAATAATATCATCAGCAAACTGCTCAAAAAAAGTTAATAATTATTTAATTAGAGAAGCTGAAGATATAATTAATAATTATGTGAGAGAGAGGGATGTAAAAGGCGGTCTTATTAGTGAGTTGAATTTAAGACCGCTTAATCCAAAAAGAAGATTATTTACAAATGTAATTATAAACACTGCTCTGGTTGCAAGTATAGCACTTCTGTTTTTTTTGGTTACAAAAATCCTTTAAGATATTTATATGATTAATGCAGCTTAACATTATTTCATTGATTTTACAGTTTTTTAGTTGTATTATTAATAGTAAATAACTAAGGGTACAAAAAATAGTGAATCATTCTTTGTGGTGAATAAATTTCACTCTTAAATGGAAGTTTGAGGCATTTATTGTTTGTGGACCCCTAAGGAGAAGTTCTTGTGGAGAGACCAACTTTATTAGATATATTACTTTTACCCAAATCTTTATTTGCAAAGATAACGGACAAGCTTCCAATTTTATTTCTGGGGTTTACTTTTGTAGGGTTGGCTGATGCCGCGGTTCTACTTTTAAAGCATATTCCCCGGATATTTGTCAATAAGACTCTGTCAGTACTTATATTTAACTCTACACTGGCTCTTTGTATTGCTATTTTACTAGGGCTAATTGATGTTGTGTTTTTTTCACTGCCCTTATTTGATTTGTTTAAGTTTTTTAGGGTAAAAGAAAGAATACAGAATATAAACGGACAGTTGATTAAATTAATGAAGGTATACATATCCGCACATTTTATTATTGTTCCTGTACAGGCTTTCTTTGAAGCTACTATATATTTATCCACCATGGCAGGGATGAATACAAATTTTAGTGTATCAATGGCACTGATTGGGTTTATATTAATTCCAATATGGTTGAGTGCAATAGTCTCGAGAGGAATAAATACAATTTATGATTTTGATGACAGGCTAAAAAGTACGGTTTTCGTTATCGTATATACTTGGCATTTGCTTCTCACCTTTGCGATACGCTTTACAATGGCTAATTGGATTTTAATGATATTTAAATAATTTGCTTTTTCATATATGTGTCAGTTGCCAATTTACTCATGTTGGATTATAATGTTATGGTGATTGATATTTAAGTCCCGGTAGTCTAATGGATAAGACGGTGGATTCCGGTTCCACTGATACGGGTTCGATTCCTGTTCGGGACGCCAAATTGATAAACACCAGTGTTCGTGAGGATACTGGTGTTTATATTTTTAGGAATGAAGTATTTCCTATAATCTCTTGTAATGGTATTCACTTATACTCCTCTTTGTAAGCCTGTTCTAAAGCATATCGTCAAAAAACTAACGCTCGACTTTATCTTAATCATATGGTAAAATATAATTAGAAAGAAAGTACATAATAATCCAAAAAAATCTATATACTATGTATAGTTGCTAATGTTGAAGAATTGGTATTTCAATGAACCTTATCTTATTTCTGTACAGCTCGCTGAATATTAACAACACAAAACCTTTAGGGTACATGAACAATTGTATGCGATATTGGGATTTAACTCAAAGGAGGGGAAGCATGGGTACTTTTCGTGAAAGAATGGCTCAAAATTTTAACAATGCTACTTTATGTACTGCGTCTGTTAGCTCAGACATGATCAGATGGAGAGATGTTGAGGTGGATGACATTACAACATCCGGACTTAAATTATACTCTGACAAAGAGTACAAAGTAGGCGAGGTACTAAAAATTGACCTGAGAGTTTACAGCATGATAACCGAGTTCAGCATTCCTGTAGAAGGCAGGATTGCGAAGGAAAAAAGAACTGCGGAAGGTTTTTGTTACTCAATACAATATGAAAAAATTGAGAAACATGCACAGATTCAGCTTGATGAAATATTTAAGGCAAATATAGCTTCAAAAAACACTTCTGAGGTTGCAACCGGAGACGGTATATACTCCTTTATATTAAACCCGGGAACAAGGTATGCAAAAGTGTAAAAAGGCTTTGGTTAGTAATAGTGAAGATATATTTTCAGCTATACCTTAGCTTAAGACTTGAAAAAAAGATTTTTGAAATAAAGGGTTTGGTTTAGAAAAATAATAAAACAATATCTGTTTATTGGAAGTTTGTTAAATAAGATTTTATATCTTATTTTTTTTGCATATATAATTTGTGGGAATGATATTTAGAGCTTCTGCCATATTCTCTTTTTTTGGGGCCTGCGTTTCATTACATTCAGGCTCTAGACTGCGAAACTTAAGTTTCTGGAATATTTTTCTTCACATTTATTACATGCACCTATACGCTACTGGTCAAATTTATGTTATTCTGCTAAAATAACTTTTAGGTATGACTTAAATATAAGTTCCTACTTTGGATAACGAAAAAACTTGATTTGATAAGTTTTCAGAATATAAGTATAGGAAGTTATTTTTTGTTATACCTTAATGGGAGGAGTACTATATGAAGATAGGTAATGTATTGCTGGAAAACAATGTTTTCTTGGCACCTATGGCAGGTGTTACAGATATGCCTTTTAGAATTTTATGTAAAGAACAGGGCTGTGGCCTTTTATATACAGAGATGATTAGTGCAAAGGGTATTTTTTATAATGATGCAAAGAGCTTTAGACTGACCGAAATAGACGTGGGAGAAGAACCTACAGCGATACAGATTTTTGGTTCTGAACCGGATATAATGGCAAAAGTTGCCGAAAAGCTAAGCAAGCTTAATACGGCAATTATTGATATAAATATGGGATGCCCTACCCCTAAGATAACCAAAAATGGTGAAGGAAGTGCTCTGATGCGAAATCCTTCACTAGTAGGTAAAATTGTTAAGGAGGTATCGAGGGCAGCTGTTAAACCTGTTACTGTGAAAATCCGCAAGGGATGGGATGATAATAATGTAAATGCTGTTGAAATAGCAAAAATTGCTGAGGAAAATGGGGCTGCCGCTATAGCAGTGCATGGAAGGACAAGAGAACAGTTTTATTCAGGCAAGGCAGATTGGGACATGATCAGAAAGGTAAAAGAGGCAGTATCTGTACCTGTTATTGGTAATGGAGATGTTTTTACTCAAGAGGATGCAAGGAGTATGCTGGAAAAGACAGGGTGTGATGCTATCATGGTTGGTAGAGGCTCACAGGGCAACCCGTGGATTTTTAGCAAGATAATAAAATACCTAAAATATAATGTTAAAGTATCCGATATATCTGATGAAGATAAAATAAACATGATAAAAAGACATATGCAGATGCTTGTGGAACATAAAGGAGAAAGCTCTGGGATCAAGGAAATGAGAAAACACATTGCATGGTATGTCAAAGGAATGAAGAATTCAACAGTATTAAGAGATAAAGTATTTCATTCCAATTCTCAGGATGAAGTTATGAATGTTTTACATGAATATTTGAACAGCAAAACTACTATAAATAAGTAAAATGTAGTTTATGTTTGCAAATTAAAACTTAATTAGGACTAAAATATTGATTTTAGAGCTTCGGGGTGGTAATATAATTACTATATAGATAATATATAAAATGTGTAGTCCTATCTTGAACTTAAATAGTATCTTTATTTTAAATAGATTATTAGTAAATGTGGAATAGTTGTTATTAGTCATATGTTGTTCAATAATACTTAAGGAGTAGATAAAATGGTAACTTTACCTTTCACAAAAAACAGCCTTGTAAGTATTGACATTGGCTTCAGAAATATAAAAATTGTTGAGGTTGATGTCGGACGAAATAATGAGATATTTATTAAAAACTTCGGAATAGCATCTACACCTAAAGGATCTATAAAAAATGGTGCAATTAAAGACGTTAAAAGCGTTACCAACGAGATTAAAAAAGTCATGAACGAGGTTAACGTTAAGGCTAAGAATGCCAAAATTGTTATGTCTGGTACCAATATTATTTCTCGTATTTTTATGATAGATAAGATTCCGGGAGAGGATTTGAACATTGCAGTAAGGAATACTATTTCCCAGAATATGCCTATTGACATGGATGCTCACCAGATAGATTACAAAGTCCTTCAGGAGCTTAGGGAGGACGGAGCTAATAAGATGAAGGTATTCGTTACGGCAGTATTGAAAAGCATTATTCAAAGTTATATTGAGATATTGATTGAACTTGGATTAAAGCCCATATCTGTTGACATTCCTGCTAACAGTACTGCAAAGTTTTTTAACAGGGATATTATGGTCACAGAGAGTGAAACTTGGTTTAAGAAAAAGAAGTATAGTAAATTAAGCCAAAATACTTTTGCTGTTATAGATTTTGGTTCTGAAACTACAATAGTAAATATTCTTAAAGATAGAGTTCTTGAGTTTAACAAAGTAATATTGAGAGGCAGTAGCAATCTTGACGAAGCAATTTCTGCCAAGGTAGACAAAAAGATTGATGAATCTGAGCGCATAAAGAAAATGCATGGTATGGTATTGCCTGAAACAAATATTGGAGAAGAACAGGAAATGATTTACCAGAGTATAAAAGGTGTAATTGATGACACCATAAAGCAGATTTTTCAATGTTTTGATTTTTATGAAAAAAGGTGCTACGGCGATAAGGTCGGAAAAATATATATCATCGGAGGAGGATCTTTGCTTAAAGGTTTGAGAGAGTACATGGAAGATGTATTTAATCTTCCGGTATATCCTGTAAGCTTATTGAGCATTGAAGGTATTGATATAAACAAGGGGTTGGATGGCGAGAGACTTAATTACCTGATAAATTCTGTTGGTATAACTTTATAATGTGACTATAAAAGTAAACGGCACATTGTGTGTCGTTTTTTTCTATATAAATCGTGAAAATGATTTTACAATGACAAAGGAGAATTTTAAAATGCATGACATAGCAAAAGAATATAGAAATAGCCTTGTTGGTAAGGCTCCGAGTGTATCACAGGTAGAGATGACTGAATTGGTGCTGCCAAACGATACTAATCTTCTGGGAAACCTTCTGGGAGGAAGGCTAATGCACTGGATTGACATAGCGGGAGCTATGGCAGCTTCAAGGCACGCGGAGCGCATTGTTGCAACTGTTGCATTAGATAGTCTTGATTTCAGACACCCGGCTCGTATGGGAGAATTGGTTATTCTGAAAGCAAAATTGACTTGGACAGGAAGAACGTCAATGGAAGTAAGTGTAAATGTATATGCAGAGAACATTAAGTCTGGTAAAACCATATTGACAAACAAGGCATATATAACTTTTGTTGCTTTAGATGAGTCAGGGAAGCCTGCACCGGTACCTCCTATATTACCTGAGACGGAAGAAGAAAAAATAGTTTTTTCTCAGGCTGAACTCAGGCGTGTGGAAAGACTACAGAGAAAAAACCTTGATAGGTAAAAGAAGATATTGTTCAGTTGTTTGCCAAACGTGGTAACATTAAGGAATAAGGAAAAAAATGAGGCCGCCAAGATGTTTTTGCGGCCTCATTTTTTGAGGATTAATTTCAACAGTTTCATTTTCTGTTAGAAAACTCTTTTGGCACCAAGATATCTTGGTGTATAATACGTATTACTTAAGCTTGATATTGTAATTTTACCGGCTCCGGAGCTTGCGTGAATAAACTGATTGTTGCCGATATAAATTCCTACATGTGATGGACCGGGCTTGTATGTGGAAAAGAACACAAGATCACCATGTTTAAGCTGTGACTTTGAGACCCAATAACCTTTGGTATATTGAGTACTAGCTGTCCTTGGAATTATTATATCATTCTTAAGCATTACATAATGCGTAAAGCCTGAACAATCAAAGCCTGATGGTGAGGTTCCGCCCCATACATAGGGTACACCTTGATAGCTTTTAGCTGCCTTTATAATCATATCTGCTTTTATCTGTCTTGAAGTATTTGCCCCAACTATTCCATCAACAGATAAATTTTTGGCTCTCTGATAATTTGTAACAGACTGATAAGTCAGGCTGCCAAAGTAACCTGTGGAATTGTAGTAAAAATAGCCAAGTTGTTTCAAATCCTGCTGAAGATTATATACTTCGTTGTTCCTCATTCCCTGCCTTAAAGTTATACGCTCTGAATAGTAATCCGCATAAGCTGTATTTGTAAACATAAAGACAGATATAAATACTGCAGTTATCATAACTGCTACTTTCTTAATCATTTTAATTCTCCTCTCCAAGCCTACGAGGTTAGTTGACGGGTTAGGAGAGAGCGGATTTCCCCCACAGTTTCAAGGTGATTTAAATAAATGTTATCTTAAGGAGCAGCTAAAAATTATGTTCCTGTCTTAAATAATCTCACCTCAAAATACAGTTTAACCCCAGAATTTCGTCCCCCGTTCCTTTTATAAAAGGACTAGGCTGTAATATATATTTTTACTTTGCATATAGAAGATAACGTACACTAAAATTAAAACTATAGTATCAAAACGTTATCTAATTTAGATGAAAAACGTCCCTTAATTCTAGTTTTAGAGTTTTTCATCTATAAGACAGCTGTCAAAATAATTTAAATTAATCCTTTGTATGCAAAGTATGTGCCAAAGGACGAACCTCATTATAAGTGACAGAGCACGGAGAATCAACCTGTAATAAATGTCATGGTAATTGAGGAAATTTCTTCTGCGGATATACATTTATAGGTCATAAGTAAAACTTATACTAAATATTAATAAGGAGGACAATATTTTTATGGGGATAATATATGGGAAAAAAATCATTTGTTGGAAGCACAATAGTTTTGATGCTTGCAGGTTTTGTAGTAAAAATACTGGGTTTTGTATATAGAATATACCTATCAAATCTGATAGGTGCTGAAGGGATAGGGCTTTTTCAGCTGATTTCTCCTATATATTCTCTGGTTATTCTCACATTGACTTCAGGTGTATCAATAGCCGTTTCAAAAATGGTTGCGGAAGAGATGGCAAAGAACCACACTGTTAATCTAAGGCGTATTACATCATGTGCACTTTTTATAGTTATATCTTCGGGATTAGTTGTTTCGGTGTTTATGTATTTATTTATTGACCCAATAGTAAATGTCATCTTAAAAGACCCGAGAACATATTACTCCATGTTGCTTCTAATACCATGTATACCCATAGTAGCAGCCGCTTCAGCACTAAAGGGGTATTTCTATGGGATACAGGAGGTCGTTCCTACTGCGTTTTCACAGATAGCTGAGCAGATAGTCAGAATAACTCTCGTAATTACAATGGCAGGATATTTTCTAAATATAGGCCTCGAGTTTGCTTGTGCACTGGCAACAATAGGAATGGCCGTTGGTGAGATATCAAATTTAGCGGTTTTATTGGTCATATATAAGCTCAAGAAGAGAAAGGAAGACAAGACGTCTAAGAGAGGCTTTATAAGAAAAAGATATATAGTGAGAGATTTAACAAAGGTATCAATTCCGATTTCTTTTAATAGATTTATAACCTCGATAATGGCAGCAATAGAGATGATTCTGATACCAAGAATGCTTTTGGCAGGAGGACTGAACTACCAAAATAGTATGGAAGAGTTTGGAAAATTAACAGGAATGGCTATGCCTCTTATATTTTTCCCTTCACTGGTCACTTCGTCACTGGCAACGACCCTGGTACCTGCAATTTCCGAGGCTATATCACTCAAAAATTACAAAACTGTAAACTACAGAATGTCTAAGTCAATTCAACTCAGCTTAATTCTTGGATTTATATTTACTTCGATTTTTATTGTTTTTCCCGGCGAAATCGGGGATATGCTCTACAGAAAGGAAAAAATCGGTGAAATATTATACTTGCTGTCTTTTACAAGCGTTTTTGTATATTTGCAGCAAACCCTTTTAGGAATAATGAATGGGCTTGGCAAGCAAGGTATTTCTTTGAGAAACTCAATGGTAGGCTATGTAATCAGAATTGCGTTTGTTGTATACCTGATTCCTGTCTATGGGATTAAGGGTTACATAATAGGGATGGTGGTAAGTTCAGCTATTGTCAGCGTCATGAACATGGGAACGGTGGTAAAAACTACAGGAATGGCTCTTGACATCAGAAACTGGCTGATAAAGCCGGGAATTATAGGCGTGATTACATTTTTTATCGGCAGATACGTTTATTACTTTTTCACTATATTTAACCAGAGTGGTTCAGTTACAACCCTCCTCGCCATATTTGGCAACGTCCTTATAGCTTTTATACTGTTGTTTGTATTTGGAGTGCTTGATAGAAAAGAGACATTAAAGCTTATCGGCATAAATAAATAGCTGGCTTTCTAACTTATAGTATTTTGTAACTTCGACTTTTACCCATTTCTTTAAAGGTTATTGAAGAAAGTGACTTGTTGTGTAAATAGTTGTCGGTCATTGGATATGCTGGTATAATAGAGAAACAACCAGAGGTGGGACACAAAGACTTTATGTGAAATCAAAGTAATATAAAGAAAAAATAACCATTGTTGAGAAAGAAATAGCTTTTAAGAGGTGTTTTTTTTTTTTTTGAGAAATTTAAACCTTTTAGGCAGCTTTTTATAATGATACAATTCGTATGTAAAAACTTACATAACTTGTTGCAACAGTTATTTAGTGAAATACGCTTAATGTAAAAATGTATGCATTATTACTATGATTTTGAAAGGGGAATTAATTAATGAAAGGAAAATGTAAGGTTAAGGCAAGTATTGTATGTTTTCTTATAACATTAGGTTTAGCCTCAAGTAATTCTTTTTGCTATGAGATATCTGTTGCTACACCTGCAAATAATAATTTGACTTATAAAGTTAGCAGTACTATGCCAGCAGTAGCTCAGAGTTCAGTAACTTCAGCTGCTGCCGAATGGAATTCAAGAGGTAATTTTAATTTGATTTATGGTGGTTACAGAAGTTCTGCTCCGTCAAAGTATGATAATGTATTTGATGTTGCATATGTTAATCCATCTGATTTTGACTTTCCAACAAAAGCGGTAGGTGTATGTATTAAATATTCATATAGTTATACTTATTGTGATATATTTCTAAATAGTACTAAAAAGTGGACAAATGGCAATAAAGAAGGATACTACGACTATCAGGGGATTCTTACTCACGAGTTTGGTCATGCAATTGGATTAGGTGATGTGTATTATTACTCTGGAAACGTTTCAACTATGTATGGTCTTCATAGTACTTCGAGTACAAATTATGGAGTTGCTTCTTATCAATTAAGGTCTTTAGAAAGCGACGATTTAAATGGATATAATTACTTGTGGCCTTAATGTAAAAAAAATAATGGAGGGAGTATAAGTATGGGAAAAAAGATTGGAATATTGTTGGTTTTAGCGGGCATAGTTGTTGCAGGTTTTTTGTTCTTAAATCATTATAGACAGCCAAATGTTGAAGCAGAAAATGTGTCTGCAATATCTATAAGATCAGAAATGATGAAAGCAGTTCCTGATTTGAATAAGGTGAGTGCAAATTTCTCGGAAGAATACAGTGATTATCAGGGACTTGTGGAAGAATCTGATATTGTTATTAGAGCTAATGTGAAGAAGCTTAAGAATATTGAAACTATTGAAGAAGCTTTGGGTGGTACATATGCTTTTGTTGATCTTGAGGTTAATGATGTTTTGAAGGGTGATGTAAAAGGGAAAAAATTTGAGATTGTTTTACCGGATATGTTTTTTTACGCTGACCAGTCTCTAAAGGATTTAGTGGTAGGGAAAGAGTACGTATTTTTCCTTTACAAAAGTACTTCAAATATCGGAAAGCTAAAAAATACGTATGCTTTAGTAAGCTTCAGTCAAGGTTTATTTAAAAAAGATGAAGAACAAAAAGAGGACGAAGTTTTTCAGAGAGTATTGTTTGACGAACATGTAAAATTTAGTGATTTGAAAGCGAAAGTTAAAGCTGCTGTAAAAGCTGAAGAGTCAAAGCAAAATAAATAATTCGAGAATGATTTAAATTATTTTTGCAGATAAATAAGACGAAATTTTCCGGGCTGTTTCCGAGAAGTTTCGTCTTATTGTTATTTTAGCTCACGATGCTTTTGCATTACGTGTTTGACCACCCAAACTCACCTTTATTTTGCCAAAGTCGCAGATAATATAGTTTTCGTTTCATTAATTTCACTATTTAATTTCACATTGTCTCCAACCTGTAAAAGGATTATTTCTTCATTGTCAAGAATGCTTAAAGCATAATACTTTTCATTGTTTTCGAGCTTGACATAGTAATATGTTGTGCCTTGCTTGGCAGCCTCTTTAATAACCTCTATTTTGCCTTCTACAAGTCTTTTTTCAGCCTCGAACACTTCCGTGCCAGTGCTCTTTAATAGCTCTCTATACTTGCTTTGACAGCTTTGAACAGTATCACCGATAGCAACTATCTGGTACTTTTCTACATTTATCATACCATACATTTTTACAAGTCCGGCAGCGTCTTTTAATGCTACCATATATGTTGGCTGACCTTCAATTTTTAGAAGTAGCGGGAAGGTTGAAGTATATTCCAAGTCCTGAACCATACCTTCGGCACTGCTCATTGCAGAATATTCTTCCGCGCCGGATTGAGAGTAATAAACAACTTCTTTTGTCCTTTTGTTTGCTACAATAAATCCGATATTTGATTCATCTTTGCCAGCAGATGTAACACCGGTATAAATAAAATTGTCATTGTTTTGGGGAATATAGTTATATCCTTCTGTTGTTACTTTTACACCCCTTTGTCCGATCACAGAATTCCAGAATCCATTTTGTAATTTACCATAATCATCGTATTGTTTCATAATCAGTTCAGAGCTAAATATATTGTCAAACCACTCAGGAATTTCTCCATCCATATATTTTTGTACATCACCTGTTACTGCATCTACGGTTAATACGCCAATTATGTCTTTACCACCAAATAAGCCTATTGTGTGGTCAATTATTGGTGCTATCCAATAGGGATGCCCGTTTTCGTCAAGTTCTAATGTTGGGTATTCAAACATTAATGTAGGAAATTGTTTTCTTAAATATCTTCTTAAGTCCCTTCCAAAATATTCGCTTGGTGAATACTTTATACCACCATCCACTCTTACCAACTCAGCATCTTGTGTGGTCATGTCTACTTTGATATAACCGGGAGTACCGGATGCCTTATTATTCATCCATTTGAAAAATCCAGCATAAACTAAAGCTGATACTCTAATTGGTTTACCTTTAACCGTTATTTGTTCAGTATCTTCTATTTCAAACTGAGAAACAACGTCTATTAAAGTGCCTAATTCCCTGTTGGCTAATAACAAGGCACTATCCTTGTCAAGTAGCGGTACGTTATCAATAGTTGCATTGTAATCCTTTATATCACCTTCTACAATGTGTGATTCCAACATGGATGCATAATCTCTTGAATTAACTAGTCTGTTACCGAAAAATGCAGCTCCAATTAAAAAGACGATAAGCAGACCGATAAATACGAAAGGTATTATTGTTATTTTGGTCATCTTATCATATTTGTGAGCATCATTAGCCAATGATGTTCCGGCAAAGATAAATAAAGTTGTGATTATAAATAGCCACATTCCAATAGACTCAATATTCCATGCCGGCAGTAATAGATAGTTTAATAGCCATGCCAAAACACCTGTTATTGCTGCAGAAATGCTGACACTTTTTATATTTTTCATTTTCCTTACCTCTTCCATAATATTTATATACTATAAATTAAATTCTACACTTGTTAATTTTATATCAAAATTCTATTCAAGTCTACAGAGTGTTTTACGTTGATTTTGCCAATTTCTAACTGCTTAATTTGATCAGGTAGTTATCTTTAGGAGGTGCAGCATTGAAAAAAATGCTAAGGTTTATGCACAACGTTACAATACTTTATCAATTAGAATGCACATTCTTAACGTCATTAACATAATCTGAATTAGAAATCTTATGAAAATCGAAATAAATGACAGATAAACAAAATTAAATTTATTTAATGGTCAAAGAAGGTCAAAATCAAATTTTGATATTTGTATTAATGACATGGTATAAATATATTGTAAGGTCAAAGATAGTCAAAGTTAATTGAAAAGTTGATGGAGGTGTTTTATATGTTCGGACTTACGCCGTATAGCAGGAAAAATAATGGTATTACATCAAGAGGAGATGTTTGGGATGTTAGCAGAAGTTTATTTGAAGATTTTTTCAATGATCCGTTTTTTAGAGGGGCTTTTCCAGCCACAGCCGGGATTAGAGCCGATATACGTGAGAACGAGAAGGAATATGTAGTGGATATTGAAATGCCTGGTGTTAAAAAGGAAGACATTAAACTCGATTTAAGAGATGATGTCCTTACCGTTTCAATTGACCGTAAAGAAGAAGTAAATGAAGATAAAGAAAATTATATCAGGAGAGAAAGAAGGTATGGCTCGCTAAGTAGAAGCTTTTATGTAGAGAATATTAGAGCTGAAAATGTAAAGGCGAAGTATACTGACGGTATTCTCACTGTTACATTGCCGAAGGAAACGGATACTAAGCGTACTTCACATAAAATTGATATTCAATAGATAAGGTAGGGCATCAGGAATGAAATTTATAATAGAAGGTTAAGGTGTTTCAAAAAAATTCATTAGGCAAAGTTTATAGTTGCAACCCAATAAAATCAGCTTTTTTGAAACACCAATTGACCAGTTGTTTTTTTGGAACTACCTAAATAATCAGAATTTATTTCAAGCTTCAGGCGGAGTTTACTCTCTGTCTGAAGCTTGAAATTTTAATTTGTCCTAATAAAATCATTTTCACGATTTAAATAGGATGAAGATAAAAATAAGTGGAAATAACTTTATTTTTGTAATTTTTTTTAAACTTTTGAATATATATAATGTGCATTTATTTTAAGCTACTCAAGCGAAGCTGCAAAGTGTTTGTTTTGTAAGGTGTAAGGTAATATTAAATTATTATTACATGTATTGAGATAAGTGGAAAAATATAGTATAATATTGATTGGGGATAATGATTTCAGGAGTGGTGAAAATAGAACTTTAGTTACATTTTCACTTTAGGCCTTGTGTATTCCAAAGTTCCATGTGAAAAATCTGAAGTAATATTTAAGCTATTCCTTAGGGGAGTATAGTTTGAGAGGAGGGTTATTAATGAATAATTTTACAGAGAAGTTAAAAGAGGAGATTGTTGAAAAAAACTCACTTCTTAATTCCTTCGACGAAAACTATGACTCGGACAGGAAATGTGCAGAAAGTGTTAAAAATCAGCTAGATGGCCTTCTGTACCAATATTTTAAGACACTGAGAAAAAATACAATGGATGAAGGCTGATACGGACAGTACGATTACATCGTTAAGCTGACTTGCGAGGGTGCATTTTCGTAATATATGTACACCAGACAGAGCCGGGAGGAACATATTATATGTTCTTTTCCGGCTTAATAATTTTCGTGCTCAATCCAATTTAATAAAACTGCAATGATTGAAGCAAACTTACTTGTGAGTTTGTTTTTTACTTTTGCAATTATAGTGTTTTTTACTTTAAAATTACAACTTCAATAATATACTGGCATTGGTGAATATCAAATGATATAATAAATGACTGACGACTATGGAAATAATATAGGAGTGGACTTGCATTGGATAATTATTCAGGTAAATTTGCTGAAACAGGTTTTGTTCAGAAAATTTCAGCGTTTATAAAACTATTAAGGCCGAAACAGTGGATTAAAAATTTATTTGTATTTGCACCTTTGATATTTGCAAAACATGTATTTGAATATAGTTACCTTACGACAGTTGTTGCAGCGTTTATCTTATTCTGTCTTATATCTTCAGGGGTATATGTACTGAACGATATAATAGATTGCGAGAAGGACAGGCTCCATCCAAAAAAGAAAAACAGACCGATTGCATCAGGTACAATAAGCAAAGTTGAGGGCGGTTTCCTTTTATTGGTTTTGTTGCCGCTGGTTTTAGTTGCTTCTTTTTTTGTTGATGTTTATTTCGGAGTTGTAATTTTATTGTATTTTCTGAACAATACCTTTTACTCCTTTAAGATTAAACATATGGTAATACTTGACGTGATGAGTATCGCAGTGGGTTTCTTGCTTAGAGTAATTGGAGGAGCACTGGTCATAAGGGTAGATATTTCGCCATGGATACTTTTGTGTACCTTGCTGCTTTCATTGTTTTTAGGTTTCAGTAAAAGAAGGAATGAGCTTGTTGTAATGGAGACAGATGCACAAAACCATAGAAAAATACTGGAGGAATATTCTCTTGAGTTTATAGACAATATGCTTTCCATTATTACTGCTTCAACAGTTATGGCGTATTCCTTATATACATTTTCGACCAATAACAAGAATTATAATATGATGGTTACCATACCTTTTGTTTTGTATGGTATATTCAGATATCAATATATTATTTATAAGAAAAAGGAAGGCGGTAGCCCTGAGGAAACAGTTTTGTCGGACATTCCCCTTATAGTAAGCATTGCACTATGGGGTATACTCAGTATTGTGATATTATATCTATAAGAAATTAAGGAGATTTGACTTTAATGAAAAGTACTGCAAAGACAGTTGGAGTTGTTATGATTATTATGCTGATTTCAAGGCTTTTGGCTTTTGTAAGTGTGATAGCATATACGACCTTTTACAGAGAAGACTTCAATATAAATATATACTCATATGCCATACAGTTTCCCAACATAGTTTTTACCTTTTTTGGGACAGCACTGACTACTGTTGTAATACCGATATTTGCAAGCAACTTTGAGTCGGGAAATAAACAAAAGGCCTATAAGTTTGCAGACAATGTTATCAGCCTGGCAACTACTTTTACAATGTTGTTGGTAGTCATAGGTGTTTTATTGGCACCGGTGTTGCCGTTGATGACAAAGTATAGTGAAAATGGATATGACTTTGCAGTGACAGCACTTAGAATAATGTTTCCGGTTATGATATTTTATGCTTTAAATTACATATTCCAGGGCATACTTCAATCCTTGGGAAAGTTCAATATGCCTGCTTTTGTCAGCATACCGAGCAGTGTTATTATTATTGGATATATCTTGTTTCTTGGTGAAAGATTTGGTGTTAAAGGCTTGCTGATTGCTACCTTTATCGGACTTTCCACGCAGGCGTTCATATTGATTCCGCCTATTCTTAAAACCGATTACAGGTATAGACCGTCATTTAAATATAAGGACGAAGATATAAAAAAGGCTGTAAAGCTTATGATTCCTGTTATGATAGGAACTTCTGCTTATCCCCTTAACCTCTTTTTCAATGTTACAGTTGCAGCAAACCTTGGCAGTGGAGACATGGTTAATATAATAGCCTTTTCGCAGAATTTGGTTTCATATGCTATCCTGGTATTTGTTTACTCGGTTACAGCTGTAGTGTTTCCCAAATTTTCAGCTATTGCTGCAAGAGGCGATATGGTTGAGTTTAAAGATAGTGTTGTAAAGACCCTCACATCCATTTTTTACTTTTTGATGCCGGCCACTGCGGGATTTATTCTGGTAAGAGAAGAGTTGTTAAACTTCATTGTAGGGTGGAAGTTTTCTGCCAAAGATGTTGATCTTGCAAGTATGTTGGTGGCATTTTATGCAATCGGTATAGTAGGCATGGGGATAAAGGAAGTTATTGACAGAGCGTTTTATTCTTTAAAAGACACAAAAAGGCCTGCGGTAATCGGAGTAATAGTAATGGTGGTAAATGTTGGTGCCAGCCTTTTGTTATTACGAATTATGGGTGTATACGGCATACCGTTGGGGAACTCAATATCTACACTTACAGGTGCTTTGGTGCTTGCGATACTTTTAAGAAGGAAAATCGGAGCTTTTGGAGGGAAAAAACTCTTAAAAGTAGTGCTAAAAATAGCAGTCTCATGTATTATTATGTCAGTAATCGTTCTGCCTGCAATCCTGCTTTTTAAATCATTTTCAACAGGAATTTCGGTTATGGACAGAGCCATTCAGCTTATTATACCTGCAGGGCTTGGTGCCTTGGTTTATTTTGCTTCAACATATGTTTTAAAGGTTGATGAAGCAGTGGACGTATTCGAAAAGGCAAAAATCAGGCTGGGCTTTAAAGGATAGAAATGTATAAATTGGTATTGTGATATTTTTGGAGGGTTTAGCGTGAAAAAATTGAAATACTATATTTGTTTAATGTTGTATTATACCTTTGCAAGACATCTTCCAGGTTCAGACATGATTTACAGCATGGGGTCAAAGCAAATACGCCGTTTCCTATGCAAAGGGATATTTGAGAAAACAGGAAAAAATATAAATATTGAGCATGGCACTTTTTTTGGTGCGGGAATAGGCATTGAAATAGGTGATAACTCCGGTTTAGGTGTGAACAGTAGAGTTTCAGGTCCTCTAAAAATTGGCAATGATGTTATGATTGGTCCGGATGTTATGATATTTACACAAAATCACAGAAATGACCAATTGGACATTCCGATGAGGCTTCAGACTGACCCAAAGAAGCCGGTAGTTATAGAAGATGATGTCTGGATTGCTGCAAGAGTAATAATATTGCCCGGTGTTACAGTTCACAAAGGTGCAATCGTAGGTGCAGGAGCTGTTGTAACCAAGGATGTGCCCGAGTACGCTGTTGTGGGCGGAAATCCTGCTCGGGTTATTAAGTACAGGAATGGAAAACCTGTTTAAGAATCAGATTGGAGGTGAGAAAATGTTGAAGGTTCTGTATTTGCTCAATCATGCAGGTAAGGCAGGAACTGAAAGGTATGTGGAGACACTTGTTGAGAAGCTCAATAATAAAGGAATCAAAGCATACTTTGCATATAATGAAGACGGTTTACTGGTAGAACGCTTGAAGGAGTTGGGGGTGGATTGTTACAAGATTGAAATGAAGAACCCTTTTGATATAAAAGCCGTTATCAAACTTAACAAGCTGTGCAGGAAATTAGACATTGATCTGATTCATACTCAGTTTTTAAGGGAAAATTATATAGCTCTGTTATCAAAGCTGTTAAATCCAAAAATAAAAGTGTTTTATACAAATCATTTTATATTGTTTAACAATGCTGTTTTGAGGATGACAAACAGGCTGCTTAATCCGCTCAGATCAACTATTATTGCGGTTTGTAACAAGGGCAAGGACATGATGATTTCAAATGGTGTGGATGGCAGAAAGATAACGGTTATGTTCAATGGTGTTGATATTAATTATTGGGGCGAGAAGATAGAATCTACAATGCGCGAAGAGTTTGGCATCGGCCAGGACGAATTTGTATTCTTGTGTGCATCAAGATTCGCTCATGACAAAGGCCATAAATTTCTCATTAATTCCGTTGCTGAGCTGAAGAAACTGACGGATAGGAAGTTTAAATGTGTGCTTGCAAATGATGGGCCCTTGTTTGAAGAGTGCAAAAATCAGGTAAAGGAATTAGGTCTCGAGAAGGATGTAATTTTTACGGGATTTCGAAAGGATATAAAAAATCTGATATACGGAAGTGACCTGTATATAAATTCATCTGAGCACGAGGCTCTAAGTTTTGCAATAATAGAAGTTTTAGCATGCGGAATCCCTGTTATAGCAACTAACATGGCGGGAAATGGTGACATAATTAATGATGAGACAAATTGTGGCATGCTGGTCGAGTATAACGATTCAAAGGGATTAGCTGACGCTGTTAACCGCATTATGAAGGACAAACATTTGCAAAAGATATTGGGTGAAAATGCCTTAAAAGCGATTAAAGAGAAATTTAATCTTGATAAGGTGGCTACAGAAACATATAATTTATACAGGACAAGTTGTAAAAATAAAGAATAATAGTATAGGAGTGTATAAACAATGATTATTGACAGTAAGGGGAAGCTTTTTGGGAAGGTAAGTATTATTGATATTTTAATTGTCTTAGTAGTAATTGCAGCAGTTGCAGGAGTTGGTTATAAGCTCACGAAATCTAGTACTGGTTCCATTCTGGTTAGTGAAGAAAAGTTTTTGCTGACTTTTTACTCAGACGAAGCTCCGGATTATGCTGTAAAGTCAGTTAAAACAGGAGATATTGTAAAGGATTTTGATAAGGGTTCAAACTTTGGAAAGGTAATAGAGCTACCTAAAATTGACAAGGCAATATCTTTTCATGAATATGATGATGGCAAGTGGATAACAGGTAGCCGAACCGGATATTGTTCTTACTATATGAAAGTTGAAGGAAAGGGAGTAACTAATGCCGATGGAGGATTTTCCTTCAGCGGTGCTAACTATTATATAGGAAGAACCGTTACAATAAGGGTAGGTGACACTGTTTTTACAGGCAGAATTTATACTGTTGAAAAAAAGGGGTAATGAGCTTTGCTATATAATAGTTTTATTTTAAAGCCGATATTCTATATAATCAGAATAATTGAAGCCTCATACCCGGAAAGTATTACCAGAAGATTTTTTGCATTTATAGGGATGGTGGCAAAGAAAATTAATGAGGCTTATGAGAATAGCCTTGTGAGCAAAATAATTGGGAAAATAGTTAATTTTATAATTGTGCTATTTACTAACAGCTCGATATTCGATTTTTTTGCAAGAGAGGGAAGGCTTGGTAAGTGGTGGGAAAACAGTCTGGTGTTCAGGGTGTTAAATGAAGTACTTACTGCACCCTCAAATTTGTTTAAGAATATCTACAGGAATAATGAAGAGATTTTCAAAGGCAGTGTATTTTTCAGAATGTTATCGCTATTGGTCCACAGGTTTGAGATAATTCTAGGGTTGTCTCTGTTAGTGACACTTATAGTACCCCACGAGAGGTGGTCCAACATTTATAGCACTGCTATAGCATTAGCACTCTTGTTTTTGTTGTTTGTGTGCACTATTATTAAAAAGAACTCCTATTTTAACCTGAAGGCATTAGACTTTTCACTGGTTCTTTTTATAGTGATTATGGCACTTTCATGGGTTACATCAATAAGTCGCAGCTCTAGTCTGAGATTTCTTATAATGAATATGACCTGCTTTTTATTCGTATTTATTATAGTGAGTTCCTTGAAAAACGAGAAGTCATTAGGTACGTTTATCGAGATAGTTCTTGTGGGGACAACAGTGATTTCCCTATACGGCTTATACCAGTTCTTTTCCGATTCTGTGCGTTTTGATCCTTCACTTACAAGTGTTTATTTAAACGAAGGTATGCCGGGAAGGGTATATGCAACTGTGTTTAATCCGAATAATTTTGCCGAAATACTGGTTATAATGCTTCCATTTTACGGAGCTGTGATATTCAATGCCAGAACTTTTGTAAAGAAAGCAGCGTTTCTTGTAATGGCTTTACCGACACTGGCTGTTTTGTTTTGTACCGGCTCGAGATCAGGCTGGATTGCTTTTGCGGTGTTTGTCTTTGTGTATACATTTTTGAAAAACAAGCGTTTGCTGCCTTTTATGCTTATTGCAGGAATGGTTGCAGTACCGTTTCTTCCTCAACATATTTATAGAAGGATACAGACCTTATTCAACCTTTCGAAGGACACCTCTGCACAATACAGACTTAAAATTATTCAGACTTCTTGGCCCATGCTTAAGGATTATATTCTGACTGGAGTGGGCTTGGGAACAGATGTGTTTATGGATGTTGTTGCTAAATACAAGCAATATGCATCTAAAGTACCTGTGCACACTCATGTGATGTATATGCAGATATGGGTTGAAATGGGTTTGATGGGAATATTGTCTTTTGTGTGGTTTGTATTCAGAACAATAAAAAGTTCAGTTATACATATATTGGAAAAAGCAAATTTGTACTATACAAATGTATTGATAGCAGGTGTTTCATCGCTCTTAGGGATATTAACTATGGCAGGAGTTGAATATGTGTGGTATTACCCTAGAGTAATGTTGTTTTTCTGGGTTGATGCAGCAATTGTTTTAGCCGCGTTAAGCACCTTGAAAGTAAGAAATCACAGACTTTCAGAAGAGTAGTGCTAATTAACAAAATAAATTCTAGAATTTATTTTTGTTAATTAGCAAAAATCATAGGATGTGCATTTTTAACATTATGAAAGACTGAATATTAGTAATGTTAAAAAGCACTAGATCGAGTTAAAAGTGCAAACTATAAATGCCAGGTGGGGGTGTATTATGTTTAATCCACTTAAAAAGCTTTTTAAAAGAAAGGTTCGGCATCAGCGAAAAAAGTTTGACAGGAGCGTACTTAGGAAAAACAATATACGCCTTCTTATCCTTGATGAGAGATGGAATGGGCTATTTCAAAACACGCCCAAGACAGAAGAAATTGTAGAATGTGAAAAAAAGCTCAGAGAACTTCTTAAGGAGGAGGCACGGTTAACTGCCGAATCTAAAGAACTTTCTCACAGAAAAAAAGTATGTATGGATAAAATATTAAAACTCACACCTGATGTTTTTGAGAAAAATGACGAGCAGGCGAAACTTGAAATGCATAATTGTGAGAAGGAAATAAAACATATAAATCAAAGATTGAAAGAAGTTGAAGAGGGGCTTGAGATTAATCCTGACAAGGTCAGAGATGCTAATCTCGAGCTTCTTGAGCATACTGTGAATACTGTGTATTTCAAAATGCGTGAAAATCAGAAAAGATATGGGGAGCTTGAGAAACTTATTGAGGTAACCAGGCAAAAGTTAATGGAATATACTGAAGAGAAGGGGATCTTATCTCAGGATGATGCTTCTACTTATTCATATTTTCATGATCTGATAGGAGGAGAAGAACTTGAAAAATTGGATAAGGAATACTTCGGGGAAACCTTTACTAAGAAATAACGAAGCAAATTTTCTTGATGTTTTATGAAGAGGTTTGATTTATACGGAGGTACAAGATGAGAGTGGTAACACCAGAACAAATGAAAGAAATTGACGAAACGGCCATAAATGATTTTGGGATACCAGGTATGGTATTAATGGAGAATGCAGCTTTTGGAGTTGTCCGGGAGGTAAGGAAAATACTTGGAGATATCCCGGGTAAAAGGGTAGCTGTTCTTGCCGGAAAGGGCAATAATGGTGGAGATGCGTTTGCGGTTGCAAGGCATTTGTTTAATATGGGTGCTTGTACAAATGTATATGTATTTTCAAAATTAGCTGATATTGGCGGAGACGCTAAAACCAACCTGGATATACTGGTCAAAATGGGAATTGAAATAAATGAAGTTACAAAAGATGAAAAAGTTGATGAGATTAAAGCAGGAGTAAAATGGGCAGAAGTTGTGGTGGATGGGTTGCTGGGCACAGGCTTAAAAGGAGAAGTTAAAGGTGTCATGGCAAGCATAATTGAGTTGGTGAACAATTGCTCTGTTCCTGTAGTTGCTGTAGATATTCCGTCTGGGGTCAATGGTGAAACAGGTAAAGTATCAAAGGCTTGTATCAGAGCCAGGACAACAGTTACGTTTACTTTCCCTAAGCTTGGTCAACTAATACACCCAGGGTGTGAATATGTTGGGAATCTGGAAGTTGTTGATATTGGAATACCTAAAGCGGCTGTAGATACTACCAGAATTAAAAGCCATTTAATAGACCTGGAATATGTTACAAAGTTGCTGCCAAAAAGACGGGAAGACAGCAATAAAGGTACTTACGGCAAGGTTCTTGTGGTGGCAGGATCCAGAGGGATGACGGGGGCTGCAAGCCTTACGGGTTTATCCGCTTTAAGATCCGGGGCTGGTCTTGTCTACATGGCAGCTCCATTATCATTAGTCCAAATTTATGCAAGTACACTGATTGAGGCGGTTACAATACCCTTTGAAGATGGGAATGAAGGTAAACTTGGTAGAGAATCGATACCGGGTATTCTAAAACAACTTGAAAGTGTAGGTGTTGCAGCAGTTGGGCCAGGGCTTTCGGCGGGTGCTGAAATTGCAGACGTAGTATATAGTATTATTAAAAACTCTCAAGTGCCTATAGTACTTGATGCAGATGGAATAAATGTGTTGGCAAAGGATGTGTCCATATTAAAGGGGCTGAAAACACAAATGGTTATAACCCCACATCCCGGCGAAATGGCGAGGCTAATAGGTGCAAGTGTCAGAGAAGTTCAGGATGACAGAGTGAATGTAGCCAGAACTTTTTCAAAGCAATGGGGTGTAATTACGGTTTTAAAAGGCTCACGAACTATTATTGCTTCACCTGAAGGCGAAATATATATCAATACTACGGGCAATCCCGGAATGGCAACGGGAGGAAGCGGAGATGTATTGACGGGGGTTATTGCAGGGCTTATAGGGCAGGGACTAAAGCCTTTGGATGCTTCAATTGCAGGAGTACACCTGCATGGGCTGTGCGGTGACAGAATTGCCGCAAGAAAAGGAGAGTACGGGATGATAGCCGGAGATCTGGTTCAGGAAATCCCATATGTACTATAAACTGATAATAATGAACTAAAAACGGATAGAGGGGTTGAAATGGACTACAATTTTAACAGGGCTTGGGCTGAAGTTAATCTTGACAACATAGCCCACAATGTAAAAGAGATAAGGCGATTGACAGATAAAAAAGCTGAAATAATGGGGGTTGTGAAGGCCGATGCCTATGGGCATGGTGTAATGGAAGTTGCAAGAACCCTCATAGAGAATGGAGTTACACGTTTAGCAGTTTCCATGCTGGATGAGGCAATTCAGCTAAGGAAAAACGGAATTAGCTTGCCAATACTCATACTCAGCTATACAGATCCTCGAAGGGCACAGGAAATTATTCTCAATGATGTTACACAGACTGTATTCAGTCATGACTTGGCTGAAGCTTTGTCTGAAGCTGCTGTAAGGCTTAATAAGAATGTAAAGATTCATATAAAAATTGATTCGGGAATGACAAGAGTTGGCTTTATGCCAGGGTATAGTGCTGTTAAGAATGTGATAAAAATAAGCAAACTTCCTAAAATAATAATAGAGGGCTTGTTTACGCACTTTGCGTCTGCGGATGAGATGGACAGAAGTTATACTTATATGCAGTTCGAAAAGTTTATGAGTATTGTAAGCGAATTAAATCGTATAGGTATATATATACCTGTTAAGCATGTTTGCAACAGTGCTGGTGTTATTGAATTTCCTGAGATGCATCTAAACATGGTAAGGCCGGGGATCGCATTGTATGGAATGTATCCTTCTGATGAAGTCCACAAGGACAGGATAGATTTAAGGCCTGCTATGACCTTAAAAGCAAATATAATACTGGTAAAGGATGTTGAAACAGATACTTGTATAAGTTATGGGAGAATATTTAAAACGCAGCGCCAAAGCCGTATTGCGACTTTACCTATAGGCTATGCCGACGGGTACACCAGATTATTGACCAATAAGGGTAAAGTGCTGGTAAATGGACAGCAGGTACCTATAGTAGGTAAAATTTGTATGGATCAGTGTATGATAGATGTTACGGATGTTGAAGGAGAGGTAAATGTAGGAGATGAAGTAGTACTTTTTGGAAATCAGAACGGAAATGAAATTAGTATTGAAGATCTGGCAGCTAAAATGGGTACTATAAATTATGAAATAGCCTGTATAATAGGAAAAAGAATACCACGTGCCTACTGGAAAGGCGGTCAGCTGTACAACGTACTAAACTACTTGATATAAGGAATTTGCGAAGCAAATACCTAAAATCGAGGTGCCTAAATGGCGCCGAGATTTTCGGGAAGGAATTTGCGAAGCAAATGTCCTAAAGAAAATATAATCTGGAAGAATTTTATATAAGCATATTTTGAAGTTTTGGAATTATATATGTATAAGTTATTGAAGAATATTGAAAACTAAGTTTAATAAAATATTATAGTGTTATTGAGGATGATGAAAATACGTTAAAAAGGCGAATTTGTTAGTGTGGTAATATTTACATGGCTTGTAATAGTTCAGTAACTAAATTTTAATTTGACCCGTGCATATGTTGGGATTTATAATTATATATATAAGTATGTGATATACTAACTATTCTTATTGCACGGTGATTTAGTCAAAGGTGCAATTACATAATTGATTGTGCTTCGGGCAGAAGATTTGTTAAGAATTATTGCAAAGTTTACAGGTTATTCATTTTAATTGTTTCTTTTAAATCTTGTAGACCCAATAAAAGAAGTGGGGGTTTTATTTTGGCTCAGTTAAAAAAGATTTTGATAAGTCTTCCGGATAATTTATTAAAAGAGGTTGATTCCATCGTAGCTATGGAGCAAATTAACAGAAGTGAGTTCGTAAGGGAGGCTATGAAGCTTTATATACGAGAAAAGAGAAGAATTGAAATGAGGGATAAGATGAAGAAAGGCTACCAGCAGATGGCAGAGATTAATGAGAAGCTGGCTGAGATATGTTTTGAAGCTGATAATGATCAACAGCAAAAATATGAGGAAGGGCTCAGGGAGTTGGAAAAATAGTGGTTATAAAACGTGGAGATATATTTTATGCTGACTTAAGTCCGGTTATTGGTTCGGAACAGGGTGGCATAAGACCGGTGCTGATTGTCCAGAATGACATAGGCAATAAATACAGTCCTACTGTAATAGCTTCTGCGATAACATCACAGATAAATAAAGCAAAGCTGCCTACACATATTGAATTAAGTGCAAAGGATTATGGACTTCCAAAGGATTCTGTAATTCTTTTAGAGCAAATAAGAACTATTGATAAAAAAAGGCTAAGAGAAAAAATCGGTCATCTTGACGATGAACTCATGGAAAAAGTGAATGATGCTCTTAGTGTTAGTTTTGGTTTGGTAGAAATGTAAGAAGGGGGTTACAAAAGATGAAAACAAGATGGAAAAGAAAAACAACAGCAGCTTTATTAATTATTGCTTCAAGCTTGATTACGGTACATATTATACAGGCAGCATTTGCCTCTGAACCTGGTACTGACTCCGATCCTTTGGTTACTCAGAGTTATGTAGACCAGAAAGTTGGTTCGCTTTCTGACAAGAATCAGGAGTTTGTCAATAAAATAGATGAATTAACTAAAACAGTAAGTGAATTGTCTGAAAAAAGTGAGGAATACGAGCTTCAGAATGAAGAATATAAACTTCAGAATGAAGAATATAAGCTTCAAATAAAAGAAATGGAAAGCAGGCTGGAAAGCATTGAAAAATATGGTATGTTTGTAGCTTTAGAGCTCACTGAAGGACAGAAGCTTATGACTGGTGCGAGTGCAGAAATAATTGTAAGGGGTGGAAATGCAGAAGCTATAGGAGGAGCCGGAGGAGGCCTGTCAGACATTACTTCCGGAACTGGAGCGGACGTTAATACCGGACAAGATGTGCCTTTAAATCACCTGCTATTAGTATCACGAGATGATGGAAGAGGTATTAATATTGTTAGTAAAAAGGCATGGGTTCTTGTCAAAGGTCCGTATACAATTGAGTAATTTATTTTCTATATTTTTGGAATTTAAATAAGGTACGACTAAAATATAAGTTCCTACTCTGGATAACGAAAAAACTTGATTTGCAAAGTCTATTATAAACCTCGTATGAATATATGAGGTTTTTTGATATTAAGGAAATTATGATGTTGATCGATACTAATAATGTAAGAGTATCAGTGGATATAAGAGCCGGATGCCATAATTTCCTGACGGACTTTCAAGTTAACAAAAACCGCTTTGCAGTTTTGTTCTTGAAACTGACTAGATTTTCCGATTCTTCTAAATGATTTATAAAAGAAGGAAAACCTCATGTTATGTAGAATTAATATATTATAATATTCTTGTGCCCCGTAACAGAATTAAGTTCTAAAGTGTTTGGGGCACAGACACAGGAAGTGCATTCTTAACATTATGAAAGACTAGAAATTAGTAATGTTAAAAAGCACTAGCTATTCACCTTATTCACCTTATTTACTTTGAATCAATCCCATCTTAAGAAATTCACCCGGAACTTACGTGCACATATTGAAAAAAGAAGCTTGGAAGGAGAAATAATTCAATGAGAAAATTCGGTTTAAATAAACTTCCTATAAGCGGTAAACGGATAAATATAAGGCATTTTAAGGTGAATTTCTCAAAGATAACTAAAATGCTGAGGTTAAGCAATGCAAAGATTGGATTAAAACTGACTGTTGCTTTCGCAGCTATAATTCTTGTAACTCTTTCGGTGGTTTTAATTTATTCATATAATAACATTTCAAAAGTACTCCTTGAGCAAAGCAAAAGTGGTACTGTCAATATACTTGAGCAGACTGCCCAAAATATTGAAACTGAATTAGAAGATATAGCTAGTGTTGCAGAGCTAGTTGCCAGCAACAGCAGTATTGCTGACAACATTCAGATGATGAATACTGCAAATGATGAGGCAACTCTTAATTCCTATCGTAGCAAAATAAAAGCCGACTTACCTCGTTATCTGGCAAACAGGTCTGATAAGATTGCATATATGGTGGTTTCAAGTAACAATTCAACTAGTAATTCACACGCAGAAATGGCTGGTCAAGGAAGTATTGAAAATTTAAAAGGTGGATGGAATTACTTTCAATCGCTTGGAATGAGAAAATTTTATGAAAGCAAGCAAAAGTCCATGTGGCTCGATACTCATATTACAGATTCGATGTATTTTGGTGAAGCAAGTTTTAAACGAATAATTTGCTTTTTTAGAAATGTTTATACTGCAACAAGTTTGAAAAGTCAGGGTACACTTCGGGTTGATATAAAAGAGGATACATTAAGGGATATTCTCTCAGGAGTAGGTATTCCAAACAAAGGTCAGTTGTTTCTGGTAGGTGAACATAATAATATTGTTTACAACCGAAATAACGTTGAAGAAAACGGGTTTGCAATAGATGAAGTTGTTTTAGAAGATAAAGAAGGAAAGAGAACGATTGATTTGCTTGGGAAGACTGAATTGATGGCAAATGACGAAAGAATTACAGCACCGACATATGAACTAGATATTGGGGTAAGTCTTACACAAGAGCAGAAGGAGGGGCTTAGACAAAGAGATAACTATTTATCAAAGGAAATATATGATCTGGTACAAGCTGAAGTAAAGTCAAAGTTTGAAGAAGCACCGGAGAGTAATCTGGTAGGTGGAGTATTGGAAAATCTGTATGTTAATAACGAGAAAGTTGTTGTAGGATACTATGGTATTAAAAGTATAAAAGGAACACCTTTGAACTGGACTCTAATATCCCTGACAAAGGAGGCTTTAATTACCGGACAGGTATACGAAACTTTAAGAAATATATTGCTAATAGGCTTAATATGCTTTTTATTCAGTATTATAATTTCTGTATTGATTACATCTGATATATCATCAGGTATAAAAGTCTTGGCAAATTCTATGGATATGATTAAAATGGGAAACCTTGATATAGCATACGATATGGAAAGGAAAGACGAAATCGGGAGTTTGGGAGAAAACTTTAACGATATGGTACTAAACCTGAAAAAGCTTATAGGTAGTGTTAAAGAGGCATCCACTGTTTCGATACAGTCTTCACAGACTGTATCGGCAACTTGTGAACAAGGCTATTCTTCGATTAAAGAATTTTTATTAATGCTCAATGATATGAACAGTGAAATGGATTCGCAGAATAGAGAAATTGATGTAAATGAGAATATTGCACTTAATCTATCAGACAAGATACAACTTATTTCAAACGACTTTAATGAAGTAAACAGTATAGTATTAGGGGCAAAAGAACTTAGCCAAGATGGCAAAAATGCAGTAAACAGTCTCAAGGTTAATGCCCATCAGGTAAAGAATACTTTAGGGGAGTTTACACAATTGATTAGTTCACTAAAGGTTGAATCCTCAGAGATATCCAAAATAACAAATGTAATAAAGAGTATTGCAAAACAGACAAATTTGCTTGCATTAAATGCTACAATTGAGGCTGCGAAAGCAGGAGAGGCCGGAAAAAGCTTCAGTGTTGTTGCCCAGGAAATAAAAAAATTGGCAGACCAATCTAAAGAATCAGCGTTTTATATTGAAAATAAGCTGAAATTTATAACAGAGACAATTGAAAAAACCGGTGAGGCAGTTAAAGCATCTGATGAGGTTATCAGCCAGAACGATTTATCTGTAATGAATACAATCAACAAATTTGACAGTATAAAAGATTTCATGGACAATATTTTCAACCAGATGGGTAACATAAATTGCTCGGTAAAATATATACAGGATGCGAAAGATGAAATGATAGAATCCTTGATGAAACTTAATAACAGTACAAAAAAGAATGTTCAGGATGTTGATAATATATCAGGCGGTTTCAACGAGTTGGTACAGATAATCAAACACCTGGTTATTCTATCAGAAGATTTGAGCAAACTTTCAGGACGTCTTGAATCTACCATTGGCAAGTTTAGAGTGTAGCTGCATTGTTCAGATGTGGCATACAATTCTTCTTAAAAATTTATTATTAAATAAACTTTTAAGAAGATATTGTTCCGTTAAGGTATGTTTTACTTTTTTAAGCCTACTTTTTTAGCTGTTACAAGCAGGATAAATCTTGGCAAATCCATCATTCTTATGAAACGCCATGGTTCTTTGTAAAGACGGTACAACCATTCTAGACCATGTTCCCGGAAAAATGCGGGTGCCCTTTTGGCTTTGCCTGCAAGACCATCAAAAGTGCCACCAACTCCTATACATATTTTTGCATTAAGTTTGTGTTTGTTTTTATATATCCATTTTTCCTGTCTCGGAGCACCTAGGGCAACTAGCAACACATCAGGATTTGATGCGTTTATTTGTTCAATTATACCTTCTTCTTCATCCTCAGAAAAATATCCATTTCTTACTCCTGCAATTCTGATATTGGGATTGCTTGTTTTCGTTTTGCTTACTGCTTCCTCTGCTACACCAGGTTTTCCACCAAAAAAGTAAAACGAAATATTCATTTGATTGGAAAGCCTAAAACAGTTCAGCGTGAAGTCATAGCCGGCAACACGCTCCTTTAATGGACAACGCATAATTTTTGATGCAAGCACTACACCTGCTCCATCTGGCAAAAGGAGATCTGCTTCACTAAGAATTTTTTTCAGTTCGGGATCTCTTTGGGCAGCCATCATTATCTCGGCATTTGGTGTATAAATTGTGTGAATGCCTTGTTCACCAAGAAGTAATTTAAACCTTTCTACTGCTTCTTCCATGGTAACATTATCTACTGGTATATCTAAAATTTTTATAGTCTTTCTCATACGAACTCCTTTGTGATATGTATTGCTTATTTTTTCGTTATACTTAATTATCAATTAATTCAAAAGCCAAATGTGCATTTTTAAGTGCTTTTTCCTTAAGCTCTGATGTAGTAACGTCAAGTTCCTCCTTAAGACTTTGTCTGTTGCACCAGACATTATCAACTATTTTTTTCATGTTGTCAAATTCCAAAGAGTTTACGTGTCCAGCTGATGCTTGATTTGCGTATTTTAGAAAGCCTTCAACCTTGGGCTCATAAACAATTCCAACTACAGGTATACCTATGCTTGCTGCAAATATCAAAGCATGCAATCTCATACCTATAAGCATTTGGGTTTTGCTGATTATTCCAAGAGTTTCTGATACGGAATGCTTTTTTCTGACTGCATAGCCCTTATTTTTCATTTTTGAAAGTATATTTTCAATAATAACAAGATCACCCGGGTAGTGCATGGGAATAAACAATACATTTATACCGTAAGTATCTATAATATAGTCAGCTACCTTCGCAATAGTTATTTCATATTTGGCATGATTGTTCCATCTTCTAACCGAAATACCTATAAAAGGAAGATTAGGATTAATTCCTTCACTTTCCAGTAAAAAGTCAGTATGTTCAGAGTTTTCTGCTTTTATGGTAAAAGCCGGATCGGCTGTTACATAAATGTTTGGCTTTGTTACATTTAAATTGACAAGTTCTTTATAGGACAACTCTTCCCTCAGAGTAATTACATCCACATCATTAACCACGTGTTTTGTAAGATTTCTATTATTCTTTTTATTTAGTGGACCAATGCCGTTTGCATAAATCATAACCTTCATTTTCATTTTTTTTGCCAGCCAGATCATGCCAAGATAATAAATAAGGGAGCGTGTGCTTGTATTATCCTGTATCAGGCTTCCGCCACCACTTATGAATAATTTTGAATGTTTCATAATAAAAAGTATCTGAATAAGATTTACTCTGTTTATTGAAGAAACGTTATAAATGCGTCTTGTTTCAACAGGATTTTTTGAAAGGACAAGTACTCTGATGTCCTTCTTACACATCCTAAGATTATCTATTATTGCCATCAACATGGCATCGTCTCCAATATTTTTAAATCCATAATAACCGGAGATTATCGCATCATATTGGTGTTTTGGAAGCTTTTTATCAAGACTTCTGCCTATTATGTTTTCATAAATACCGAGTTGGGTATTGCACATATTTTTAAGGGAGAAATACGTGCTGGCCTTTTGGTGTATCTTCTGCCCCATTTCCTCTCTTAAGGATGCATCATTAACAAGAGTTAGCATTTGTTTGGAAAGTGTTTGATAATCCTTAGGTTCAAAAAGGAAACCGTTAAGTTCATTATCAATAAGGTCAGAAATACCCCCAACATTGCTGCTTATGGTAGCTTTCTTAAAAAGTGTGCCCTCCAATATTGAATAGGGGAAACTTTCACTTAAAGAAGTAAGAACATTAATGTCTATGCTGTTGATAAATTCATAGGGTTCATTAATAAAGCCAAGAAAATACACATTTTTTTCAAGTCCTAAAGAAGCTGTCTTTCGTTCGAGAGTTCTTCTCTCTTCACCGTCTCCGGCTATCAGAAACCTTACAGTTGAATTTTGTTTTACTACTTCAGCGGCAGCCTGTAAAAATGTGCTGATACCTTTTACAGGATGAAGTCTGGCAAGGATTCCAATAAGCACATCATCTTTGCCGAAATTAAGTTTGTATTTTGAAAGAAACTCTTCTTTTGTAAGCTGCAAACCCTTATCATCAAAATCTATACCGTTATAGACTGTGAATATATTTTGTGGATTGAATCTTCTTTCAATCAGCATATCCTTGAAATTTTTTGAAACGCCTATATAGTAGTCAATAAAACGTAGTGCCAACGTATTTACCATACCAAAAGAAAACATTTTTATAATGTTCTGAAGGTAATCAAGCCTATAATCACTGTGAACTGTTGTCACTACCGGAAGTCCTGTAATCTTCTTTACTGCGACTGCAACCATATTTGCCTTTGCACCATGAGAATGTATCAGCTCGTAACCTTCGGATTTAATTATTTCCAATACTTTTCTGACGTCTGTAAAAATGGTGCCGGTTTTGATAATATCGACATTTATACCAAGTTTGCGTGCATCATCCGCAAACGCACCTTTCCTGAAACTTATCAGTTTTACGTCTATGTGTTTTCCAAGCTCGTTTACTAAGGAGAGAACGTGGCTTTTTGCTCCACCGATGTCTCCTCCGCCGATTAAATGAAGAACTTTCATTGCAATCTCCTTGATAATAGCATTTATTATTTGTACACAAATCAGCCATTTACAGCAAGTTTCTAATATTAATTATATTATGTCCATCACATTATAGCATAAACACAATATTCAATAAAAGTAGGTTGGTTAATATTCTGCAAGCTTTAACATCAGGTTTAATAATAATATAGGTGCCATTTTTTCGTTATTCCTCAGCATATTGGATGATTTTTATTATGATTGGGAAACATAAAATAAATTTGAGATATTTGGCAGAGGTATAAAATGAGTTTAAATGAGAAGTTGTCAAAGTATTGGAAAGATTATTTAATGATTGTTATAGGGTCTATTATAACGGCAGGCTCAATAAATATTTTCTTGGTTCCATATAAGATTGCACCGGGAGGAGTCAGCGGTATTGCTACAGTCCTTTATTATATGAGCAAGGGTAGGTTTCCGGTCGGGATAACCATGTTGGCCTTGAATGTTCCACTATTTGTACTCGGGATGCGGTTTATCGGGAAAAAGTTTGTTCTAAAGACTTTTTTTGGAACAGTATTGTTATCGGTTGTTATTGATTTGACTGAGCCATTTACAAATGCCTTTATAAAAAATTTCCTTGGTGAGGCAGAGAGCCTCATTTATCCGCAGGATATACTTTTATACGCTCTGTTTGGAGGCTTTTTAATGGGAGTAGGGCTTGGTCTTGTATTTAAGTCGGGTGCTACTACAGGAGGAACCGATCTTGCGGCAAGAATAGTAACTCATTTTTTACCTGTATTTACAATGGGTGAGATGCTTTTGCTTATTGATACTAGCGTTATAATACTTGCAGCAGTAGCGTTTAAAAGTTTTCAACTGGGTTTGTATGCTATTGTTACTTTATTTATAAGTTCAAAAGTAATTGATGCTATTTTGGAGGGAGTTAATTTTGCTAAGGCGGTATTCATTATTTCGGATCTCTCTGAAAAAATAGCTTCCAGGATCTTAACGGATTTAGACAGAGGAGTAACTGCACTTGATGGAACAGGAATGTATACCGGAAATAATAAAAAGGTGCTGCTTTGTATTGTCAACAGAGGACAAATACCTATGCTCAAGAGCATAGTTAAGAGTGTTGATCAAGGTGCGTTTATAATATTGGCAGATGTCAGGGAAGTACTTGGTGAAGGCTTTAAAACTTACGATTGAGGATTGAAACCTAAATGTTATACTATTCTTCTGAAAAAGTTTGTTTTTTTTGGAACTTAAAAAAACGCAGTGGTATTTGTAGACTTAAACTACTCATTGTAGTATACTTATTACGAAAAAATTTTTCTTAGGAGATGTATTATGAACGAAGATCAGATAAAAGAGTTAAAAAAGTACTCTGCGATTTTGCGCAAACATATTATAGGGCAAGTATATAATGCTCAATCAGGTCATCCGGGAGGGTCACTTTCCTGTACTGATATTGTTACAGTATTGTACTTTAATGTGATGAAGATTGATCCAAAGAATCCCCAGTGGGAAGACAGGGACAGATTTGTTTTATCAAAGGGACATTGTTCTCCAGCTCTATATGCAGCACTGGCTGAGAAAGGATTTTTTCCAAAAGAGGAGTTGCCAAAATTCAGAAGGGTAGACAGCTTTTTAGAAGGGCATCCCAGTATGAGATATGTACCAGGGGTTGACATGTCAACAGGGTCTTTAGGTCAGGGTATATCCGCTGCAGTTGGTATGGCCATAGCTGGAAAGCTCGACAATAAAGACAGAAATGTATATGCTTTGATAGGTGACGGTGAGATTCAGGAGGGGCAGGTCTGGGAAGCTTTAATGGCTGCGGCACATTATAAGCTTGATAATCTTATAGTATTTTTGGATCATAACCATTTACAGATAGATGGGAAAATTAGTGATGTAATGTCTCCTGAACCGGTTGAAGAGAAGTTTAAAGCCTTTGGTTGGAAAGTTATTATTATAAATGGTCATGACCATTTACAAATTATCGAAGCGATAGATGAAGCGAAAAAGTCCAAAGAAAAGCCAACTATGATTGTTGCTGAGACTATAAAAGGTAAAGGTGTTTCATTTATGGAAAATGAGGCCGGATGGCATGGTACAGCTCCTAATAAGGAGCAGGCGGAAAAGGCTATAGCTGAACTGGATGCAGTTTTAGCTGGAATGGAGGTATAATATAAATGCAGAAAAAAATAGCTACTAGAGAGGCCTATGGAAATGCTCTGGCAGAGATAGGTGAAGATACAAGAATTGTGGTGATGGACGCAGATCTTTCAAAGTCCACAAAGACAGACGTTTTTAAGAAGAAATACCCTGAAAGGTTTATAAATATGGGAATTGCCGAGTCAAACATGATGACTGCCGCTGCAGGGCTAGCTTCTTGTGGTAAAGTGGTTTTTGCCAGCACATTTGCAATGTTTGCAGCGGGAAGGGCGTTTGAACAGGTAAGAAATTCGATATGCTACCCTGCATTAAATGTGAAGATAGGTGCTACCCATGCGGGACTAACTGTTGGAGAAGATGGTGCTTCCCATCAGGTTATTGAAGATATTTCTTTAATGAGGTCTATCCCGAATATGACTGTAATCTGCCCGGCTGATGCGGTAGAGGCAAGACACGCAACTATTGCTGCTTTAAAGATAGATGGTCCTGTATACCTGAGATTTTCACGTCTTGCTGTTCCTGTATTATTTGACGAAAGTACATATAAATTTGAATTGGGTAAAGGTATTACCTTATCCGAAGGTACTGATGTAACAATAATTGCTACCGGAAATATGACCGGGTATGCTGTTGAAGCGGGAGAACAGCTTAAAGCTCAGGGAATCAGTGCAAGAGTGGTGAATATTCACACAATAAAGCCCATTGACAAGGACATTATAATTAAGGCTGCAAAGGAAACAGGTGCTATTGTTACCTGTGAAGAGCATACCATAATGGGCGGATTTGGAAGTGCAGTGGCGGAAGTTCTGGTTGAAAATTATCCTGTACCTGTAAAAATGGTTGGTGTTCAGGACAAATTCGGTAAGTCAGGTAAACCGGATGAATTGATAAAGATGTATGGTCTGACTGCTGAAGATATTGTAAATAAGGCAAAAGAAGTTATTGCATTGAAGAAGGCATAAATTGCTGCCCGACTTTTTGGGTTTTTAAGTTTTTTTCTATATAGCTGATATCAGCTATTACCTGGTTAAAACATGCCTGGACTTTGAAGTGGTGAAAAATTCAAAGCCGGGCATATTTTTAATGCCTAAGAAAGTGCATTTCTTTTATATGGTGTTAAAATTAGTCAAGTGATATAATTGACTTGTACTAATATTGAAGGGGAGTTTTAATATGAAAGTGAAAATGAGTATTGTTGTTTTATTAACATTGATGTTATTAACATCATATTTAACCAGTAGCCAATTTGTTCATGCAAAAAATGATACATCCACAGGAAAAACTTCTATTTTAGCTGGTGGAAATGTTACTGTTGCAATAAAAGACAATGGTGAGGTGTACGTATGGGGGGAAGGAGTTAGTGGTGAGTATGCTATAATTGATGTTTCAAAAGGGTTTGATAGTGTTTCGCCTGACTATAAAAGGTTTTACAAAGATGTGTCCCGGCCATATTTTAGAATTAAAAATTCAGTAGTAATTGACTGTGCACCGCATTCAGAAAGCGTTGATTTTGGCAATGGTACTACGTTAAGTGTGAGTTTTGATGGATCTATAACTTTACATGGGGAGGAAAAAAGTGAAAAGGTAAGGATTATTGAAAACTACTACATACCTAATGAAATACTTACCAATGTGATAGAAGTTTCTGAAGGACAAAATTCTTCAGTTGGGATAAACAATGATGGAAGTATTATAGCTTGGGGAAAAAATGATTTCTGGCAGCTTACAAATGCTAGAAATCTATCCCATGTCAAAGCAGTTGCGGCAGGATCTTCCCATTTGGTTTTTTTAAGGGAAGATGGAACTGTCGTCGTTACAGGGTATAATTATTATAATCAGGGCAAAGTTCCGAAAGGATTAAAAAATGTTAAAGATATAGCTGCAGGTGACTATCACACAGTTGCGTTGAAAGAGGATGGGACCGTTGTTGTATGGGGAGCTAATAATTATGGGCAATGCGATGTCCCTCAGGGATTGGACAGAGTTATTAGCATAGCTGCTGGAAAGAATCATACAGTAGCATTGAGAGATGACGGCACAATAGTAGCCTGGGGTTATAATTTCTATAAACAGTGTAATGTACCTGAGGGATTTAAGTGGCTACAAGTAGAAAATCCTGTGAACACAGATCCATATTTGTCCCCTACTCCTACTTCTGATTCCACAAAAGTTCCTACGCCAACTCCTTCAGTAAACAATGTTAGATTTAAGAAGGTTTTTGGTGGAGAAGATTCTCTCTGGGGTATCACAAAGGATGGGCAGTATTCATATTGGGGCAGCTTGCATGGTATAGATAATATAACACCTTTATTCCCAGGACTTCAGAACGCTAAAGCTGTAGCAGTTGGATACTACCATTGTGCTGTGCTGGATGAAAATGGGAGGGTTTACATGTCTGGCACTAACACAACTGGTGCTAATGAACCTGAGGACTTAACTAATATAAAAAGTATTGCATGTGGGACTAGATTTACTGCAGCTGTAAAAGAGGATGGTACAGTATTAGTGTGGGGGGATAATTATAACGGTCAGTGTAATGTTCCATCCAATTTAGGAAGAGTAAAAGAAATAGCTTGTGGTTATGATTTTGTATTAGCACTAAGAGAAGATGGAACCCTTGCAGCTTGGGGAGGTAATGAGTATGATGAATGTAATATACCGGGGGGATTGAAGGATATTAAGTCTGTGGCAGCTTCAGGTCGTCATTCCCTTGCACTAAAAAGTAATGGTACAGTTATATCAATTGGTGATGATTGGGGAGGTGCGTTTGATGTCCCACAAGGGCTTACAGATGTTAAGGCTATTGCTTGCAGTTATTTTCATAACATAGCTTTGAAGGAAGATGGAACAGTTGTTGTATGGGGATTAAATATTAATACGGCACCAAAAGAACTGAAAAATGTGAAACAAATAGTAGCTGGATATAGTTATGTTATGGCAATTTGTGAAGATGGCAGTACTGTTAAATGGGAGGCAACTAATAGTGTTGTTAATGCTTTACCTGACACATTAATAATTGAAGATTCTGAAAAAGAAATGCTTTTTGGTGATTTGAACCTTGATGGCATCGTAAATTCAATAGATCTGGCGTTGTTAAGGAAGCATTTACTGGGCTTAAAGGATTCTCTTCCCGATATGAATGGTATAGGTGCAGCAGATTTGAATGGAGATGGATCGATTAATTCAATAGACTTTGCTTTATTACGAAAATATATCTTAGGAATGATATATGAATTTTCTGTAAGTCAGATGAATTGAGATGGTACTTAATGGAGGGATAATAATGCGATACATTATAAAACAAAAAATATTTTCGCTTGGAGATAAGTTTTTCATTAAAGATGAAAATGAGAAAGACGTCCTGATTGTAAAAAGCCAGCTTTTATCCTTTGGCAAAAAGCTTCGTATTTTCGATCTTAATGAAAATGAAAAGTGCTACATTGAACAGCAGCTTTTCAACTTTATGCCCCAATACAATATATACATAGATGGAGAGATGATTGCCACCATAAAGAAAAAGTTTGCACTTTTCAGGAATGATTTTGATATTTCCAGTGACAAAGCAAACTACTATGTAGAAGGCGAGTTTTTAGCCCATGAGTTTAAGATTTTTAATGACAGAAGGCTGATTGGACGGGTTTCAAAGGAGTTCTTCTCTTTCAGTGACACTTATGGTGTTGAAGTTGATGATGGAGAGGATCAGATTTTAGTACTTGCCATGGCAATTGTTATTGACATGGTATGCCACGACAATGACCGCTAGTGGTATGCCACATATAAAGAATTTCTACAGTAATAAAAACTTCCTAAAAAGTTGAATTCTTTAATAAAGAATAAAGAGAGCCCAATAGTTAACCGTATTGGGCTCTTAATTATTTGATTACCTGAACTTTATCAGAGCTGTGATATTTTACCTGTAAGGTATTGTCTCAATTTTGCGAAGTCAATAGAATTAAATTTGCCATCTCCGTTTAAATCTCCTAATGCAGTGGTATTATTGGCAAAATCCTCATAGGGTAACTGTTTTGTAATTCCAAGAAGACGCATCCGCATGTGTCCAAAGTCAATAGAATCAACCTTTCCGTCTACATTAACATCGCCAAGATCAAAGCTTGGTAACTTTGGAGAGAAATACCTTGTTGGAAATGGTGTAGGTGAAGGAGTATAAGGAGAAGTTGTATCTATCACTACTTGAACACTTGAAGGCAGAGTGGATAATGTGCTTACATCAAGTTGAGGGTTAGACTTTAGGTATAGTACCTTAAGATTAACCAGACTGCTTAAAGAGCTTGCATCCTTTATTGAAGTATTACTTAAGTCTAGTATGGAAAGATTATCTAGACTACTTAAAGGGCTTACATCCTCTATAGAAGTATTGCTTAAGTTAAGTTCATTAAGGTTGGTAAGATTACTTAAGGGTTCGGCATCAACTATAGGGTTGTTACCTATATACAGGAATTCAAGGTTTGTTAAGTTGCACAAAGGGCTTACATCTATTATAGAGTTGTTAGTAAGAGAAAGGTAAGTAAGCTCGGTTAGGCCACTTAAAACGCTTATGTCATTAATATTCTTATTATAACCAAGATTCAATTTTGTCAGATTTCTCATATTTGCAATACCGTTTATGTCATTCAATTTACATCCGGCTATACTAAGTGTAGTCAGATTTGGAATATTGAGTTCTGAATAATTGTTTAAATTGGTCATTGAGTTGTTATGCACATATAGTGTATGTAATTTCTTAAGATTGTTTAGCGGTTTCATCTTAAGGTCTACACCGATAGTGAGTGTTAATTCTTCCAAATTAGGTATGTTGCCTATAGGGGTAAGATCCCTGACTTTATATGTGCTTAGAGATAGATTTGTTAAGCTGTTAAGCCCACTTAAGTGCACTAAGTCGGAGGTAGTTGTGACATAGTAGTTTAAATTTAAACTGGTAAGGTTTTTTAAACCCCTTATTGCACTCAGATCCAAAGTATAATTCTGTTCTTTGCTGAATGCATATAAATTGTTTAGGTTTGTTAAAAACTGTATACCTTCAAAATCAAATACAGATTCTACAGAAAGGTATTCAAGTTCCTTGACATCACCGTAGAAAATGTCTCCGGTAGATTTTGATATTGATTTTCTAATGTGCTGCTCCAATAAATAATCGGGAAAATAGATAACTGTGTCATCAGTCAACTCATCGTTAACCGGAGGATTTTCCGGAAAAGTCGTAGGAATTGGCCTGGTTGGCAGTGGAGTGATTGGTGCTAATGTGAAATAAACTCCGAATCCAGGAGTAGGTGTAGGGCTCCCTAAAACGGCAGCAGACGTCTCGGCAGGTTTTGAACAGTGGAGTGAGAACATAAGGACATTAGCAAGAAAAATTGTAAGTACACCCATAATTAATCTTTTTCTTTGATACATTTTAATACCCCCCTTATAACTATTTGGTTTACTAAATACAATAATTATTATATAACATTATACTTGTAAAAACATTATGTTTTTTTAGAAATTTCATAATCCGGGGAGTTTCATGGGTGATAACTATTTTATGTGTAAATTATATATTAAACTTTAAATCTATAGCCAATTCCCCATATAGTTTCAATGTATTGAGGTTTTGAACTGTCCGGTTCTATTTTTTCCCGGACCTTTTTTATATGAACGGTGACAGTTGAAATATCCCCGCAGGCATCCATTCCCCAGACGCTATCAAATAAATCCTCGCGTGAAAAAACTCTATTGGGATTTTGAGCCATGAACAGTAGCAAATCAAACTCTTTGCCCGTAAGGGTTATTTCCTGATCTTCAAACCATACTCTGCGGGAATCTTTGTCTATAATGAGGTTTCTTATATTAACTGTTTCAGTTTTCTTTTCATTGCTTCCTACGAGCCTTTCGTAACGTGATATGTGAGCTGTAACTCTTGCCACAAGCTCGTTTGGACTGAAGGGCTTTGTGATATAGTCATCTGCTCCAAGTCCTAGGCCTCTTATTTTATCAATATCTTCCTTACGTGCGGATACCATTAGTATAGGTGTATTCTTAGTCTCCCTTACTTTCCGGCATATTTCAAACCCATCTATATTAGGAAGCATGAGGTCGAGAATAATCAGGTCAAAATCCTCTTTTAATGACCTGGAAAGTCCTTTGTCTCCTGTCTTTTCTATTGCAACTTCATACCCATTGATTTCGAGATAATCTCTCTGGAGCTCTGCAATGGAGACCTCATCTTCAATTATCAGCACCCTTTTTTTCATTATCCATACCTACCTTTTCCAATTCTAAATATATGCTGGTTCCACTACCTAATTCGCTATCAGCCCAGATTTTACCTCCATGTTCTTCAATTATCTGGCTTGCGATTGCAAGTCCAAGACCACTGCCACCCTTTAAAGTGTTTCTTGATGGATCGGCTCTGTAGAATCTGTTAAATATATTTGGTAAATGTTCTTTCTTAATTCCTTCTCCGTTATCGTGGATGCCTATTAAAACTTTTTCCTGTTTGTCCTGTACATCTATTTTTATAAAGCCGTTTTCTTTATCCATGTATTTTAACGAGTTTTCAAATATATTTGCAATAACTCTTTTAAGTTTTTCCGAATCTGCTTTCACAAGCGTATCGCTTGATAAATTATAACTGATTGAGATGCTAATGCCGAGTTTTTCCAATTCTATCTGATATTCATCCATCATATCTTCTATGAAAATCTTAAGGTTGACTTTAGAAAAATTAAAGGGTACTTTTTTTAAAGTCTGGTTTGAGTAAAAGGTTAGATCGTTTATGAGCCTATCCATATCAATAACCTTTTTATATATAATGTCCATATACTTTTCGGTTTTCTCCGGCGTGTCTGCAACACCATCCCTTAAGCCGTCAATATGGCCTTTAATGGAGGTTATGGGTGTTTTTAAATCATGAGATATACTTGCAATAAATTCATTGCGTTCCTCATCATACTTGAGCTGCTGTTCAAGTGCACTTTTCAGTCGTTGACGCATTTCTTCAAACGCATGGCACACTTCTCCTACTTCATCCCGGGATTTTTCATCTATTACAAAAGATAGATTCCCGTCTTTTATCTGTTCTGCTCCAAATTTGAGTTTTTTCAAGGGCTTGATAATACTCCTTGACACAATAAATGTCAGTGCTCCGTTAGTCAGGAGTACTATTATAAGGAACCATCCCATGAAGTCTGATACAAAGCTGTTAAAAAAATTCTCCAGAGGCCTGGTATCTAAAAAAATATAAAGTACGCAAGCTTCACCTGTTGATAAGTTAAACTTGTGGCTTAAATAGTCCAATTCTTCAAATGAATGCTCCTGAGCGTCTTCGGATTTTTCGCTGACAGCATTTGAATTCAGGTAGTCCTGGAATTTCTGGTTGTCTATTTTAGCTGAAAGATAATAGATTTTGTTTTCAATTGTAAACCCTAGACTACCGTTGAATGCTTTAAGTTTCCTGTCAATGTTTTCTAGGTGATTCACGTTCTTGAATTTATCTGGGTTATTTAAAGCATCATTTGATATGGTAATGAATTCCTTAAATGCATTCTGGGCAGCTTGAGAGGTAACATCCCTATGGCGGTTATGGTTCAATACTCCCGCTTTACCCAAATTTATACCTATCAAAATTATTGACAGAATTACTGCTGAAATTAAAGGAATTACAATCATCAGTATATTCGATAAAATCAATTTAAACCTGATAGACATCTTAAAGTCCCCCTGACTAGTGCTTTTTAATATAACAAACTTTTAGTGTATAAAATATTAAAAATGCACTTCCTCTGTTTGTGCCCCGCATGCTCTAGAAATAAATTCTGTTACAGGGCACTATGATATGTCCTTCTTTGCAAACAGGTAAGTACCTGCAAACATAAATATTATACCATATGCAAGTATATATAAAAATTCATTTATAATTATTGATAAATTAAGTTCACTGTAAAAATTCCTGTGCCATGAAAGGTACGTAGTTGGTGCAAAAGCTACTAGCTCCGGGATAAAAAGCGATGTAGCCGACATTAATACTGAGGCTAGTATCATAATTACAACAGTGAGGCTTCCGCTTTTGGTAAATTGAGCTACAAAAGCGGTGATAATGGCTATAAGCAGCATAGGTATAACCGAAGAAACATAAGCTATAAAGTTTGACGGGAGTTTTGACAAACAAGCACTCAAATTACCTCCAAAGAGACTTGCGGCGACGGAAATTATAAAAGTACCCAGCAGAAGACCCAAAATGCTTATTACAAGGGCTAAAATTTTTGAAATATAGAGTTTGTTGCGTGTAATAGGTCTTACCAGCGTCATAATTATTGAGTTGTCGGAGTATTCCCCTGAAAACAGGTCGCTTGTTAACATGAGCACAAATAACGGCAGGATAAGTGGTGACATAAAATTTAAAACAGTTACCGGAAGATTGGCATTGTTAAGCAAAGGGGCACCTAGATTCCGGTTAGTCAATAAATTGATAACTGATGCTACGACAGTTAATAGTATTGAGATTGAAAACAGAAATATAAACTTTTTCTTGGAAAATATTTTGAAAGTTTCATTCCTGGTACCGATTAATATTGTATTCATATTGTTAGGCCTCCCTGATTTGAATTTGTTTTTTCAATAAAATAATCTTCAAGCGAAATTCCTTCGTTCTTGACACTCTTGACGTCACAGTTTTCAATAATTTTTCCATTGCTAATTATAAGGATTTTATCACACAGCATTTCAATTTCATAAATTTGATGGCTTGAGATCAGGAAGCTTATCATAAACTCTTTTGCAAGTCCGGAGATAATTTTCCTCAGCTCCTTGGCACCTTCTATATCAAGGCCATTTGCAGGCTCATCGAGTATTATAAGTTTTGGTTTTTGGTAAATGGCCATTGCTATCGCAAGTCTTTGCTTCATGCCTAGTGAAAAGTTCTTTACCTTGTCGTTTTTATATTTGGAAAGTCCTGTTATCTGAAGTACCTCATCTATTCTTGATAAGTCTATATTGCTATAGAAGTTTGATATCAGCTTAAGGTTGTTATAACAGCTCAGATTTCCAATGGCTGACGGAGTTTCAATAAGACAGCCCACATTTATTATGGCCTTCTCAAAATCATCAATAATACTAGTGCCACATATTTTTACAGTTCCATTGTCCATATTGACAAGTCCTGTTATGCATTTCATTATTGTTGTTTTTCCCGAACCGTTTGGCCCTAATAGTCCAATGATTTCACCCTGATTTATATCAAAATTTACGTCAGTTACACCTCTGCCGTTTTTATATATTTTTTTAAGATCTCTTACTTCAATTATTTTTTCCATTCAAATTCACCCTTTCATGAAGTATATATATTTATCTGTGTACCCGGAACTTATGCTACGAAAATAGAGAAGCAATATCTCATGTTTTCGCAGCATAAGTTCACTTATAAAGCATTGCTCTGCAATATTGCATCTCTGCTTTAACTGTTTGGTAATGTTTTACTCTCTAGTCAGGTTAAAATCTTCAGAGGAGATTTCCTTTACTTTTTGTCCATTCAAATCTATAGTGTCAACACTAGTAGAATTAATTCCGGATACATCGAAGCTTAATGTAAGTTTCTGGTTGTGAAGTTGGTTTTCATCATCATTTCCCGTAACTTCAATCTCTATATCCATTTCGTTTATAATGTTATCTTTGTCAACTACGATATTTACATCGATTTTCTCTGCTTGGACATTATTTGTTAGTTCGGGAGCTTTGAAGTCTTTGGGGTTAATGCCTAAGATTTTCTGCATTTTATCGTGATTATTGTATTCTTCATCACATTCTACATCTGCCTTTACATTTAGAAGCATGTTGAAGATTGCAGGAATTTCATCTTTATCAAGATTTATACTGATTAATTTCTGACCATCACCGATATCTTCTGAAACTACCTCGTTCTTAAGGTTGCCGACTAAAGTGTCAACAATATTTTCGCAGATTGCATCCATTTGGGGGGTATTATAATTTTCGCTTGAATGAGCTCTTTTCTTGATTTTTCTTCCATTTTCCTTTTTGTTGGAGTTCACTTTGTTATACACTTTTGAATCGTCATCTTTAAAAACCATATTGTTTTGGCTTCCAAAGAAAGTATAGCTTTTGTCAATTTTGTCTGTGTCTACGGAAATGGCACCACTTATTAATTGATCACTTTCAATTTTTAGTGTGGAATTTACATTCATGAATTCCTTGTCGTTATCAGTTAAGGTGCCCGACATAATAAATGTTGCATTTTCAATTTTGTCTGAGTTTTTAACAGCTGATTTCAGTAGCTCATAACCTGTAGGACCTGATGCCATACTCATAATTGTGGAAGTTATCAGAAGTGATCCTCCGACTGCTAAACCAATACATGTTCTAAATAAATTTTTTTTCATTTTTGTTGCCTCCTTTAATTTTTTGTGTTTGCTAGTGCTTTTTAACATTACTAATTTCTAGTCTTTCATAATGTTAAAAATGCACTTCTTCTGCCTGCGCACCGAACACTATAGAAATTAATTCTGTTACGGGGCACCTGCTACATCTTTATCTTATCCCTCGAAAATTAAATGGCGGTGAAAGGAGAATTAAAAGAAAATGAAAAGATATTAAAAAAGTATAAACTATTTATATGAACACCTTGACGATGATGCTCTACACATGTAGAATATAATTAGATCGATGCTCTACGTGTGTAGAAGAAAAGTGGAGGATAATTATGAAAAGGCTGTCTGAAAGTGAATTGGAGATTATGTTGGCTATATGGAAGGCTAATGAGCCGGTTAAATCTTTGTATATAGGAGAAGTTCTGAGCGATAAGGGCTGGGCTAAGACTACGGTATTGAATTTTCTTGCACGGTTAGTGGATAAAGGTTTTTTGAAATGCGAGAGCCAAGGCAAAAGCAATATTTACATTCCTTTGGTTAAGGAAGAGGATTACATGAGATTAAAAAACAAGAGATATTTAGAAAAGTATTACAATAGTTCTGTAAAAAACATGGTAGCAGAACTATATCAAAATCAGGTAATCAGTGACGAAGATCTGGAGGAATTGAGACAATTCATTGAAGAAAAATCAAAGGGTGAGGTGTAATGCAATGGTTGAAAAATTTTTTCAGACGATTGTGGAAATTACACTGGCTGTGTCAGTTGTAATTGTATTATTACTGATATTCTCAAAGGTACTGGACAAAAACTATACTGCAAAATGGAGATGTTGGGTGTGGCTGGTTTTGGCAGTACGGCTACTCATACCTTTTAACATTTCATTATCAAATGCCCCTATACGGTTATATGAATCGGAAGTGACAACATCTGCTGGCAAAATTAATAATCAGCAAAGCATACATCTGATTGAACAAAATAAAGCAATTGAAGGGCAGATGATTAAAAATACGATAAATGAAAATTCTGCGGATAAAATTCCGGCTAATAATAACCTGGTATTGCCTCAGAATGAAGCTGCACATCATCAGGCATCTACCATTGGTAGTTATAATATAGTAAAAATTTTAAGTATTCTATGGATTGTGGGTGCTGTTTTATTTTTGGTATACCAACTGATCATTTATTTTTCATACCGCAGAAAAATTAAATCTTGGTGTCTTCATGTTACAAGTCAAGAACTACTTGAGACTTATGACAGAGTATTAGAAGAGATAAAGATTAATAGAAATGTACCTATAATGATATGCAAAATAATCAAAAGCCCTATGGTTTTAGGTTTTTGGAATCCAGTTCTTTTATTACCAGATACAGATTTCTCAAAACAGCATTTAAGGATGATACTACGCCATGAAGTTATTCATATAAAACGCAGGGATATTCTATATAAGACACTGTTTTTACTTGCCAGAGCAGTCCATTGGTTCAATCCGTTGGTCCATTTTATGTCATTCGAAGCAAATAAGGATGTGGAATTGTCCTGTGATGCCGCAGTGGTAGAAAATCAAAACGTGGATTATCGAAAAGATTACAGTGAGGCAATACTGATGGCAATTTACAAAGGGAATAGGTCAAAAGCAGTGTTTTCAACATCTTTTGGAGGTGGGAAGAAGATGCTGAAAAAAAGGTTTGCAAGCCTATTCGATTTGCGTAAAAAGAGGAGAGGGATAATTTCATTGATGTTTGTGGGATTGCTCATAGGTATTATGGGATTATGCATAAGTTGTAATCAAAATGCTGATATAAAAATCAAAATGGGTATTAAGATAATGCATAATTATAAAAGTGAAGCCCTTGGATTTTCATTGAAACTTCCGCAGGAATGGAAGGATAAGTATATAGTGAAAGAATCAGAAAACAGCATTGAATTTTTCAGCAAGAAAGTATATGAAAAATATAATGGTATGGGACTATTATTCACTGTAGTAAGGGATATAGGAGAATTAATAACCGAACAGGATATGAAACAGGCCCCACAACCCCAGCAAATTCTTCTGCAGGGTAATGGCTATACCTATTATATAAGGTGGCCCTCTGATGTGCAGTATCCTGTTGATGATGAAGAGACAAGCAGTGATTATATAGCCATGTCTAAGCAGATTGCTAATGTGACCGAGTGGATTAATCTTCTGGGAGACCAAAAACCAGAGGCGTCAAACGAAGGATTTAAGGTAGTGGGATCAAGTTTTTTTGCTGTGGAGATACCGGATAATTGGGATATTAAAGCAACAGAAATGTCTCAGCCTATATGGTACATGTATGACGGAGATAACAATGTAGGTAAAATCGAATTAATACCGCGCCATCACAGTAGTGACTTTGAAAAATCTTATACGATAGAAGATCCTTTATTACGGAAGGGTAAGTATGAAATAAAGGAGGTGTCCTCTTCTATCGCTCATATTGGGTCGTATAACTCGATGTTTTTCGATGACGAGCTGTTTCGGGAAGCAGAAATAAGTATTAATGTTGAGTTTTGGGAACAAGGTACAATGGAAAAGATAAAAAACAGCTTTAAGTTTGTTAAGGGTCCTTTGAACACAGTTGATTTAATGACCGATGGATTACAATATCTGGCGTTGGGCGGTAAAAGAGTATTCGGGACGATAGATGGTTTTGAAATGGAAAATGGAGAACCTGTGGCTGTGCGTGTCAACACAATGGAAACTATACTTGTTAGTGATTATGGTATTGACAGGGTTTTGAAAGCCAGTATTCAAAATTTAAATAAAACTGAAACCTATCCCCTGGATATGGGAACGAAAGTCGTTCCGCTTGCATCACCAAATAATAGCACCTATGGGCTTTATGAAATGCCATTACTGGATAGCGAGTTTACAAAAAATGCTGATAATTACAAGGGGATTTTCTATAATTTTATTATTGGAAGTGATGGAAGAGTAAAAATAGTACTGGAACAATACTTGAATAGTGAATCTTTAGTTAAAGCTGAACATTGAGACAAAAAATTTATTATTTGCAGCTTAAAATCTGGTTAGTATAATATATACTAGGGATGAGGGAATTAGTAAATTAGTTACGAGATTTACTGAGATTTACTTACCTCATCTTTTTAAAACTTAAAATAAGTGGTATAATATATATAGGACAAAAAATGGAGGGTATCTGAACAATGGAAAGGCTGAATCCGCTAAATGATGTTGCTTTTAAGAAAATTATGGGGGAAGAAGAAAACAAGGGGAATTTGATTTCGTTTCTAAATGCAGTACTTAGCCCGGATGACAGAAAGAAACTTGTTTCTTTGGAAATAATAGACAATAAAGAACTTACAGTAGAAATGCTTACTGACAAAGCTGGAAGATTAGATGTAAGAGCAAAAACAGAAGATGGAACACAGCTTGACATTGAAGTACAGCTTACAAACCAGCACAACATGGACAAGAGAACAATGTTCTATTGGGGGAAGCTTTTTCTTGAGGGAATTAAAAAAGGTGAGGATTATGTTTCTCTATCAAAGGTAATCACAATAAATATACTGGATTTTGATTATTTGGATATTGAGAAGTTTCACTCACGCTATCATTTGTGGGAAGATGAGGTAAAGGACTATCTTCTGACTGACTTGATAGAGATACACTTTATTGAAATTCCTAAATTCAAAAGATTGCATGATAAGAATATAAAAGGGAATCCTCTTCATAGATGGTTACAGTTTTTTAACAGGGATTTATCGGAAGATGAATTGAAGGAGTTGATGGAAATGGATACTGCAATAAAGAGAGCGGAAGCAGCACTGCACTATTTAAGTAATGATAAAAAAGAGTATGCTTTGTACCAAGCTAGAGAAAATGCACTACATGAAAGGGCAAACATGATTAGTACAGCTAAGGCAGAGGGTAGAGAGGAAGGAATAAATATAGGAGTAGAAAAAGGAATAAATATAGGAGTGGAAAAAGGAATACTAATGGTGGCAAGGAATATGTATCTTGCAGGAGATGATATAGATAAGATTTCCTCATTAACTGGAATAGCTGTGGAAGAACTAAAAAATGAACTTGAAAAGAAAGAGTAGAATAAAAACTACTCTTTTTTGTTTGAAAAGATACTTGGAGATAATGAATTATGAAAAATGATTGACTTTGAATTCATAATTGTTATGCTTTGCTTCTCGCTTGTATAAATAATCATCTTTAAGCTCCATGGATATGGCGCATTGGATGAACATACAGATGGGCAATGTAAAGGCAAGAACTTTTAACTCTCAAGAATCTTTAGATAAAGCTGAACATTGATTAATGACCCAAATATATGTAATAATGTATCCATGATTTTGGGTGTAGACCACTTTAGAGATTAGGCACATATTAATATTAGTTGAGGATATATTTTTATGTTTATAAAGAATAAAAATGTTTTAAGAAAATCTCTAACCAATATTATTGCAGGAATAATATTGGCGTTAGCCTTATTGATTTCAGCACGCGAAATTTATGGAGTAATCATGAGGTATAAACATCGCATAGAATCACCGGGAATTGACAAAATGGAAACTATAAAAATAGGTGGCATAGATCAATGTTTATATATTAGGGGGAAGGATGTAGAAAACCCTATACTGTTATTTCTGCACGGAGGGCCTGGAACACCGGAAATGCCATTATTATATACTTTTCAGTATAAGTGGGAAGATGCATTTACAGTAGTGCATTGGGATCAGCGGGGAACAGGTAAAACCTATTTCGCCAATGACATGAAATCAGTTACTCCTACTATTTCATTTGAGCAAGCTATAGAGGATGCATGGGAAGTAACACAATATTTGCAAAGAAAATTTAATAAAAGGAAGATTGTTGTTCTAGGATATTCATGGGGAAGTGTTCTTGGTACAGCGTTGGTACAAACTTACCCGGAGGCATTTTCGGCATATATTGGAGTAGGGCAGGTTGTAAACGGGGCGGAGGGTGAAGAAATAGGGTTTAAAAAAGTTATGGACTTGGCTAAGGCTAAAAAATGTAAAAAGGACATTCAAGCACTAGAGAACCTAAAACCTTACCCGCCTAGTATATATGATAGCAAAAAACTTATGAAATTAAGGGATTTGCAAATTAAGTATGGTTTGGCAGTAGGGCTGGACAAACGTTCAATACTATCCTATTTCTTTTCGCCTTATATTTCGATGAAAGAGTTAACATACTATCTTATTGATCCTTCAAATATTCAATCGAATATTATGAATTATGTAATGAATGAGTATAAAGCTAGCGATTATGGTGTGAATTATTCACTACCTATTGTCTATGTACTTGGAGAAAATGACTATCAAACACCAACTTCACTTGCACAGAATTACTTTGAAAAAATTAATGCACCTATAAAAAAGATTTTTATCCTACCGGATGCGGGGCATGCTTCAATGATGGATGAACCAGAAAAATTCTCGGAAATACTCAAGAATGAAGTTCTACCGATAATAACCGATAAGTTTTTCCCGTAATGCCTTGTTAACTGTTTTACAGAATCTGCCTTGAATGGCGGATTTAAATCAGAAAGAGTATACCCCTTACGAGATAGACTTTTTGTACAAATCGTTTTATAATGAATTATAGATGTTAAAAAGTGTTCTTCAGTCAAATCAACTTGTGTAGGAAAGGGTGGAGATATATGGATAGTAATGAGAATTTGGCAAAGAAAATTATTGATGATATAAATGCATTAAAGTCAAACTTAGACTCTAAGAAGGCTAATTTTTTTCGTATTGACAGACTGAAGAATATTGTAGATAGACTTGTTCAGTATTCGGATTCCTGTTCGGAGTGTACCGATTTCCTGAATGCTTTTGAACAGGATTTGATGGATAATTTAAAACCAGATGATATACAGCGATCAAGGACTTATTTAAAGAATTTTAATAATATAGTCAGCCATTTATGCAAAAAACATAAATTGGTTACACCGGGTTACTATACAGGCATATATTTACCGCTTGGGATGTCAGCCGGAATGGCAATTGGAATGTCAATTGGCACAGCGATAAGCAGAAATACAATGTCTGTTGGAATGAGTTTAGGCATGAGTTTGGGATTGAGCTTTGGTGTATTGATAGGTTCATTGATGGATTCAGATGCAAAGAAAAAGGGAATTGTGATATAGAGATTGCTATATCTTGGAAAGAAGGCATAAAAGATGGAAGCATTAGGTAATGTGGATGTTTCAAAATCAAGAAAATTCGTTTCGTTCATGAATTTTCTTGATTGAATCATATTCACCCAGTTTTAGTTACTATTTTTGACAACAGTCATAGATACACAAAACCCTTTGTAATCAACTGGTATTTCACCAAGTATTTCATATGACTTTGAATCCATAATTGTTATGCTTTGCTTTTCGCTTGTATAAATAAATAATCATCCTTAAGTTCCATAGTAGTAATACCACTTAAGCCTTCTATTGTTCTGATAACTTCATCAGTATTAGTATCAAAAATAGTTAGTAGATCTCCCTTGAAGTCATTTCTTTTCCTTTTGCCTGGATGTAATATATAAGCTATGCCTTCTTCATTTATTGCAATTTGATCACACCACGGCTTCAAGTTTACTTCCTTTTGAAAATTTCCCTCTAAGTCATAGATACAAAGTCTGTCTTCAGAAGTATACGTAGTAGTTACAGGGTTTTCAGGATCAACCATTTCTATATGACCATTTGTTGTAATGTATATTTTACCATTCGGACTTACTTTAAGATCTTTCGGCAAATAGCCCAAATCTTTCTTAGATAGTATTTTCATTTCAAGCGTTTCCCTATCAATCTTAAAAATATGAGTGTCTGGTACATCAGTATATAAACTCTCTTTGGCTCCACTAGATACCCCATAAATGTAGTCTCCATTTATATCATGCCCACGGATACCTCCTTTGATATAAAAATTACAATCAAAGTACTCATCGGTAGCATAATCAACCAACCGGACAGGAGTACCTAATGGGAGATTAATAGCATTTGATTGAGTTAATTCAACAAAAACCCTATTATACTCTACATCATTAATTACTTCAGCGGGTTTATGATTATCCTTAAATACGACTTCTTTTTCTATTTTTCCTTTTTGTAGTGCAATAAGTCTGTTAGCTTTATTACTTCCTGGAGTTCTTACTGAAGCATAGACTTTTTTTCCTTCAGAGCTAACGATTTTATAAACCATTCTATCATCATTAATATTGGTTGCCATAAACTTCATTTTACCATGCTTAATATCCCCTTTTTTTATATCTTCCACCTGAATAAACCCTATATTGCCAGCAAGGTTAAAATATATATCATATTTGGAATTCTCATTGTATATAAAGTTATTGTCTTCTAAATTAAATTTACTACATGCAGTTAATAAAAGTAATACAATAATCAGAATAAAACACATTTGTTTTTTCAAGTTGAAACCCCCAAACAAAAATAGATACATTCAAATATAATTTATTAGTTTGATAAACCCTTTGCAATTTTCTCAATTTCAGCAACAGATAATTTTGTGATTCTAGATATTTTATCAATTGAATCGCCTTCTTTAATCATTTCACGAACGATTTCAACTTTAGCATCTAATTTTTCTTTTTCAATAACACGTTCAATAGCATATACCATATTTTCCACCTTACCTTCCTTTTGAAAAATATCGTCAATTTCTTTTTCAAACTCAAAATTTGAACCTCGAGCAATAACTTTTTAATCCAATTCCACATAATATTTAAATCTTCGACTGAAAGGTTTTGCAGCTTATTTGCTACTTCTTTCAGTCTGTTAATAGGTATAATCTTGATGAAATTAATTAGTGATCAGAATTTATTGTTTATTGTAACATAAACTTCCAAAGAGTTAAATGAATCATACAAACTTGTTGACGTAGTTCATGGATTTGGAGTGCCGCTACTTCCACGCAACGATTTAGGAACTTCTTTTTGATGCTTCAAATAAAATTTAAGTTAAAAATTTTGATTCTTCACTTATTTTAGAGTATAATAGTATTAAGAGTAAAAAAGAAACTAGAAAGAGGTGTTTGAAATGGCAACAGTTTCATTTACAAAAGATTTTGCCATTACAAAAAAAGAGACCGTTGAAAAGCTTGAAAAGGCTGTTCAAGCCATAAAGCCTTTGCATATAGATTCAAAAAATGCTGTTGCTGATATGAGAAGGAGTGAGGGGAAATTATTGCGTACGCTTCGCTCCAAAGCCTGATAAAAGCAGAGGATATTAACGAGGATTTATGGAGGGATGCGTTCTCTCTTTTTTATTGTGATAAGGATGAAGATATAACGGATTTTATAAGAAATAAGTCGATTGAGTATGAAAAAAGGGATAAATGTCGTACTTATCTATATTTTGATGAATCAAATCTTGAGGAAACAGGTGAACTTAGAATTATTGGATATTTTTCAATTGCAATGAAAACAATGAAAATACCTGTAATCGAGACAATGTCAAAAACGTTGAGGAAAAAACTAGGTAATCAATCAGATAGAGACCAAAACCTTGTTGTGTATCTAATAGGTCAATTAGGAAGAGATGCATCGTATAGCAATGATGTTCTTTCTGGGAAAAAGATGCTTCAGGATTGTTATGGGCTTATTGGTGCAGCGAGGGATATTGTTGGAGGAAGATTAATATTAATCGAGTGTAAACCGACTGAAAAACTTTGCAAATTTTATGAGGATGAAGGTTATACTGATATAACAGAAGAAAGTAATGGTCTAAAACAGTACATAAGGCTCATTGAATAAAGGATTATTTTTACAACTTTCGGAATGAAAAACCGGGAGTTTTTTTGAATCAATATGAACCCATTCACAAGTGTCCATAAGCTGGTTGAGCACTTTATGATTGGGGTTTCTGGGGATTTGTGAACATATACCCATCACGCGTGGAGACGTTTGACACTAAAACAATAGGCACAACCTCTAGACCAGCTCAACAATACAAAATAAGAATTGGAAATCGTTACTTAAAACAGGTGAAGACTTTTTGCATAAAAAATTAGAAAAATGCCCACTTGAATAATACACCAAACCCATGTATAATAATTTAGTAAACGCGCGTTCATGGGGGTGGATATGAAGAGTGAGGATATAGCTCGGCTGGCAGGAGTGTCCAGGAGTACGGTGTCTAGAGTTATCAACAACTATCCTAATGTTCCTGAAAAGACCCGGGCAAAGGTTCTTAAAATAATTGAAGAGTATAACTATGAACCTAACACATCCGCACGAATATTAGCAGGCAAATCCAACAACACTATAGGCTTATTTGTAATAAGTGTATCTGAAAACGACGGACCAAGCAAAATCTATCAAAGTGCATACTATTCGACTTTTATCAATACAGTTGTTGACACTGCAAATACCATAGGTTACTATGTTTTGGTGCATACAATTTACTCAGGCAAGGATTACTCGAAAATCAGCCAGTCTTTTATGCAGAAAAGGATAAGCGGAGCAATTCTTGTAGGAAATGAAAAGGACCTGAGCACGATTAAAAATGTAGCCAGAATGGGATATCCTATGGGGATTGTAGATTATGATGTTGGGGAAATAGAAAAGAACAAGCTGAATAATTCCAGTCTGATTGTTGTTAATTCTTCGGATTTTGAGGGGACAGTTGAGGCATTAAACCATCTCGTTGGATTGGGACACAGGGAAATTGGAATCATAACAGGCCGTATGGGTACATATTCCGGGAAAGAACGCTACAGAGCATATAGATATGCCCTTAAAGAAAACGGCATAGAGATTAAACCTGAGTTTATATTAAAGGGTGAGTTTTTGAAAAAAAATACGTACGATGAAGTGAAAAAACTTATCGATTCTAAAAAACTTCCCACTGCTTTGTTTGCGTGTAATGACGATATGGCCATAGCTGCAATGGAAGTATTTACAGATGAAGGTATCAGAGTTCCTGAAGACATATCGGTCATTGGATTTGACGATATACCTGTGGCTTCTCACGTAAAGCCCGCACTTTCAACAGTAAATATACCGGTCGACAATATGGTTACGCAGGTGACAGAAGCACTTATAAACAATATAGAACAAGGTACAAAAGCTTTTAGTTCCTACACCTATCCCACAAAATTTATAGCAAGGGATACATGTGCTGTTAAAAAGTGAAGATAATAATTAGCGTATAACTATTGTTAAAGCGGCAACAAAATTGATAGCAAGTTATGCTGACATATATGATAAAAAAGAAAATTATAAAATACAAGGAGGCAATAAAATGAAATTCGGTTTTTTTGATGACTTAAACAAAGAGTATGTAATCACATCTCCAACCACTCCTTATCCATGGATTAACTACCTTGGAACACAGGAATTTTTCTCCCTTATCTCAAATACAGCAGGAGGATATACCTTCTATAGAGATGCAAAATTGAGACGATTAACAAGATACAGGTACAATAATGTGCCTATAGATATGGGCGGACGCTATTTCTACATACATGACAATGGCGATTTCTGGTCACCGGGATGGTCACCTGTCAAGAAAGAGCTAGACAGCTACGAATGCAGGCACGGTCTTGGGTATACAAAGATTACAGGTAAGAGGAACGATATAAGCACAGAAGTGACTTTCTTTGTTCCACAGGATTACAATGGTGAAATTCAAAAGGTTGTAATAAAGAATGAAGGTAAAGAAACAAAGAAGATAACTCTTTTCTCCTTCGTTGAGTGGTGTTTGTGGAATGCATATGATGACATGACAAACTTCCAGAGAAACTTCAGTACTGGAGAAGTTGAAGTCGAAGGTTCGGTTATTTACCATAAAACAGAGTACAAAGAACGTAGAAATCACTATGCATTTTATTCAGTAAATGCACCTATCACAGGCTTTGATAGCGACAGAGACAGCTTTATCGGTCTTTACAATGGATTTGATGCACCACAGGCAGTGGTTGCAGGTAAGTCAAACAACTCCGTTGCAGACGGCTGGTCACCTGTGGCATCACATTCAATAGAAATTGAGTTAAAAGCAGGCGAACAAAAAGACCTCGTGTTCATATTAGGTTATGTTGAAAACAAACAGGAAGAAAAATTTGAATCCAAAGGTGTTATAAATAAGAAGAAAGCCAAAGAAATGATTGAAATGTTCAAGACTTCAGCTGATGTAGACAAGGCTTTCAACCAGCTTAAGCAATACTGGGATTCACTCCTTTCAAAATACACAATAAACAGCCACGACGATAAACTAAACCGTATGGTAAACATTTGGAATCAGTATCAGTGTATGGTTACCTTCAATATGTCAAGAAGTGCATCATACTTTGAATCAGGTATCGGAAGAGGTATGGGCTTTAGAGACTCAAATCAAGACTTACTCGGATTTGTTCATCAGATTCCTGAAAGAGCAAGGGAAAGACTTATTGATATTGCTGCTACTCAGCTTGAAGACGGTGGTGCATATCACCAGTACCAGCCGCTTACTAAGAAAGGTAATAACGAAATAGGCGGAGATTTCAACGACGATCCATTGTGGTTAATTCTTGCTGTTGCTGCATACGTTAAAGAAACTGGAGACTTTGATATATTGAAGGAAAAGGTGCCTTTCAATAACGATGAAAGCAAAGCAGATACAATGTTTGAGCACTTAAAGCGTTCGTTCCACCATGTAACAAACAACTTAGGTCCTCATGGGTTACCGCTCATTGGAAGAGCAGACTGGAACGACTGTCTCAATCTGAACTGCTTCTCCAATGTGCCGGACGAGTCCTTCCAGACTACAACAAGTAAAGAAGGCAAGGTTGCAGAATCGGTTATGATTGCCGGAATGTTTGTATTCAGCGGCGGCGACTATGTAAAGCTTTGCGAATACATGGGCTTTAATGATGAAGCCAAGGAAGCTCAGAAAGAAATGGATAAGATGAAGGAAACTATTCTCAAGTACGGCTATGATGGAGAATGGTTCTTAAGAGCATATGATGACTTCGGCAAAAAGATAGGCAGCAAGGAAAACGAAGAAGGTAAGATATTTATTGAATCACAGGGCTTCTGCGTAATGGCAGGTGTAGGTCTTGAAGATGGAAAAGCAATGAAGGCAATGGATTCTGTTAAGACATATCTTGATACACCTTATGGTATAGTTCTTAACAATCCTGCATTTACAAAATATTATATCGAATATGGTGAGATTTCAACATATCCTGCAGGTTATAAGGAAAATGCAGGTATCTTCTGCCACAACAATGCCTGGATAGTATGTGCAGAAACAGTTGTTGGAAGAGGAGATATGGCATTTGAATATTACTCAAAGATTGCTCCTGCATACACAGAAGAGATCAGTGAAATCCACAAATTAGAGCCATATGTATACGCTCAGATGATAGGTGGTAAAGATGCAAGACGTAAGGGTGAAGCAAAGAACTCATGGCTCACTGGAACTGCTGCATGGAATTTTGTTGCCATCTCCCAATGGATTCTTGGTATTAAACCTGAATTTGAGGGCTTGAAAATAGATCCATGTATTCCAAAAGCATGGGATGGATATTCAATTTCAAGGTGGTACAGGGGATCAACTTATGTTATAGATGTTAAGAATCCTGATCATGTATCCACAGGAGTTAAGAAAGTTGTTGTTGACGGCAAGGAAATAAACGGAAATATTCTTCCTGTATTCAATGACGGTAAAGAGCATAAAGTAGAAGTTGTAATGGGATAAATAATAACGGTTCCACCCCTTTAATAGTCTATATTATCGGGGTGGAGTTAACTGTTTCCGGCTCACAGGGCTTGGGACGATGGAATATATCAAATTCAAATAGTATTTGTTAAGATAGAGGAGGTTTCTTATGTTTGAAAAGTTAGTTGCGAGGGAAGTTAAGTTAACTCCCGAAGTGGTTTTAAGAAATAGCTTTAAAAGCTTAAACGAAAATGTGAAAGTTGATGCAATGTTTGCAGATACAACTTTTAAAAGTGTAATAGGAGTATCCGGATTGCCTTTTAAAGTGCCTGCGGTATTACAACTTTTAAAGAACAGGGATGTATCTGAATACCTTCTGACACAGGCTGTTGGAGGAGTATCCCTGATGCTTGAAGTGGAAAGCAACGGAAGTGTTTCAGTTTATAAAAGCAATAGCGGTGAAGTTCAGAAAGCAGATGTTCCTACAAATATCAAGCAAGGGATTGAAGCTGCACTTTCAAATGTAAACGTGTGGGCAGGGCAATTAAATAAAAATGGTGAGCATGTAATAGATTTGCGTACCCCAGCTCCAGGCCCTCACTTTTATGTTAACCTTCTTATGGGAAACAGAGTGGGCTTTGACCATGCCCTTCAAACAACTCCAAAGAGTGTTGTAGACAGACTTGGAAGAGGTGCATTCAGATCCCATGCGGCAACTCAGGTTCTTGCTACACGTTGGGACATGAGACAGGAAGAAGGAGGTTTTCCTGCAAACCGTCAGTTTTATCTTGTTGAAGGCTTTAAGAAGATTTTCTACTCAGCTGATCCTGGTGACAGTAATGTTGAAGCTGCAACATGTATTCATTCGCAGAATAATACAGTTATAGAATATAAAACGAAATGTGGTCTTTCCATAAAGAGAACTATATTTATACTTCCGCAGATGGAAGGACTTCCATTAGCAACAGAGGTTCAGAAGATCGAAGTTAAAAACCTTACAGATAAGGAAAGAAACATCAAACTCATATATACAGGTATGTTTGGAACTCCTGCAACACATGCTGTGTTTGAGGATGTACTTTATTCAAATGTTATTATGCAGTCATCCATTTTAAGAAAAGATGACGGTTCAATAATCGCTATCACTCCAGATTATTATCCCGAACCAGCGAGAGAAGATGTGAGATTCCATACAATGATAGTCAGAAATGGTGACGGCGTTGAACTTCCTAAAGAGTTCTGTGCAAACTATAATGAACTTGTTGGAAACGGAACATTGGAAAATCCGGAGAATATTAGCAAGCTTAGTAATAATTTTTACCGTAAAGGACCTGGTTTCTTTGCATTAGGTGCAGAGGCAAAGATTGGTGCAAATAAGACGGTTGAGTTTGACAATTTCACAGGGTTATCTTCAAATAAGGTTAATCCTTCATTTAATGAAGAAGTATTCAAAAAAGAAGTTTCTAATCTTGTTGATAAATTCTCAAAAGCTGGAGAAGTTGAAAAAGCTTTTGAGCAGGTTATAAAATTCGCAGAAAAGTATTCTGGCTTCATGCAGCTTAAGACTGAAGATGAAGAGTTTAATACGTACTTCAATAAAAATCTTCCATTCCAGGTACTTTACCAGACTTTCGTATCAAGATCTTTCTGTCAGACACAGAAAGGATACAGGGAGTTGGGTTTTAGAGAAATACAGGATATATATGCCTCCATGTACTACTTTGCGAGCATGGGAGAAGGCGAATTTGTCAAGCAGCTCCTTAAAGAATGGTGTTCAATGATATTTGAATTCGGTTATGCTTACCACAACTTCTTCTGGGAAGGTAAGGAACCGGGTAAGTGGTCTGATGATGCACTTTGGTTTGTGCAGGCAGTTTACCGTTATATCAGCTTGACGGGAGATATTAAATTCCTGGATGAAGAAGTTGAAGTAGCAGGTACCAAGCCTGTATCAAAGAGACCTGTTTATGAGACTATCAAGGCACTTCTTAAATACTCGGCACAGATTTCTGTGGGAAAGCATGGAATGCCGCTTCTTGACAATGCGGACTGGAATGACTGCCTGAAGCTTGATAATGACTTCATTGATGGAATCACTAAGGAAAAGCGTTATAAGGAGCAGATTGCCAAAGGTGGCAAGATGGGCGATCCATTTGAGAGTGACTATTCAGAAAGTGTTATGAATGCCTTCTTGCTGAAGGTTGCTATAGACGAAATGATACAGCTGTCAGTAGAAAAAGGCGATGGCGAGTATAAGTCACAGCTTGAAGATATGTCTAAGAAGTTGTTTGATAATATTCAGGAATACGCATGGAAGGAAGACTTCTTTGCAAGAGTATTGTTCAATAAGTTTAAAGATGGCAAGTTCACCTACCTTGGTGCTAAGGGAGATAACCTATCCTCAGACCCTGAAATTGATGGTTCGTATTTCTTGAACTCATTCAGTTGGGCAATCCTTGCTGACTGTGCAAATGAACAGCAGATGGCGATTATGCTTGAAGTTATGGAAAAATACCTCAAGACACCTTATGGTATCAAGCTTGTAACACCTACAGACCTTGGAAAGGTTGCAAATGATACAGCTACAGGGCACTATTTCCCTGGAGACAGAGAAAACGGCGGTGTATTCAAACACGCTACAATGATGGCTACAGCTGCAATGTTTAAGGCTGCAAAAACGGTAAAAAACAAGGAACTTGCTGCAAAACTTGCAAATATGGGATACTGGATGGTTGACCTGGTTGCTCCGTTCAGAACAATGGCAAATCCGTTTGAGAAGGCTGGAAATCCGAGGTTCTGTACTCAATACAACAACAGTGACAATGGAGAAAATATCGGACCTATGTTAAGCGGAACTTCAACATGGTTCACATTGACACTAATGAGTGCCTTCGGAGTTGAATATACTACAAAAGGTCTGGTGCTTGATCCGGTAATCAGGGAAGAACAAAAGACCACTTCCTACAGCGTCAATACAGGTAAAGCTATGTATAATATAACAATAAAGAAACCGGAAGGATTTTACCGTAGTGCTGATGGAAACGTTAAAATTTCAGTTGACGGTAAAGGCATTGAAGGAAATCTTATTCCTTTATTCAATGATAATAAGGAACATACTGTAGAAGTAATATTTGCATAATATAATATAAAAAATCCCGGGGAAATAAATCTCCGGGATTTTTAATACTATATATTTTTTTACTAATTAATCCCGGTAATTCTTTGTGAGGCATGTAAAATCCAAAATAAAAAGGGCATAATGCCCGGAAAACTTTAAACTTCAATTAATCCAAATTTTCTAACCAACCATATACATAATTCTTGTTTTTTTGTGGTGGGTTTTTCTAACGGGATTATGATGCCGTTAAGAACTCTATAACATAATTCTGCAGAAACAAAGTGAGTAGTCCCCGTTGATTCAAACTCAATTCTAAAAACCTGATTGTCATTTTTTATCTGTGTGTCTAAAACTTTTGCTTTTCTATATACGTCTCTAGCAGCAGGTGCGAAAATTGTGTCCCCAGGTAGTATGGCTACCTTATATGGTCGTTTTTTACTTTTTCTTTTGAACATTACAATTCCCCCTCTTCTTGTAGATATTGTACTGTATTTGTATTACTATATTCAAGTTAATTTATAGTAATTATCGTATAACATATTCATATCATTGACGAATGTTATTATGAAGTTCAATAATATGCTAAAAATTGTATAATAATTCCGGTGTTAGAGGTTTGGAATTCATTTTAAATTTTTGCTAAATTACTCTGTTTTTGAGGTGGATTAAGTATGTGAATTATTTTAGTATAATATACCACATAAAAAGACAAAATCCTCTAAATTTTTTAGTGTTTTATTAAAAAACTACTGGCTTAAGCATTGCTGTGTTTTTACCACAGTATGGATAAATGGTAAAGAGGAAATTGATACTAAAGCTTTTAAGAATTAATCCCGATAAAATTAACGCATGTATATCAATTAATCAGTTTTTTAGTATGGGAATTTATAAATATTATCTCTTGGTAAATCCCTATACTGGGGTTTGGAAAGGGGATTCGGCTTTACTGGTTTAAGAAGCTTTTGTAACAAAAAATAATGCATAATTGAAAGGAGTAAGGGAAATGAAGAGAAATTTACAAAAGTATTTGTGTTGTATTCTAAGTGTTTTTATGCTGTTCTCACTATTTGTAAGTAACGTACAAAATGTTGCTGCTGCTCAGATTGAAGTGGCTCCAAAAAGTGCAAAGCCTGCAGTTGTTAAAGACATTGGTGGGCACTGGGCAGAAAAACAAATTGCCGATTGGTGTTCAAAAGGTATTATGAGTGGTTATAGTGACAATACCTTTAAACCCGATAAAACTATAACCAGAGCAGAGTTTATGACACTGGTCAACAATGTTTTTGGCTACAAAGCAAAAGCATCAGGTTCTTTTACTGACGTTAAGAATGGTGACTGGTATTATGATGAATTATTAATAGCTATTGAAGCAGGATATGTAAAAGGTTATTCTGACGGTTCAATTAAACCCAAGGAACAAATTAGCCGTCAGGAAGTTGCAGCGGTTATAGCTAATATATTAAGACTCGAAGCAGCTGAAAATTCAAGTGAACTGCTGAAAATGAAAGATAATAAAAGTATTGCTGCATGGAGCAAAGGTGCAATAGGAGCAGTTCTTGAAAATGGGTACATGAAAGGGTATAAAGATCAGACGTTTAAGACTGGAAACCCTATTACTAGGGCTGAGGCAGCGGTAGCATTACAAAATATTGCCGGTGGTATTTACAATGAAGCAGGTACATATGGTGATACTACAATCGAAGGAAATGTAAGTGTTGGTGGGGATGGAGTTATTTTAAAAAATATGACAATAAAAGGCAGTTTGTATTTATCTGAGGGAATCGGAAGCGGAACGATAGTATTAGATAACGTGACAGTCAACGGAAAGACTTTGATATGCGGCGGTGGCATGGAAAGTATAGTTGTAAAAAACTCAACACTTGGAAAGACAGTAGTTGAAAAAAAAGACGGGAAAGTTAGGATTGAGGCAAGTGGAAAAACAAAAATAGGTAAAATGGAACTTCGTTCAGGAAGCAAGCTTGAGGAAAAAGATTTATCAGATGCGGGATTTGAAGAAGTTGAAATCAAAAAAGTTAATAATTCAACAGCAACCATACAGTTTGCTGGAGATTTTAAAACTGTAGACCTGGCATCAGCGGCGAAAATAGAGGTTGTTAATGGAAATATTGGCGAGCTCAAAGCCAAGGAAGAGTCTCAGAATTCAGAGATTAAAGTGTTGTCCGGAATAGTTGAGAGTATTGATATTAAAGCAAAGGTTCAACTGGATGTTGAAGGTGGTAAAATTACAAATGTTATAGTTGATAAAACATCAACAGGAACTATCGTTACAGTTAAAGAGGGTGCCTTTATAAGCTCCTTAACCACTGATTCAGCTATTGAAGTTTTAGGAAAAGGAGAAGTAGAGAACGCAGTAGTAAATGTTGATGGAGTTAAATTTGAAGTAGAACCTTTGAAGATTGAGAAAGCAAAGGAAGTAGAAGTTCAAATTGGGGATGTAACACCGACACCTGCCTCAACTATGGCGGCGACTTCTACTGCCATAGCTACAGCTACCCCAACCCCAAGCACAGGTGGGAATAATGGAGGTAGTGCTTCAAATCCAACATCAAAGGCAACTAGAACACCAACACCAACCACAACACCAACCACAACACCAACCACAACACAAACTACAACACCAACTACAACACCAACACCAACCACAACAGCGACACCAGCTACAACAACGGGACCAGAAGTGACAGCGTCGCTTGAAAAAATATTTGCAGAGGAAACGGGAATTGTAATATCACTATATAAGACTATTGGAGAAGATGACGATTATATTGAAGATTTAGATATCAGTGACTTTACTTTGGTAAAAGATTTTACTCAAGGAGGAACTATAATAGAAGGTATCAGCTTATACCGTGATGAACTGTCTGGAACTTATGAATATGAAATACTGCCACAAGAGAGCACATCATTTGAAGCTGGTAATTATAGATTGGCATTCCATAAAGAGGGATACACTGTGGCACACATTGATTTTGAAATTGGGGCACCTGATCCGCAGATAGTTATTGGATATTCTCCAGATGCTCCTTTTGACTATAGAGTAGATAATACAATTACAGTATTTTTATCTACTATTGATATAGTTGATGAAACAGAAATAGACGTTTGTCTGTTTGGAGAAACCGTTGAGGACATTATAGTTGGTCCTGAAACAGTAGCTGTTTATGATAATGAAGCAACAGTCGAAATTATTGTACCGGCACAAACGGTTGAAGCAGGAATGTATTACATAGGTGCTCAAGCTGGTGAAGTTACAAACTACGTACCTGTCGTATTTGAGAATTTATCTATAGAAATAGAAGGCTATGAAGGCATAGATAATATTACAGTATCAAATGCAGTATATCAGGACGTCTATGCAATTGTGGGTCTATTGCCGACGAGCATTTGCATAATAGATACAGAAGTAAGTGTAGGTTTAAGCTGGTCTGCGGAGATGCCTATATATGAAAACGGTGAAGCAGGAGTATATGTATTTACAGCAGAACCAGAATTGCCGCAGGGTTATAAAGATGATACAGACCCTCAAGAAATAACAGCAACAGTTATAGTACGTGAAGAAATAGAAGGGTATGTAGCTTTAGAAGACCTTACGGTATCGAATGTAGTGTATGATGGTGAATTAGCGATTTTTATCATGCTTAACGAACTCATGACGAGTATTTGCATAACAGGAACAGATGCGAGTGTGGAGGTAGCATGGAATGCTGATGCATCACCACGATATTTTGGTGAAGCGGGAGAATATGAATTTACCGCAAATATAGTAGCATTTCCGGACGGATATATAGATATTATAGCACCTGAACAAATAAAAATAAAAGTAATTGTAACAGAATAATTATAGTATAGAACTGTAATAAGAACATGCTGTTACGATGTTTAATCAACCTTGTACATTACAGAAATAAGTTCTGCCAAAGTAAACTAACAAAAAAGATAAGGGACTTATCGTAGAAAAATTCTCAATGACAAAACCTAAGGTAAACAAAAACCAGCTGCAACAATTATTAATTGTGCAGCTGGTTTTTGTTTATATAACTACTAACTAAAGGTTTTGTACCGGAAACTTCTTGATATAGCCAAGCAGATACTGTCTCATGAAGGCCAAATCAAGGGAGTTTATCCTTCCGTCACCGTTTAGGTCACCGGTTTCAAGAGGCATAGGTAATTGGGTCTTCAAGCCAAGCAAATACATTCTCAAATGTCCGAAGTCAATTGAACTGATTCTTCCATCACCATCCACGTCACCGTATAGTATTTCTTTGACAGGAGTAGGATTTGGAACTGGAAGTTCTTCAATAGGTGTCAATATTGGATCGGTAGCATCAATTATAACTGTTTCGTTTTTTCCGCAATTTATATTGTCCCTTGATGATTTGCCTTGAATGATTGGCCCTTGAGCAGTGTAAGTTCCGGGGCTGATTACCCTTGCGTAATACTCAATATGTTTTTTGTTTTGCCAGTAAGTGCTATTGTATATATAGAAACTGATTTTCTGGCCTTCGGTGTTGTAATATGAGTTATAAGGCTTCAACCCTGATGGCAGATAGTCGGTTATTTCATATACCCCGTCAAAGGCAGCATTGCTCATATTCCACTCCAGCCTTACCTTAATTACGTCACCCTGTTTCAAAGTATTTGAAGACAGTGGGATTCCGTTGGTGAACAAATATGTTCTTTTGATTGAAAGATCATCGTCTACAGTATTTGTTTCCAAGATATCTTCTTTAAATATGGATACTACTGATATAGCTCCTTCAACGCTTGTAATTTTTAAGTCGGCGAGCTGTGAAGGTAAAAGTGAAAGACTATAGGATGAACCGTTTTCAAAGGTTAAAGTTTTAGTTTCTCCGTTTAGAGAATAAGTAACTTTACCCGGTTCGGTATTAGTGTTTTCTATTTGTGTCGAGATAAACATGAGTTTTTCAGTATTAAGCAGGATATCTTTTGCATAATTATTTGTGCAATATTCATACAAGCCTTCACTTTCAGGCTTTTCAAGCCTTGCAGTAAGATATGCACAGAGTGAAGTGGTTTCAAGAATATCATCCTTGTCTCTACCAGTGTTAATTCTATAATAAGGTTTGAATTCTTCCACCAAAGGATAAATTCTGTCATTGTAAAGCTGTTCTGCTGTAGAAATATCACCAAGCTCAAAGTAAGCCAGTGAAATATATGCAAGATCTTTAACAGACAGATTATCTGTAAGTGCTACTTTTTCAAGTGAAAGAAGTATAGGTTCCTTCAGAACGGCAAGTCCGTAAAGTGCTTTTGCTTTATCTCCGGCAGATGAGTTGTTTTCAAGCGTTTTGTAATAGTAATCACTGAGCGATTGTGTATTTACCATGCTTTTTGCCAGTGCAGTGAGTTTTGCAGTAAGTTCAAGGTCGCTTGCGGAATATGGCAACAAGGACAAACCTCCATCAGTTTTCTGATATTCGCTGAGGGAAGGCTTTTGTAATTGATTGCTGTAGATATAATCCGGGAAGTATTTAGTGAGCAGGCCGGATGCCGTATAATTAGATATAAGTTGATCAATTCTGTTGCCATAGGAGTATCTTAAACTGATAAGATCCCATAAAAACATACCTTTGCTTTTATCCTGGAAGGCTACTTGTGTGAATCCTCTTTTCCCACCAGTTATTGTCATATCTGGGGCAACATTCTGGAATTCTGCTTTTTCGATCTGGTAGTAGGATTTTACTACGTTGAAAGTATGCTTTAATGCATCAGAATATTTACTGGTGTAAGCCTTTATTGTTATGTCCTGCTTGCCTTCATTCAGCTTCCAGAGAGGAATGTTGATTCTTTCAAAGGCTTTGCCGGTGACAGTCAGTTTTGGACTTGAAGCATCTGAGCCTGTCACCTCGAAGGTAACATCTTCATTTTCTTCAAGGCCGTTACCGTAAGCATTTACACCAAGAACCGGCTTGTCGCCCTCAAGGTAGGTTGTATTAAAGCTGTAGTTTATAAAGAAAGGAAGTGTTACTAGCATATTTACCTTGTCGCTTCCTGCGTGCAGATCCTCAGAAATGGCACAAAGGGTAACTCTCCATGAGGTTATGTTGTCAGGAAGCTTGAAGCTGGCATAACCCTTACCATTCTTATCAGTTTCAACGGATATGAATTGAGCTGTATCCCTGAAGTCCTCTCTGACGGCGGAATCCGATGAACCACCTTCAGCGGAAGAACCTACTACTGGAACTACATTCTTTAAATCATCATCGTAACGATTCCTTGAAGTAGTATTCAAAGCGTGGGATTTCCCTTCATAGTATACGCCATGATTTACGTTGGTATATAAGGTGTTGAGTGGAGTTACGTTCTGATCGAGCAATTTAAAGAAGGCTTCATCAACTACACTCAGGTTTACTGTTGATTTTGCGGGTATTCCGTTTTTATCCCTGACATCAAGGCTGATTTTAACCTGGTCTCCAGGTTTGTAGAAAGCTTTATCTGTTTTGGCCTCAATTGTGAGGTTCTTTTCCTGTATGTTGTACACCGCATTATATGAAGCAGATACGTAAGTTTTACCATTAAATTGTACACCTGTTACTCTTGCGTTAGGTACTTCTTTTTCGCTGAAGTTGAAGGAATGGGAGGAAGACGTTCCTGTGGTATAGTCATAAGTACCATTTTGGGATTTGTAGTAGAGGAATTTTCCGCCAGCAAGAGGTTCAGAACCATATTTGAAGGTAAGATCAACATTTTCTCCTAAGCCATATGAACTCTTGTTACCTTCAAGAATATATCCTTTGCGCTGGTAATTTGAATAATCGAGCTGCTCTCCGCAGTATACAGTGAAAGTCATATTTCTTCCATTACCGTCTACACAGTTTAATTCGGCAGTATAATAACTATCAGGGAGATGTGGTGCATCAAACACGTATGATGCATATCCGTCATTAGTAGTTGTCATTGAAAAATCCCTTATAGGCTCTTTTTGTAATTTGTAGTTGTAAGTTTTATAAGAAACCTTGTTTATGTAATCGTAGTAAGTACCGTTTTCAATTTTAATCCAGGTGTTTTTGTAAATTGTGCCTTTAATGTTTTTTCCGTTCACAGGATTGCCGAGATAATCATTACTACCTTTGGCAGTTCCATTGTTAATTCGGCTAAGGTCTATCTTGTTAACCTGCGCACTGATTGTTCCTATACCATCTTTAGTTTTGCCGTTTGGTTGAACATTAATGTCATTGACAAATACACGCAAATAACTTGATGCAGTTATTTGACCGCTTTCGGGCAGAGTAGCACGGGCGTAAAGGCGTGCAGAATGTTCACCTTGAATACTAGAGCTTGCAGAAGGAGAATAACTAACATTCAGGTTGCCTTTCAAGTCTGATTTTTTTGTTATATTAGTGGTATTTCCACCTAAAGTGTACGAATCTATGTAATAGGTCATATCCAGATTTGAGACACCGGTACCTTCGAAAAAAGAAGCTTTTATATTGAAATTGGCTTTTTCACCGACAAATATGGCGTTTTTATCTTTTGAAACTTCCAACTTATAGGAAGGTTTAATGTAATTTTCTACTCTGAAATAGTGATTGATCACAGTTTCACTGCCTTTTTTCAGAGACAGGTAGTAATAACCCTCTGGCAGGTCAGGCAACTTGACAGCACCTTCAAGGAACGAATTGTTCACATTTATGTTTTGTTTTATTATCGGAGGTGTATTGGAGTAGTAATTTCGATTTATTTCAAGAGATAAATAAGCTATATCCTCATCTTTATATCTGTTTTTAATATACCCCCAGATATTGATTGTATCATCAGGCTTATACATGCCTCTGTCGGTATGGAAATAACTCCAGTAGCTGTTTTTGTTAATATAGGAATAGCTGCTGCAGTCAATAATGGATGACTTTCCTTCTTTGGTAGTTACAGTCATGTATTGGTTGTATCTGTTATAGCTATAACCATAATATGCATTGTTGTTTTCAGAAGGAATATTAGCAGTATCAAAGTATGCAACTCCATCGGATTCGGAGTAATTTACCTTATCATATCCCTTAAAGCTTATACTTGCACCCTCAATAGGTTTTTGAGTTATGAGGTCGTTTAACCAGACCAGTGTTTTTGTGTTGCTTTGGGATAAATATATTCCTGTATTTGTTATCTGCAAAAAAGTTTGAAATCGTACATCTTTGTAATACCCATCAAGAACATAATATCCTTCAGGCAAGTTTTGAGGGACTATCAGATGAGCATCTCCATAGTTTGCTGTACTACCCTCGTTTAGTACCTGTTCAAATTCGAGGACTTTCTGAAGTTTATCCACAGGTACAAAACTGGTATTGTAGCTTCGTGCCCAGTAAGGTGTAACATTTTTTTCCTCAACAGCAGTAAAGAAGGAATTAAAATCCTTATAGGCATAAATACTCGAATTAACTTTGATTTTAGGAGCAGTAAAAGCTCCACCATCGGTCTTGTAATTGGAATAACTAATTATTATATCCGGTTTTTCTTCAGAACTAAAATCATATAGATATCTTCCCGCATTCAGAGTAGTAATAATCTCACCCGGTGCAGGTGTTACACTTGCTGCTTTGCTTTGAGTTTCAAAGGAAAAAACATAATCCTCATCTATAGTCCTTTTTGTTCCGATAATACTCATACCCTTACGGATTGTGACTGTATATACTGTATCATAGTCGAGCCGGTCAGGGACAAATACAGCTGTCTTCTTGTGAATTTCAAATTTACCGGAAACATTAGGTGTAATTTCAAAATGATCCTTAATGTTGCTGAAGTTTTCATGGCTGAAAGTTATTTCAATACCGGTGTTTACAGGAACATTGGTGGATTTTTCGGCAGGAAGCGAGCTGATGATTTTAAAGGCTGATTGTGTCTGAAATACCCAGGTAGTCTCCTTGTCCATACTCATTCTGAAAGTGTAAAGGCTATTTTCCATCAAGGGTCTTGCCAGATTGATGCTGAACATATTTGTGTCCATCTCTTCAATCTTTGGAGCTGGCTCGCCGTCAATGGAAAAGGCATCACGTATTTCTTCTGCTGAAAAATTCTCTTGAGTTTCAAGGATAAACTCCGTGTCAACAGCAATACCAGTTGCGTCTGTGTCCTGAGCTACCAGACGAAAACCATTTTTGGGATATGCAGATATTCCAGATGCAAAACCCGAGGTCGTAAATGTGGCTATCATTACCAGAATTACAATTAGAGCAGTGAGCTTCTTTAACATAAATTTTCCTCCCCTTATATATTTTTTAGGCTGTTTGCACAAGGTGCAGCCGAAAATTAAGTTACTACTCTCAATAGCGAAAAAATTTGACTTTATGACATTCTCACAATATGCAGATAACAAAATATTTTTCGTTATTCCAAGTGTGAACTCAGATACAATTAGTAGACGAATTACAAAACGAAAAGTTCCATGTTTGGTAAGAATGTGCAAGAATACTTTGGATTGATTGAAGATTATCATATAATTCATTTAATCAATAATCGATTAATACTTGCTGTATCAATTCTAATTTATCACATTATACATATTTTTTCAATATAATGGGAAGTGATTATGTTTGATATGGACCCATTAAAGATAATTAGTTTGAAAATAAGTAAAAGGAAGTATAAAATATAGTTGTTACATTTTTTACACAGTATGTTTAATCCTTGAAGAGTACGAAACATAAAATTGTGATATGGGGTATTGGAGGGGAAGTAATGAAGAAACGATGGATATTAATAGCATTGGAGACCATATTTTATATATTGTTGATTTCTGTCACTACGGTTTATGCGGATGATTGCAGCGTAGGGAGAACACCTGACGGTGTCTATCCAATGGAAGATGCTGATATTGTAATGGAATCTGAAGATATAAAGGTGGATGTTGAAAAAGGTTTTGTAGAGTGTAATTTTGTTTTTAAGAATACAGGAGAGGAAAAAGATATTTTAATGGGCTTCCCTGCAAAAATGGAAGACGATGGACATAACACATATGATGAAGATTTATATTTTAAGGACTTTAAAACTTTTATAGATAAAAATGAAATACCTGTGAAAGTAGAGAAAGGCATAAACCCAAAGGATTTAATAGATACAAAGTATCCATACTATAGTTCATGGTATACCTTTAGTGTTCACTTTAAAGCAGGTGAAACAAAACATATCAAAAATACTTATTCAGTAACCTACACATCCTATTCGATGGGTCAGGCAGATGTAGGTTATATACTAAAGACAGGAGCGTTCTGGAAGGATAAAATCGGATATGCAAAAGTAACCTTTGATTTTGGAGACATCGAACTATACAGAATCGAACATATTTATCCATTCAGCATGCACTTTGAAGGTAAAAATAAAATTGTGTGGGAAAAAAGAGATTTTGAGCCTGATTTCGATTTGCTTGTCAGGTATCATCAATATTATTTCAGTGAAGAATATTTTAAGTATCTGGAAGAAAATGATAAAGGAGCGTTTGATGAGGGCCTGGAAAAACTAAATTCATTTAATAAGCTTGAATTTGATAAAATGTCACAGGGGGAGTTGTTAAGCTACTACAACAGATACATAGCTGAGGGGAAAAATGCTATTGCAAAATATATAGAGAGTAAAATGCCAGAGGGTTCAATACGTCAAGAAAGTCCGGTTATTAAGGATTTATACTTCGATGATAATGCTCAAAAAAATAATACCAGAGTTATCATAGGTACATTTGAAGATGAAAACGGGGATATAGTAAATGCGAGAATTGAGGTTTCACATATTGAAAATGGTGAAAAAGTAGTAGATTTCAATGAAGTACATACTATAGGAGAGTATCAATTACAATACCAGCGTGAGGAGTCATATGAGATTGATTTTTTGCAGGGTATTAATTATGATATTGAGTTTTCAGTGAAGGATTCTCAGGACAACGTTGCAACTAAAAAAATAAAATATTTTGTAGAACCGGTTATTCAAGATCCAGTCACAAAAGTAATTGGTGAAGAGGATAAAGACCAGGGCAACGAGGAAATAAAGAAAATAAGTGAAGAGAATACAAAAAGCACTCAGACAAATCAAAACAATACAAATCAAAACAATACAAATAGCGAGAAGGTCAATACTGAAGATGCACCTGCAAAAAGGTTAGCTATAATACCAATTATTGTCGGGAGCATTGGTTTACTAATTATATTAATGCTAATATTTGTTGTTAAAAAGGAAAAGCCAGGAGATTAAATAAACAAAAAGCGGTGGAGCTATCTATATGCCTCACCGCTTTTCTTATAAACTATGAAATTAATTCCATTGTCTGTGTTCAGCACCTTTTTTGGTAACTATGAAGAGCCCAAAGCCGATCAAGAGTACGGATAATACCATTTTAATGTTAAGAAAGCTATTAAAAACACTTAACATATACATTGACAAAAATGATACTGTAACTGCTAAGTGTATAAAGATAGGTATGAGAAGAGCTTTAGGCCTTCCTGAAAAAAGATAGAGTTGAAATAGACCTACTACAACAGACAAAATATAGATTGGCCAGGTACGGCTGGCAAATTGCCAGTTGGTAGTAACTTCAAAGAAAAACAGCAAACCGATAGTAGTTAATATTCCTCCCGGTACTAAAAGACCTGGTGCTTTTCTGTTTAAAAAGTAGCCTGCTTCAAAAGATAGCCCTATGCCAAGTACAAGTATTGGTAAAAAAAGCATTGGCGAAAATATAGTTATGCCAAAGAAGTGTTCAGATAGTAGCAACCCACCTGCTATTATCATTAAAAGACCCCATATGTAATTGTGTTTACCCATTATAATTCCTCCGATACAATAAATTCGTGACTTGCTTTTTATATTTATGACATTATACTCATTTTAAACTACAGTGTCTGATAACAATTTAAAAAATTTATAATCAAAGCAAAGATTATAAGAATATAAGCAAAATCTGAAATAAATTGCGAATAATAAGACTTAATACAATTTACAATAGTGACATTAATTTCTTGGTAAATCTTTGTCGCGTTCAATATAGGTTTTTGATATAATTAAATTATTGTTTTTCAAAGGGGAGAGGAAGTATATTATGGGGGCGAGAATATTAGTAGTAGAAGATGAGAAGCCAATAAGGAGTTTTATTGTTACAAATCTTAAGAGAAGTGAATTCGAGGTTTTAGAAGCAGAGAAAGGAAATGAGGCTTTAAGATTGATAAAGCTTGAGAAGCCGGATGTGGTTCTATTAGACATAGGACTTCCTGATGTTGACGGGTTTCAGGTTTGTAAAGAAATATCCTGTCAATACCCTTCCATATCTGTAATTATACTTACAGCATTAGGGCAAGACCTTAATAAAGTTAGAGGTCTTGAGTTGGGTGCAGATGATTATATAATAAAGCCTTTTAATCCTTTAGAACTTGTAGCAAGAATTAAAGCCATTTTAAGGCGTGCCAATAAGCAGAATATGAAAAATGTGATCCGATCTGGGCCTTTTGTAGTGGACCTTGAATCACAAAGCATATATAAGAATGATGTGCTTTTAGAATTTACTCCTAGAGAATTTTGTTTAATGAAGGTATTTATAAATAATATAAACAAAGCGTTTACCCGGGATGAAATTTTAAATATCGTTTGGGGAGAGGATTTTGTTGGCGACCCTAAGACTGTTGATGTTCACATAAGACGCCTAAGGGAAAAGATCGAGGACGATCCCTCTAACCCAAAGTATATAGAGACGTTATGGGGACGCGGCTACCTTTGGAGAAAGGGTGACTAGTTTGAAAAGCATTAGGAGCAGACTGGTAGGAAGCTATCTTTTAATTATACTTTTGACAGTTACCATTTTTAGCGTGGTTCTTGTCTTCATGATAAGGCAAAATTACTACGGAAATGCAGAAGAAATTCTGGAGAGACAAGCCCGGTTTGCAGCAAATTCGTATAATCTTTATCCTGCGAATAGCTTGCAACAAAATGCAAAAATGCTGTTGGAAAATACAATTATGGATGCAGACGCTCAGGTTCAGATTATTGATAAAGAAGGTATAGTTCTGGCTGATTCTGAATTGAGTGGATTTGTTGGACAAAAGCTGAAGGTTCCTGATGTTGTAAATTCTTTAAAAGATAAAACTATGTCAAAGTGGATAGGTACGGTATCATCAACAGATGAACCAATAATTTCAGTTTCATATCCGTTAAAAGTAAGCAAAGAGGTGATTGGAGTTGTAAGGCTGGTTTCAACTCTTTCAAAGTTTAATGAGGAAATACTTAAAATTGTTTTGTTTTTTCTGGTTATGGGTGTTGTAGTTTTGTCGGTTGTCCTGTTTTTAGGCTATTTCTTCTCTAGAACTATAACGGGACCGGTAAAGGAAATAACTGTTGCTGCTGAAAAAATGGCACGTGGGGAGTTAGATATTCGTGTGCCTAAGAGATATGATGATGAAGTGGGAAAGTTAGCAGTTACTCTTAATTATATGGCAAAGGAAATAGCAGATCACCAGAAGACCAAGGACGATTTAATCGCCTCCATTTCCCATGAATTGCGTACACCTCTTACTTCAATAAAGGGATGGGCCGCAACCCTTAACTCAGGTGATTTTGCTGATATAAGTGAGATTAGGGATGGGCTTGGGATAATTGAAAGTGAAACAGACAGGCTTGCGGTTTTGGCCAATGATCTGCTGGATTATACTAAGCTTACATCAAAGAATGTATCTATAGGATTGGATGCAGTTGATATAGGCGAATTTCTGTGCGAAATCAGGAATCAGATGAATCCAAGAGCTCAAAGACACAGTATTGCTCTTGAACTGGAGCTTGAATATGATATGGCTTTGATAAAGGCTGACAGGAACAGGCTGAAGCAAGTAATGATCAATATTCTGGATAATTCACTAAAATATACACAAGAAGGGGGCTTTATAAAGATATCATGCCAATCCCAAAGGGATGAAATTCTTATAAGCATAGAAGATTCTGGAATTGGAATACCTGAAGAGGATTTGCCAAGGATAAAAGAAAAGTATTACAAAGTGAGCACTTCCTTTTCAGGCAATGGATTGGGGCTTTCTATTTGTGATGATATTATTAGTTTGCATAATGGCAGACTTGAAGTCAGCAGTATTTACGGAAAAGGTACGAGGGTTGATATATATCTTCCCATGAACCGAACAGGCATTTTAAGACAGAAATAATTTTTAAACATTTTGTAACCAATTATAGCATTAAGTATAGTAAAATGACATTAGAACAGATAAGAATTCTATCTATATAAATCACGAAAATGATTATAAGTGGAAAATTTGATTTTCGTGATATTGTATTTAGGAAATTGAAGCGATGTAAAAGCTTTATCGCGTTCAATATAGAACGGAGAATTCAAATGAAATTTAAGGACGTTGGAATATTATTAAATATATTGATTTTATCTGTAATAACGGGATGTAATTTATTGCCGGAAGCAAGCAGTCTTATAAGTGCCCCGAATTACCCACAGACTTTAGAAAATAATGCGGATATTAAGCTGATTGCAAAAAGTTTTTTGCCCAATGGTGCAAAGTTTTTATACCCTGTTAACCCTAAGGGGGCCGATGCAGTACAGTTGGTTGATATTGATGGTGACGGTCAGGAAGAAATTTTTGCTTCATATAAAGATAATAGTGTCGGCGGTGGATGGGGTGCTATTTTATTAAAAAGAAACGAGGGTGAATGGTACGAGATATGGAATGATAAATATATGGTAAACATTATTGGTCTGGATTGGGCACAGTTTATTGATATTACAGGTGATAATGTTCCCGAACTCTTACTCGGATGGAATATGGGATTTGAGGTGGGGTATAATCTTGATATTACTTCGTTCAGGGGCACTGCAAAAAAGGTGTGCAGTATTAACTATAATGAGATGGATATTGTCAATATTTCAGGTAGTGAAAATGAAAAAAAACCTGAAATTATATTGACACGAAAAGAGCCTGATCAAAGGGAAATTAACATTCCGCCTTTAGTTCTAAGATGGGATGAAGATGGACTGGTTCCAGCAGAAGATACCTATCTTGCATATTATAAAGATAGAATTGCTGCTTTGGAAGAAAGAAACAAACTATATGATAGAAATTTTGTTGATTGGTACTATTTAGCTGAAATGCAGGTAAAGTCGAAAAAATCCCTTGATGCTGTTAAATCTGTTGACAGGGCATTGAATATTATACCGGAGCACTATGAAAAGTATAGGACAAAGCTTGAAATATACAAGGCGGAGGCCTTGATTCAGGTAGAAAAATTCAGTGAGGGAATGAATATTCTAAACAATATAATATATAGAAATGATGTAGGTCAAATCGTATGCACACAAGATGAACTTGCAGCGGTATATCTTAACCTTGGTCGTGTTTATATGGGGCTTAACGATTACAAAACTGCAAAAATAAAATACATTAAGGCATATGATATTGTAAAGGCTACTTATGACGAGGGGACGGAGCTTTTTAAACTTAATTCGTTTACAGTAAAAAAAGAGATGGACCAATTGAATGCTTTGACCCAAATACTAAATTACAATTAAAAGATATGGGGTTGATAAAATGGTAAAGGAAGAATTATGTAAAGCCAATACCAAGAGCGGCTTTTCAGATGCGTTGGCAGACAGAGTACTCATAGTTTTTGCTGCAATTTCATTAATTCCAATTCTTACTCTCTTAAATGCGGCTTTCCAGTTTATAATCAGTGACAGTTTTAAAGTTCCTGCCTTTTTCAGGCAGTCAGGTTTTATGAACTACTTGAAAAACAGTATATTTTTGTCCTCAATGAGTATTGCACTTGGGCTGGCAATAGCTGTACCTGCGGCGTATGCCTTGGCCCGATACAAATTTACTGGACTTAATATGTTCAGTCTTTTTGTGGTGTTTCCGCTTCTTATACCCACAATAGCCTATTTTCTTCCTTTTGCTGTTACAATAAAGAGAATTCAGGACATAACTGGGATTAAAATCTATAATACTTATAACGGCTATTATGTTCTTGCAGTAATGTTTGCGGTGATGTATCTTCCATTTAGTATCTGGATGCTGAGAGGATTCATTGTTTCTATACCTGTAGAGATAGAAGAAGCTGCAAGGGTTGATGGTTGTTCAACTTTTGGTATAATTGTAAGAATACTTATGCCGCTAATAGGTTCGGGAATTATCGTGACTGCAATGCTTCTTTTAATGCTTGTCTGGGATGAAAGACTATTGGTTGATGTATTGATGACCTCGGATAATATGAAGACGGTTGCTTTGTGGCCTGGTTTTGACAATAATCGATTTATAACATCTCCGCTTACAAGTATCCCAATCTTTATGATTTTCTTTGTTGTGCAGAAGAACTTTATGAAAGGCTTAACAGGAGGAGCACTAAAAGAGTGACAAGGTACGACTAAAATATAAGTTCCTAGTCTGGATAACGAAAAAACTTGAATTGATAATGTTTCAAAATATAAGAATGGGATGTTATTTTTTCGTTATCCCTAAGTGCAAATAAAATGCACGTGTGAGGTGCTATTATGAAATTAAATTTAAAGGTCCTAAAAACGTTAAAGCGTCGCAAAAGTAAACCACATCCATATTTATTATTACTCCCTGCTTTTTTATTTATTCTGATTTTTCAGTTGTTTCCGCTGTTGCAGGCAATATATGTTTCATTCCTTGACTTGAAGCCTGCTACGTGGAAGGTCTTTTTTACGAGGTTTACGGCACCGTTTATGGGGTTGAAAAATTACAAATTTATAGCTACCGGTTCAAATGGTGTAATGGCTGAGATTTTTGCAAAAAGTGTTTTAAACACTTTTTGGTATGTGGTTATTGTAAGTGTTCTTTGCCTTGCTATAGGATTGGTGCTTGCGATTGCTCTGAACAGGAAATTTAAGTTAAGTAATATGACAAGGATAGTATTATTTCTTCCTTTTGTTATGCCGGCCTTTCTCCTCGAATCAGCTTGGGACACATATTTCAACAAGGACTATGGTGTTTTGAATAAGATAATATTTGAGTGGTTGCATCTTGTTCCGTACAGAATTGACTGGTTTTCAGAGGGGAAAGTACTTTGGGTGATGATAATAATTACTGTGTGGCATTATCTGCCATTATGGACGATTTTTCTTCTGTCAGGTATTCAGAACATAAACAATGAGTGCTATGAAGCGGCTGGAATTGATGGAGCCGGGCATTTAAGAAAATTCTACTATATTACTCTCCCTTTGTTGAGGCCTGTTATTGCGATACTTATTTTTCTGGGACTTATTCTTAATGTTTACTATTCTTACAAAATTTTTGAATGGGATGCGGTTTCCTACTACATGTACAGACACTTTTTCAGAAATTGGTTTTATGGAACAGGCACAGCAGGTACCATTATGATTATGATTGCAGTAATTTTGACTGTATTATTGTGGTATGGATTTTTCAAGGAAGATTTAAGTGCTTCTGATGAGGTTATTGTAAGAAAAAAGTTTCGTTTGCCCTTTGTCGGTAACTTTATTGCATCAGTACTTGAGCATGCAGCAGCAATGATTATGAGACTTGATATTGGAAGGAAGCTTCGGAGAACATACCGTGCTATATGCAATATATGGTTAAAAATCCGAAGCAGTAATTTTATTTGGTTTGTTTTGTGGTCTCTCACTCTTTTATTTGGGTTTAAATATCTTACAACGGGAAGTGGACATGAATCCCTCTGGTTTGATGAATCATATTCTGCAGCGGTATCAAAGCACACAATTCCTGAAATCTGGAATATTACCATTGGAGATAGTCATCCTCCTCTCTACTTTATGATACTGAGGATTTTCACGCTTGTTTTCGGAAGAACTGAAGCTTCTTTAAGGTTACTGTCAGTAGTTGGGATAATTTTGCTTGCGGCACTTGGAATGGGTCCGATAAGGAGGGCTTTTGGCAAATTTACCGGCTGGATATATGGAGCTATTGTGCTTATAGTGCCGATGAGTCTATCGATGGGACAGGAGGCAAGAATGTATACTTTGGCTGCTTTCTTTGTAACGGGTGCAGCAGTATATGGCTATTTATGCCAGGAAAAGGGGAAGATATTTGACTTTGTGATGCTGGGAGCATTTAGCGTTGGGGCTGCCTATACACATTATTTTTCCCTTTTGGCAGTAACTATAGCTAATGTATTACTATTTTTGCAGCTTATAATAAGATTTGAAAAAAAGAGATTTTTCAGGTACATTGTTATGGCAGTTGTAGCTGTGGGATGTTATTTTCCATGGATTGTGGCTTTGACCGGTCAGATTTCCAAGGTTGCTAAAGATTTTTGGATACCTCCTGTTACAAGGGGTGTAGTGTGGCAGGCGTTGATATATCCTTTTAAAGCAAAGTTTACATCGGGATTTGAGTTTATTCTGCCTTCCTTCTTTTTAGCTGTTGCCTTTGCTTTTTGGGGAGTAAAGCAGGCATTTACAGAACGTAAGAGGGAGGGGCTGCTATCGGTTTATGCAATTTTGATATATGTTACAACTCTTGCTGTTGCGGTAAAAGTATCTACCGAGGTAAGACCGATTTTTGTTGACAGGTATATTTTCCCGGTAGTAGGATTGTTTATTCTTGCGACAGCATATGGCGTATCTAAAATCAAATATAGAGATATTTCAGTTCTGGTAGTTGTATTGCTGCTTCTGTTTTCTTTAGATCCTATAAGGCAGATAAATGAGCATAGATACAGTGGACCAATGTTTGAGGTCAGAAACTATTTAGATGACACAATTACATCTGATGATGTATTCATTCACAGTGATGAGCATACCTTTGGTACTTTTTCATATTATTTCCCTGACAACAGGCATTATCTATATCTCAGACCGGGTTTTAAAGGCTATAGTTCCTATTCTGCCTTTTCCCACAACGGTGAAGCAGGTTCTGACATAGAAGGTTTTGTTACTGGAAAGGAAAAAGTCTGGGTGGTTGAAAGACAGAACTCAGACACCTCAGTATACAGATGGCTTCTTACAAACGGTAAACTAAAATGTACGATCGGTCCGGAGTTTTTTAACATTGACTATTCATGGTATGGTGTTATACTCAGGAAAGTAGAGTGGAAGAATGAGTAGTTAATTGCACGAAGAATAAAGGTGTAAATGTATATAAATCACGAAAATGATTATACATAGGAAAATTTGATTTTCGTGATATTGTATTAAGGAAATTGAGGTGCGATGAGAAATTTTAATCGTTCAATATAGAAAAGGTGAAAGAACAGATGCTTGCAAATGAATTTAAAGGAAAGCTTAACATAAATCTAAATCAACAGCAAATGCAGGCCGTTAAGCACACTAACGGACCTGCTCTTGTTTTGGCAGGACCTGGCAGTGGTAAGACTACAGTAATTACAGCAAGGATTGCTTGTCTTGTTTCAGAGTGTAAGGTTAATCCTGAGAGCATTCTTACTCTTACATTCAATAAAGCAGCTAGAGCAGAGATGGAGTATAGGTATAAGAAAAACTATGGAACAGGAGCGGGAGGAAGAGTGCATTTTGCAACTTTGCACAGTTTTTGCAGACGAGTGATGAGAGATTATGAGAATAGACAAGGAAAGAGATTCAGGATGATAGAGGGAGAAGAAAGAGCTGAGGAAAACAAGAGAAAAATCATCAGAACGCTTTATCAGCAAATTAACAGCTCTAAAATTAATGATGATGAATTGGAAAACTTAATCAGTGAAATTGGATTTGTAAAAAACAAAATGATAAAAGATTTTGATAATTTAAAGTTCAGCACAAAAAACTTTCCGCTTATTTATAAAGCATATGAAGATTATAAGAAATCAAATCTATATATTGATTTTGATGATATGCTTACCTATGCTTACAGCATTCTTATAAAATGCCCGGATATTCTGGATTACTATAGAAAAAAATTTTCATTTATACAGGTGGATGAGGGGCAGGATCTTTCAAAAATACAGTTTGAGATATTGAAATTAATCATAAATCCTCAAAGCAACAATATATTTTTTGTTGCCGATGATGACCAATCTATTTACGGATTCAGAGGTGCTGAACCGCAATATATCCTGAATATTAAAAATCAGTTCAAAGGCTGTACCGTGTATTTACTTGAAAATAATTACCGTTCAACAAAAAACATTGTTGATATAAGCAGTAACTTCATAAAGGAAAATAATTGGCGGTTTGATAAAAATCACAAAACTGATAACGCAGAGAAATGTGATCCTTTTATAGTTCAGGTCCAGGATGAACGTATGCAGTTGACATATTTGATGGAGAAACTTAAATTACACGAAGGAAAAAGTGTTGCGGTATTATACCGGAACAATCTGTCCTCTATAGTGATTGCAGACAAATTAGACCGAAAAGGACTTTCATTCAGGCTAAAACAAAATAAGCTGTCCTATTTTAGTCATTGGGTTGTATTGGATGTCCTCGCGTTTTTGAAGTTTGCATTAGACCCTCTAAATGATGAAGTGTTTTCAAGAATCTACTACAAAATGAACCGTTATATATCGAAGTCCATGTTGGAATACGCACTAAATGGTAATAACGAGGAACATGTTATTGACAGGATACTGAAGGATGCTGAAATAAAACCTTTCCAGCAAAATAAGTTGACAGAGCTAAAAATTGAATTTGTAAAGCTGGCAAAAAAGAATCCTGTACTTGCATTGAACTATATAGAACGCGGGTTTAATTATTTTGATTATGTAAAAGAATATTGTGAAAATACAGGACTGACTTTTGAATATTTATACAGGATGTTTGGTATTTTAGAAACAATAGCTGAAGGCTGTATAACTATACCGGAGTTTCTAGAGCGTATGGAGGCACTCCGAATATTGTTTGAAACTCCTGGCGAGGTGGATTATAAAAAAGCAGTTACGCTGACTACAATGCATTCGTCTAAAGGACTTGAATACGATGTCGTATTCTTAATTGATTTGACCGAGGAAGAGATTCCGGGCACAAATGCTGTTGAGCAGGCCAAAAAGAACAATGATTACTCAGTTTTAGAAGAGGAACGAAGATTATTCTATGTTGGTATGACCAGAGCAAGAGAGTATCTCTACCTTATAAGTCCGGGATCAAAAGCATCCAGATCGACCTTTGTTAAGGAAGTTGAACAGGTTATGCGAAGTGATAAAATCAATGAAATAGGAGAAGGGATGATTATAGTCCATAAACACTTCGGAGAGGGAATAATTGTTGCTGTACTCGAGCAAAAAACAAAACAGGTTCTTCTGGAAATTGATTTTAAGGGGGTTAGAAGGAAGCTGGATTTTGGAGTGTGCATTGATAATGGGCTTATAGTTTTATAAGATTTGTAGGTACGACTAAAATATAAGTTCCTATTGTGGATAACGAAATAATTTTGTGTTTGTTGTCATCGTATTGCGGGGATAAATTACAAAACAGGAGGAATTTTTTTGAGAAAATTAATTTGAGGAAAATATGTTAGAATGTTAAGTGCAAGTGGTAAATTTTATAATAATATGATAAAATGTTTTAAGAACAACTCATTTCCTCATAAGTTTAATTATAAATTCATTTTTTTAGGTTTTTCATAAACACTTATATTCGGGCAATGAGATTATATAGATATATTTAATTTAAAGGGGATAATAATTGTGACAAGAAAATACTTATCTATCTTTTTGACTTTGATTATCATAGTCAATATCATTTCTGCTAACCTTTTTTTAACCGTACAAGCCAGCGATTACATTGGAAGTTATGATCAAAGCTCTAATTTTGGTATTGCAAATGATTTTAACCTTTTTATTCTCGGTGATCACGAACAAAGTGATGTTGATTCTGAAGGAAGGGTGGCAGTTGCGGGTAATGTGAGTTATTCCAACTATGCAGTTGGTAGTAAACTTGCTAAGTCAACAACACGTGCCGATTTAATAATTGGTGGAGATGTTAATATTACCAGTGCCCATAATCATAGTGGTAATACTGTTATCTCAACTTCGAGCAAAATTATTAATTATGGAATGTCACATTCAAATGGAGTATCTAACCCTATCAGAGAAGATGTAATTAATTTTAGTTCAGCAAGGGATTTTCTCACAAACGCTTCACAAACATGGGCTAAATATCCTGTTAATGGTACAGTGAAGATTTTGTATGGACAATTAATTTTAGAAGGAAGCAGTCCCGCTTTAAATGTTTTTTCATTTGATGGAAGTAGTATAGAATCTGATGGAACTACTTACTCACTTAATAGCATACACCAGATAAACATAGTAGTTCCGGATAATTCTACAGTTATAATAAATATTGGTGGTGATAATATTGGCTTTGGAAATTATTCTATATTTTTCAAAGGCTCAACAGCCACAACTGAGCATGGACAATACTTCTTATGGAACTTTCATGAAGCTACTTCTTTGTGGAATAATAACATAACAATTAAAGGCTCTGTATTGGCTCCAAATGCAGATTGGATTTCTAAAGGATATGGAAATGTTGAAGGTAACTTTATTGTTAAATCATTAAGAGATGGGCCGGGGGGTGGACACCTAGAGGCACATAACTCTTTATTTAAAGGTACGCTTCCACCATTAGGGGCAAACGATGCACCAACAGTACCTGACTATAGTGTAACAACACCGGAAGATACACCAGTATCAGGTAAGGTAGTAGGAAGCGATAAAGATGGTGATACACTGACATATGAAAAGGCAACAGACCCAACGAACGGAACAGTAGTAGTGAATGCAGATGGAACCTGGACGTATACACCGAATGAAGATTATACCGGAACAGACAGCTTCACAGTAGAAGTAAGTGACGGAAATGGTGGAACAGCAATAAGCACAATAACAATAACAGTGACACCGGCAAACGATGCACCAACAGTACCTGATTATAGTGTAACAACACCGGAAGATACACCAGTATCAGGAACAGTAGTGGGAGCAGATAAAGACGGTGATACACTAACATATGAAAAGGAAACAGACCCAACGAACGGAACAGTAGAAGTAAATACAGATGGAACCTGGACATATACACCAAACACTGACTTCACCGGAATAGATAGCTTCACAGTAGAAGTAAGTGACGGCAACGGTGGAACAGAAATAAGCACAATAACAATAACAGTGACACCGGCAAACGATGCACCAACAGTACCTGACTACAGTGTAACAACACCAGAAGATACGGCAGTATCAGGAACAGTAGTAGGGACAGACATAGACGGTGACACACTTACATATGAAAAGGCAACAGACCCTGCGAATGGAACATTAGAAGTAAATTCAGACGGAAGTTGGACGTATACACCGAATGAAGATTACACCGGAACAGATGGCTTCACAGTAGAAGTAAGTGATGGAAACGGTGGAACAGCAATAAGCACAATAACAATAACAGTGACACCGGCTAATGATGCACCAACAGTACCTGACTACAGTGTAACAACACCAGAAGATACGGCAGTATCAGGAACAGTAGTGGGAGCAGATAAAGACGGTGATACACTAACATATGAAAAAGAAACAGACCCTGCGAACGGAACGGTAGTAGTGAATGCAGATGGAAGTTGGACGTATACACCGAATGAAGATTACACTGGAACAGATAGCTTCACAGTAGAAGTAAGTGATGGAAACGGTGGAACAACAATAAGCACAATAACAATAACAGTGACACCAGCAAATGATGCACCAACAGTACCTGACTATAGTGTAACAACACCAGAAGATACACCAGTATCAGGAACAGTAGTGGGAGCAGATAAAGATGGTGATACACTAACATATGAAAAGGAAACAGACCCTGCGAACGGAACAGTAGTAGTGAATGCAGATGGAACCTGGACGTATACACCGAATGAAGATTACACCGGAATAGATAGCTTTACAGTAGAAGTAAGTGACGGCAACGGTGGAACAGAAATAAGCACAATAACAATAACAGTGACACCGGCAAACGATGCACCAACAGTACCTGACTATAGTGTAACAACACCAGAAGATACGCCAGTATCAGGTAAGGTAGTAGGAAGCGATAAAGATGGTGATACACTAACATACAAAAAGATAGCTGAACCGACAAATGGAACAGTTGTAGATAGTGTGTATGGAGACTGGGAGTATACCCCAAACTTAAACTTTATAGGAATAGATATTTTCAAAGTAGAAGTGAGTGATGGAAACGGTGGAACAGCAATAAGCACAATAACAATAACAGTGACACCGGCAAATGATCCGCCAACAGTACCTGACTACAGTGTAACAACACCAGAAAATACACCAGTGTCAGGAAAAGTGGTTGGAATAGATGTTGATGGTGATATGTTGACATATTCAAAGGCAAGTGAACCTTCAAATGGTAAAGTAGTAGCAAATGCTGATGGAACATGGATCTACACTCCTAATAAATCTTATACGGGAACAGATAGCTTTACAGTAGAGGTAAGTGATGGAAATGGTGGAACAGCTATAAGCACAATAACTATTAAGATAACGCCTGTAAAGGATACGACTCCAAGTCCTCGTCCGAATACTCCGTCAACTCCAAGAGATGATAACGAAGATAGAGAAGTATCTGAACCAGAACTGGACATTCCAGGAGCACCTGCAGTAAAGGCAGATTTTGCAGTTTTGATAGACTCCTCAACTATGAGAGCTGGAGAAAATAGCAATGTAGAATACACAATAACATACTTCAATAAATTAAGTACTGAAATAAGCAATACATTTGTAAAAGTAAATGTACCTGATCTAATGCTATTTGTAGAAGCCAATGAGAATGGAGAATTGGTTGGAAATGAGGTTATTTGGGAAATTGGAAATCTGAAAGGTAACACAAAGGGAACGGTTAAATTTACTCTAAAAGTAAAAGAACTTGATGTCCAGGAATCCGTTGTAGCATTAAAAGCGAATATATATACTAAGTATGAAAATGTAGAACTTATTAATCCAAACGATGATGAGTCAAAAATTGATACATTCTTGTTTGCAAATTCATCAGAATTCATTCATACAAGGTATATATTAGGTTACCCAGATGGTACTGTTAAGCCGAAAGGAGCCGTGACAAGAGCGGAAGTTGCGGTAATATTTGCAAGGATACTGAAATTAAAAGAACAAGGGTATGTAAAAGGGGTCAAGGTATTTAGTGATGTAAATGTAAACTTCTGGGCTGTAGAGCACATTGAAGCTGTGACTACAATTGGCCTTTTCAAAGGATATCAAGATGGTACTTTCAGACCAAATCAGCCAATAACAAGAGCAGAGCTCGCAACAGTAATATCAAAGTACTTGAAGATTACAACTTATCCTGAATATAATGTTTTAGCCAAATACTTTACTGATATATCCGGACACTGGGCTGAAGCTATTATCACAGAGATATACAGGTACGATATTATTAAGGGATATGAAGATGGTACTTTCAGACCTGATAATACGATAACCAGAGAAGAAACGATTACAATGGTTAATCAGATGCTTCATAGGGGGCCGCTAATGAATGTAGAACCATCATTCCCTGACAATTTAAAAACTAATTGGTCTTTTGGGCATGTAGAAGAAGCTACAAATACTCATAAATCCTACTATAATGAGGACGGAAGTGAAACGCTAGTACAAATTATACCAGAAGGCATATGGTAAAAGAATAGAGAATAGAGTAACACAAAATCCTCCCATTTTATTGCTAATGGGAGGATTTATTTTTGTTTTATTTTAAACTTAGTATAATTGATGTTTTATAGAAGTTTATCTTACGCTGCGATATGTATCTATTTATCATAAGTGTTATAAAAGTTACTCATAAAAATTAAATTAAAAAATCAGATGAGTTGCTTTATAATTATTTGACCTAAGAAATGAAGGAATTAATTAAAACCTGCTAAGCTGGAGACTATTAATAGATTTACTACCAGAGCTATCGCCAAGATAACACAAGTACCGATACTGCTTTTTCTCATTATTTTACATCCCCTTTGAATTTTATAGAAAATTATTAATGATTTAGTGCATTAAAATAATACCAAAAATTATCATAATAGTCAACAACTTGACGACTGAATTTCTTGGATAATATTTAGTATTTTTAGCTTTTTGTTAATAACATTACTTAGTTTGACGTTTGTATTGTCTTTTCTAAATTGTTAAGTTAAACTACTAAGAAGGGATAAGTGTTCGGAGGTTATTATGGATTGTATATTCTGTCAAATTGCAAATAGTAAAACGCCATCTAATTTAATATATCAAGATGAATTACTCATGTGTTTACTAGATATAGACCCCATAAATGAAGGGCATGTATTAATTATTCCCAAGATTCACTATTTAGATGCTGATGAAATTCCAAATGAAATACTATTGTCAATTATGACTTTATCCAAAAGAATAGTTAAAGCCATTAAAGAAAGATATTCTCCAGATGGTTACAGCATTATGCAAAATGGTGGAGAATTTAATGATATAGGGCATTATCATATGCATATATTTCCAAGGTATAAGAATGATGGATTCGGATGGACATTTAGCGATACTAAACATAACGTATCACAAAGTATTGCTGATGAACTAAGAAAGGTGCTTAATAATACAAATTAATGGAATTGATGAGCGACTTTGTGAATTAATTAAAGAACGTAAAGAAATTAAAAACTCCACTTGGTGCGAAGGTACATTACATTTAGGATTTGCTAGAAGAATAGATTATGCTCAAAGAACAGCAAGGATAGATAACAGAAAACCCTCATGAGCCTTTCCTTATAAGGCTGATGAGGGTTTTGTATTGATAAAACTTTGATATTGTTCCTAAAAGAGCCAGAAAAGACTTTATTTTATGGATACAAAATCATTAACTGCTATATTGGTTATTGATATTCCTTAACTAAAAGTGCCCGGATATATCCTCTGTCCTTACTTGTTGAATCTATGTAGAAGCCCCTTCCATAATAGAATCTGATTAAGTCCTTATATTTGGAGGCAGTGTGTAAACTGACTTTTTTTATACCCTTTGCAGACATTAATTTGTCTACCAGGTTCATCAGAGACTTACCGATACCAATATTATGGTATGCAAGGCTTACACCAAATCTGCTTATATAGGCAGTATTGTCCGGAAGTATTTGAACCCTTACAGTACCGACAGGAGTGTTATCAATGAAGGCAACGAACACTTCTTTCGATCTGATATCATTCGTAATATCTTCTAAAGACTCATCAAGTGCCTCCATTGTACCTTTAAGGCCTGTATCTTTCATATACTTTTTGAAGGCTTCCTGCGTAATTATTTGTATAGCTTCTGTATCATCAATAGTTGCTTTCCTTATAATAAACGAATAATTCATTTTGACCCCACCATTCTTCTATTTACCCATAAGAAGAGCCATTATCGCCTTTTGAACATGAAGTCTGTTTTCTGCTTCATCAAAAACAACGGATTGTGGCCCGTCAATAATTTCCTCTGAAACCTCATAACCTCTGTATGCAGGCAGGCAATGAAGGAAAATAGCATCTTCCTTGGCCTTAGTAAAGAGGTTTCCGTCTACCCTGTAAGGTTCAAAAATTTTGATTCTGGATTGCTTTTCAGATTCCTGCCCCATGCTTACCCAGGTATCTGTATATACAACATCAGCATCTTTGATTGCTTCAATCGGGTCTTCTGTTACCACAACTTTTGAACCTGATATCTTTGCAGTATCCATAGCTTCGGATACAATCTTTTCATCACAATGATACCCTTTTGGAGAGCCAATAGCAATATCCATACCGACTTTTGAACAACCATGGAGCAACGAGTTAGCTATGTTGTTACCATCGCCGAGATAAGCCATTTTTAAACCCTTCAAAGTTCCCTTGTGCTCGTATACAGTAAAGAGATCTGCAAGGATCTGGCATGGATGCATCAGATCGGTAAGACCGTTTATTACAGGTATGTTTCCGTACTTTGCAAGATCTTCAACATCACTGTGAGCGAAAGTCCTTATCATAATTCCATCTATATATCTTGATAGAACCTGTGCGGTGTCATAGATTGATTCGCCTCTTCCGATTTGGATATCATTTGAGCTGAGAAACAGAGCGTATCCACCCAATTGATACATACCAACTTCGAAAGACACCCTTGTTCTTGTGGATGACTTGGTGAAAATCATTCCAAGTGTTTTGCCTTTTAAATGATGGTGGGTTACTCCCTCCTGTTGCTGCTTTTTCAATTTTTCCGAAAGATTAAGTATTTGTTCTATTTCTTCTAACGTCAGGTCATTCAGGCTTATTAGATGATCCATAATTAAATCCTCCATTTGTCAATATTTTTACAGTTAGGAACATCTATCAATTAAGTTCCTACTCTCAATAGCGAAAAACCCCATTCTATGGTGTTTTCAAAATGTGAAAAACAGGAAGTAATTTTTTTCTGTTTCTTAGCATTTAGAAAATAAGAAACATCTCCCGTTTATAATATTTATAATTATACAGAAAAATGTATAAAAATGCAATACTTATAATGGAAAAAAATTAGAGAACGCAATAATAACGCATTGATGGTGCAATGCGTAGAAAGAGGAGTAAATATATTATGGCAGGTGTTTTTTTATAGAACTGAAAAAGGAGTCTTTAATTTTTGACTTATCTTCCTCTAATATTGAGAAGAAAGCATAAAGAGAATTGTTGTTTTCTTCCTGCATATCTGTGTAATGAAGACCGTAGTCGGTATATGTTTGGAAGTCGATTTTGCGGTTAACATTACCTTTGGCAAGAATTATGTTTTTATCGGGGAGATATATAGTAATGTTAAGCTGCTTGTTATTAATATTAAAAATGTCTCTAGAGTAAAATGCCATTCCGGTCAAGCTAATATCGTGAATAATTGCAAAATATTCTTCGTCGCTGTTTTCGTATTTAATATTAGCGGCAAGGTATACATCGTACCTGGGAAAAACTCTTGAGTTTTTCAAGTCTTTAATGCTTTCAATGTTTATCTTTACATGACTTGGAAACTGAGGGCATATTTCTTCTATAGTACCCATAAACAAATACTCCATGTCTTCATTTGTAAGTTTAATGGTAATATTTTGGCCGGGCATTATTATGTTCTCAAGGAATCCGGTTAATAAAGCTACTGTTACAGTTTTGTTTTCTAATTTATATACAATATTCTGATGCCAAATGCTACTTGTAGACAGTTTCGTATATACCAGAGTACCTTCTTTTAATAATGCATACAGTAAATCTTTTGCCAAAATAATCAATCCTCCCGTTAAACCTAATGTGATTAACTGAGTAATCAATTGCATAAACTTAACCAATAGCGATATTATATTATTCTTCTCAAAAAGTTTGTTTTTAACAAACTTTTTGAGAAGATATTATTCTACTGTTTGCCGCAAGTGGAATTTACTAGTGCTTTTAAACATAATTCATTTCTAGAATTTAAGTTTGTTAATCAGCACTAGTTTGATTGTAATTTTAGCAGCCTTATGAATAAACTTTCACGTTTAGTATAGTATTCTAAATATATTTCAAAAATCCTTCTAAAAAATTACTTAAATTATAATTTTTCATTGTTGTAGTATGGAACTTTTTCTTTCATAATCATAGTTCCAATTCCTCTATTGGTAAATATTTCAAGCAAGAGGCAGTGCGAAATTCTTCCGTCGATAATATGGGTTCTACCTACTCCTTTTTCTAAGGCTTCAATACAACCGAGAACTTTTGGTATCATGCCGCCGTCAATAACCTTTGTTTTAATAAGGTCATGAGCTTCGTTGACAGTCAAGGCTGTTATAATGTCGTCACTGTCCTTGTGCATTTTTACACCTTCAATATCTGTCAGAAGCATTAACTTTTCAGCCTGTAAAGCAGCAGCAATCTCTCCGGCTACTGTATCTGCATTTATATTGTAGCTTTTGCCGTCTTTGCCTACACCTATTGGGGCAACAACAGGTATATACTCATCTTTTGCTACTAATTCTATCAATTTGGAATTGATTTTAGTTATTTTGCCTACGTAACCTAGATCTACTTCATTTCCATCTAAAGTGGTTTTGTATTGCTCACATTCTATCAGGTTACCGTCAATACCGCATAAGCCAATGGCCTTACCTCCCATTGTGTTAAGCAGGGAGACAATTTCCTTGTTGGTCTTTCCAACGAGAACCATTTGGGCTACTTCCATGGTAGAACTGTCGGTTACTCTCAAACCATTGATAAATTGGCTCTTGATATTGAATTTCTCCAGTGCCTTATTTATTTCAGGACCTCCGCCATGCACAACTATAGGATTCATACCTATATATTTAAGAAGAGTTATATCTTCCATAACCGAGTTTTTCAATTCATCGTTAATCATAGCATTTCCACCGTATTTTATTACAACAGTCTTGCCGGAAAGCTTTTGTATATAAGGTAAAGCTTCTATGAGTATTTCCGCTTTTTTTATTATAGTTTCCATTGAAGTTTCCATTTTAATTCCTCCAGTGTAAGTTTATAAGGGTTGATTATAAATACAGACCCGGCGTTGTAAGACCTGTTTGCTCCGCAAATCCGCATATTATATTCATGTCTTGAACGGCTTGACCAGAAGCACCTTTTCCGAGATTATCCACTGCTGACAGAACAATAACGCGGTTTAAACGTTTATCTACAACAATGCTTATATCTATATAGTTTGAGCCTGCAACAAATTTTGTTTCAGGAAGTTTTCCTTCATCCAATATTCTTACAAAGAACTCATCCTTATAAAATTCCTTATAAAGGGAGATCAACTCTGATGTTGATTTTTCGGAGGTGAGATTGGCGTATATTGTGCTAAGCATACCTCTCTTCATAGGAACCAGGTGTGGAGTAAAGGAGACTATAATTTCTTCACCCGCAAGCAGAGACAACTCCTGTTCAATTTCTGAAGTGTGTCTGTGGGTGGAAACCTTGTACGCTTTAAAGTTTTCAGTACATTCACAGAACTGATTGGGAAGTTCTGTGTTTCTGCCAGCACCGGTTACGCCAGATGCAGCGTCGATTATAATGTTTTTTGTCTCAATCAGCTTATTTGATAACAACGGAGCAAGGCCTAAAACTGAGCAAGTCGGATAACATCCGGGATTAGCGATGATTTTAGCATTTTTAATAGCTTCACGGTGAAGTTCAGGAAGCCCATAAACAGCCAGATCCAATAGTTCTGGCATATTATGCTTGGTATTGTACCACTTTTCATATACTTCCACATCTTTATAACGGAAGTCACCGCTGTGATCCAAAATTGTTTTACCTTGTTCAATAAGCTTTGGTATAACATCCTTTGAGACGCCATGTGGAAGTGCGGTTACAAAGATATCGGCTTTTTGTGAAATTTTTTCGATATCAAGTTCCTCGCATTCCAAATCAAAGACATTTCTCAAATTCGGATAAACGTCAGAGATTTTCTTACCGACAAAGCTTTGCGATACTACAGTGCTTATATTAAATTCCGGGTGGTTTTGAAGAAGTCTGACTATTTCTATTCCAACATAACCTGTTGCACCGATTATTCCTACATTTATCATAATATTTCCTCCTATTATACTTTTGCACTTAAAAAGTTTTTATGCAAACATTCAGTTAAGTATCTTATAGCATTAACATATAGGATACTTTTATAATATGATTTATAATTATACAAAACAATGCATAAAAATTCAATAATATTTATAAATATTCATGCAAAAAAATTATTGATGGAAAAGCACTATTTTCAAGTTATCTGAATTATGTTTTATGCAAAGTTACTAATACGTAAAAATGATTTTTGTTAAAAAATATACTAGTTGAGGGTTGGCTAACATGGTATCATTTAATATGTAGAATAGTTCGGAATAATTGGGAGGGGAAAAAATGGCAAGCGTTAAACTAAAAAACATATTCAAGAGATATGCAGGTGGCGTTACAGCTGTAAACGATTTTAATTTGGACATCGAGGACAAGGAGTTTATCATATTGGTAGGTCCTTCCGGATGTGGAAAGACTACAACCCTTAGAATGGTTGCAGGACTTGAAGAAATTACCGAAGGTGAACTTTATATAGGAGACAAACTCGTTAATGATGTTGCTCCTAAGGATAGAGATATAGCGATGGTTTTCCAGAACTACGCTCTTTATCCACACATGAGTGTATTTGATAATATGGCATTCGGATTGAAGCTTAGAAAGTTACCGAAAGATGAAATAAAGAGAAGAGTTCTTGAAGCAGCAAAAATTCTTGATATAGAGCATTTGCTTGAAAGAAAGCCAAAAGCATTGTCCGGAGGTCAAAGACAGAGGGTTGCACTAGGTCGTGCAATTGTTCGTGAACCTAAAGTATTCTTAATGGATGAGCCTTTGTCAAACCTTGATGCGAAGCTTAGGGTTCAGATGAGAACTGAAATCAGCAAATTGCATCAAAGACTTCAGACAACAATCATATACGTTACTCATGACCAGACTGAGGCCTTGACAATGGGTACAAGAATTGTTGTTATGAAAGATGGATATGTTCAACAGGTTGATACACCATCAAGCTTGTATGAAAGACCAAATAATATGTTCGTTGCAGGATTTATTGGAAGCCCTCAAATGAACTTCATAAATGCAAAAGTTGAAAAACGTGGAGAAGAAATGCATTTATTGTTTGGAAAAGAAGATATCAAACTTCCTGAAGGAAAAGCTAAGAAACTTGAAGGAAGCGAGTATATAGGTAAAGAAGTTGTTATGGGTATCAGACCTGAAAATGTTCATGATGAAGCTATGTATCTTGAAACATTGTCAGACAGTATAATAAGTGCTCAGGTTGAGGTTGTTGAAATGCTTGGTTCCGAGACACTCCTTTATCTGGTAGTTGATGAAGTTGATTTTGTTGCCAGAGTTAACCCAAGAACAAAGGCTAAACCTGGAGATACTGTGAAACTTGCTTTTGAAACCAATAAGATTCATTTGTTTGATAAGGAAACAGAAAAGACAATTATGAACTAAAGGCATAACAAAGTATGACATATTAAGGGAAAGATTAAATTTAATCTTTCCCTTTTATATTTTTTGTGTATAATATAAATATACTGCAATCCGCAATATTGACTTTAGTGTCCGTTATCTATAGTAAAGGTCTTTTATTTTTATAGTTTTAATAGAATGATAGGGGGGATAAAATTGGCCGTTAAGCTTTATCAAAGTTTGGTTAATCAAGTGAAAGACATAATTAGTGATGAGTTTGGGATTATGGATGATAGCGGACTTGTAATGGCATGTTCAAATGAAAAACTTATTGGTCAGAATAATCCTCTGGCTCTTGAAGTTATGAGAACTAAGGATCAGTTTGTTGACATTGGAGGGAAGTCATTCCTTAAGGTATATATAAAAGGGAAGCTTGAATTTATTGCTTTTATAAATTCTCAAGACAAAGATAACTTTAAATATCTGTCTTTGATATCGATAAGTGCAATTAACGTAAAGACTTATTATGAAGAGAAATACGATAAATTAAACTTTATTAAAGGAATAATAATGGACAATATTCTGCCTGGTGATATTACTTTGAAGGCTAAGGAACTTCATTTGACCAATAATGTCAACCGGGTTGTTTTTCTTATAAACACGGGAAAAGTCAAGGATATATATGCCCATGAGGTAATTGAAGGATTGTTTCCTGGAAAAAATAAAGATTTTATAATTATATTAGATGATGAAAATACTGTTTTAATTAAGGAACTTAAGCAGGAGTTTGATTACAAGGACATAGGGAAAACTTCAAAAATAATTATTGATACACTTTCTTCAGAGCTTGTAAAGGCTAAAGTTGGTATAGGTACAGTTGTTGATAATATAAAAGATATTGGACGCTCATATAAAGAAGCTGAAATAGCATTGCTGATTGGCGGCATATTTGATGATGACCAGCCTGTTAATGATTATAGCAAACTTGGAATAGGAAGGTTGATTTATCAACTACCTACAACATCATGCACCCTTTTTCTTAATGAAGTTTTCAGAGATGGGTCTTTTGAAACACTTGATTCTGAAACAATGTCAACCATCCAGAAGTTCTTTGAAAACAATTTAAATGTCAGCGAAACGTCAAGGCAGTTATATATCCATAGAAATACTCTGGTTTACAGGCTAGACAAGATTCAAAAGATTACAGGCCTTGATTTGAGAATGTTTGATGATGCAATAGTTTTTAAGGTTGCTATGTTGGTAAAAAAATATCTTGACAGCAACAAGCGGTTTATGTAGCTAGAGAAGCATTTTATTTTTGTGTCGACTGCCGAAGTAGACAGAGGAAGAGAACATTTTGTAGTGCAAGGCATGGGATTGTAAATATGTACCAGATAAATGGAAAAGGTTTAGATTAACTGCAATAGAGGATTTTTCAGGGATATGTAGAATATATAATTTAAATGGCTTTGTTTTTTAGGAGGTTCAAGTGGTAGAATTCAGGTCGGTTACTAAAGAATATACTAATGGAACTGTGGCACTTAACAATATAAGTGTTAATATAAATAAAGGTGAATTCGCTTTTATAGTAGGACAGAGTGGCTCTGGAAAATCTACTATGCTAAAGCTTATCTTAAAGGAAGAAGATCCAACTTCGGGCGAAGTTTTTGTAAATGGATATAATGTTTCTGCCTTGAAAAGGAAGGAAATACCTTATCTCAGAAGGAGTTTGGGAGCAGTTTTTCAGGATTTCAGACTTCTTCCTAATAAGACAGTTTATGAAAACGTTGCTTTTGCAATGCAAATTACGGAGGCGTATCCTAAGGAAATCAGGCGTCAGGTACCAATGTCTTTGGCTTTAGTTGGCCTAAGCAAGAAAGCAAATGTATATCCGGGGCAGCTTTCCGGGGGAGAACAGCAAAGAGTTGCTTTAGCGAGGGCGTTGGTTAATAATCCTGCTCTGCTAATTGCTGACGAACCTACAGGAAATCTGGATCCTGAAACTTCCTGGGAAATAATGAAGCTGCTTTCAGAAGTAAATTGCAGAGGTACAACGGTAATAGTAGCTACGCATGAGAAGGGAATAGTAGACTCGATGAAGAAAAGAGTAATTGCTATTGAAAAAGGATCTATAGTGAGGGACCAGGAGAAAGGACAGTACGGAGATGAAGTTAAATACAACCAAGTATATAATTAAAGAAGGTATGATAAATACTTATAGGAATGCACTAATGTCTCTTGCATCTGTGGGTGTTGTTACAGCTTCTATGATTATATTGGGTATATTTCTTGTAATTACAATAAACTTAACCTATAATACTGATAATTTAAAAAAACAGCCCCAAATGCAGGTTTTTTGTGATCCAGAGTTAGATGACAGGCAGATTATGATGATTGAACAGACTTTAAGAAATGACTCCAGAGTAAAAACTCATGTCTATGTGTCAAAGAAGGAAGCTTTTGAAAAGACAAAAGAAATGCTGGGGAATGATCAGGATGTAATTGAAGGTCTTGGTGAGAGTTTTATGCCTGTTTCATTTATAGTAGAATTAAACAATCCTGCTGATGCACAGGTTGTTGTTGAAGATTTCAAGGAAATCCAAGGCGTTGGAAATGTAAGGTATTCTCAGAAGACAATAGACATGATTTCCAAGGTAGCAACCTGGGTCCAGGTTGGAAATGCCGCACTGATTATTATTTTACTTGCTATATCAATGTTCATTATATCTAATACTATTAAGCTGACTGTATTTGCCAGACGAAAAGAAATCAATATAATGAAATATATTGGGGCGACAGACTGGTTTATCAGGTGGCCATTTGTTGTAGAAGGTGTTATAATAGGTTTGGTTGGTGCAGTAGTAGGATTTATTGCAATCAGTATTGGGTATGGGATGTTTTCGGGCAAGTTTTCTGAAGGCATCAATATAATTAAATTTGTTAATTTGAGAGAACTTCAATTTGAAGTCATTTACACCTTTTCATTGGTGGGCATTATAGTAGGTGCTCTAGGGAGTACTATTTCTATCAGGAAGTATCTGCGTGTTTAGGCATGTGGCACATAAAGCTTTTGTATTCTTGTTTTTGAACGGTCTATAAGAAAAAAGGAGCTGTTGTGTCTGTGTCATTAAATCTAACAAAGGAAAAGTTATGCTAGGAGGTAGTAAACGTGAAGAAGGCTTTATGCATTTTTATTTCTCTATCAATGGTATTTACACTTTTAGTGCCGGCTTTTGCCGATAAGCTCACGGACGCTCAAAAGCAGAAAAAAACCGTTGATAAAAAGATTAGTGATTTGGCTAAGCAAAAGAAGCAGGAAGAAAAGAAATTAGAGTCAGCAAAGGATAAGAAGGAAGAAATTGAATCTGCACAGAAAAAAAAGGAGAGAGAGTATCGGGAGCTGGCTGATCAAGTAAGCGAATTAAGCCAGGGAATTGAAGAACTTGACAAATCAATTGAAGCTAGTAATAACGAGTACAATGAAAAACTGGAGCTTTTAAAATTAAGGCTTAGAGTAATGTACGAAAATTCCGATTTTACATACATAGATACGTTGGCACAATCAAAAAGTGTTGTGGATTTCCTTGAAAGGCTTGAACTAGTTGCAACGATAAGCAAGAAGGACAAAGAGATAATTGATGAAATCAAAGAAGCGAAGAATGATATAGAGTTTAAAAAGCAGCTGGTAGTTGGTGAAAAGAATCTGGTTCAGCAAAAGGCTGATGAGTCCTTAAAAAGCATAAATAACCTGAGTGCTTCAAGAGCAAGTCTGGACAAAGAGATAAAAGACATTAATTCACGGCTTGACAAACTTGAGGCTCAAGAAGATAAACTGATTAGTCAATCAAACGCACTTGTCAACCAGATTAAAAATCTTCAGAGAAAAGGGGCCTATGCAGGTGGGAATATGACCTGGCCATGTCCTGGTTCTTCAAAGATATCATCCTATTATGGAAACAGAATGCATCCTATATTAAAAAAGTACAAGATGCATACCGGAATAGACATATCTGCAAGGCAAGGAGCTTCGATAGTAGCAGCCAATAGTGGAACTGTTATGATGGCAGGTTATCAGAATGGTTACGGTTATACAGTGGTAATTGACCATGGAGGAGGCATAACTACATTGTATGCTCACTGCAGCAAGTTATTGGTTAAAGTCGGAAGTAAAGTAAAGGCAGGCCAAACCATTGCCAAAGTTGGTAGTACCGGTTTATCGACAGGACCGCATCTGCACTTTGAGGTCAGAAAAAATGGTTCTACTACCGATCCGTTAAGATACGTACGTAAATAGTGCCTCGTAGCAGAATTGGCTTTTGGTGTATATTTCCTTAATGAATGAACCTATAAGATTAGAAATAGGTCCGGACAAATCCGGACCTTATTTAAATTATTTGTGGAAACAGTGTTATTATATTATTTACTAAGCAAGCATATGATATAATGATAAAGGCAGTGGTATTATATAGTGCCATTTTGAGGTTGTTTAAATGAAAATACAATAAAATTTAACTCATGTGATAATAAAGGGAGTGTTCAACAATTGGAGAAGAATGTGTTTACCGAGAAGATTTTACCTGTTATTGTAGCTGTTGTAATGACGAATGCTGTTACTGCTATGGGTTTTTTACTATGGCACTATTTGTCCCCGAATTATGTAGTCGTGCCTGATGTCGTTACGCAGGAACAGGCAGATATATTTGATTTTAAACCAAACTATGCAGTGCAGTTCAGCAGTGATAGTGTTAAATATGAAAATGTGAAGAAATTTGACAAAGTAAGAGACTTGCTGGAAGAGTACTACTATAAGGATACAAATGAGAATGAAATGCTGGAAGGTGCAATTTCAGGTATGACACAAGCTTTAAATGATCCTTATACGGTATATTTTACTAAAGATCAAATGGCACAATTTAATGAAAAATCGCAAGGGAGTTATGTCGGGATAGGCGTAGTTGTAACAATGGGCGAGGATGGCATACTTTCAGTTGTTGAACCCTTTGAGGATTCTCCTGCCCTTAAGGAAGGTATTGTGAAGGGTGATAAGATAGTAAAGGTTGATGAACAGGATGTTACAACCATAAGAGATGAAGATATGATTATCAGCATGATAAAGGGTAAAGAGGATACAAAAGTAAAAATTACGGTTTATAGGCCATCTGAAGGAAAGTATATTGACTTTGATGTTTTGAGGAAAAAGATAAAGATAGTGAACATAAAAAGCGAGGTTTTAGGTAGTGATATCGGATATATAAGGATATCCATGTTTGACAGTGAAATTAGTAAATTTTTTGAAGAGCACTTGAATGAATTGCTAAGAAAAAATATAAAAGGTTTAATAATTGACTTGAGAGACAATCCCGGAGGAGATTATGATCAAGTTGCAGCTATAGCAGACAGGTTAATTCCGGAAGGTTTAATTGTGTACACAGAGGATAAAAAAGGTAACAAACAGGAAAAGAAATCAGATTCTACAGAATTAAATATACCGATGGCTGTTTTGGTAAATGAAAATAGTGCAAGTGCATCGGAAGTTCTCTCGGGAGCACTTAAAGACCACAATAAGGCCACTCTGGTAGGAACTAAGACATTTGGAAAAGGTCTCGTCCAAGCGGTAGTGAATTTAGAAGACGGTTCAGGCTTGAAGGTTACAATTGCGAGATATTTTACACCATCAAAAGTGTGCATACAGGATGTGGGTATTGAACCGAACATTAAAGTTGAAGTTTCTGAGAAATATAAGGGATCTGCAGTTTCACAAATCCCAACAGACGAAGACAACCAGCTCCAGAGGGCTATTGAAGCTGTTAAGGAGTCTATTGAATAACCCGTAGATGTGAAGGAACAAAGCACAATGCAATCTGTAACTTTGGAAACTTTTATTACATTTATTAAGTACACAGTGAATAGATGGAGTACGTATATGATACGTATTCCATTTTTTGTGTATATTCAGGTGATTTTTGTGCATAATACAGATAGGAGGTGCTGCTAAATGAAAGATGCAGATGAAAAGTTAAAATATGAGGTGGCAAATGAGCTCGGGTTGGTTGACAAGATTAAGAAAAACGGTTGGAAGAGCCTAACTGCAAAAGAAACAGGACGTATTGGCGGTTTGATGACAAAGAGAAAAAAGTTGCTCCAGATGGAAAAAGGTCAGTAAAACTACATAAAAACTCCTTTTCATATTTTATCGCAGTGATAATTTGCGATGTTATTACATCTATCACTGCGATATTTTATTATAATTTTTGAATATGCACCCATCGTTACGAGTGGATTTTATAAACGTAAAGAAAAATATGCACCTGTCATTGCTAGTCATTACTACTTTGATTGCAGCGTCTGGGGTGGTATGTTATAATAAAAAAACTGGAATGTAGTTTGATGGAGGTGGAACCAATATACTCTAACTTTGCTTATATTTATGACAAGCTTATGTATGATATAGATTATTCTAAATGGGCAAATTATATTGAAGAAATATTTAAAATTAATAATCTCAAACCATCGTTAGTGCTTGATTTAGGGTGTGGGACAGGTAACTTTTGCATTGAGCTGGCTAAAAGGGGATATGACATGATTGGAATTGACATGTCTTTGGATATGTTAAATTGTGCAAAAGCCAAGAGCGAAGAGCAGGGATTGAACATTTTATACCTCAACCAAGATATGACTAACTTTGAGCTGTTTGGTACTGTTGATGTTATAGTTTGCCTTATGGACAGCCTTAATTATATACTCTATAAAAAAGATATAAAAAGAATGTTCAAGCTTGTAAAAAATTATTTGAATCCAGATGGAATATTTATATTTGATGTCAATACTCCATATAAGTTTGAAAATGTGTTGGGTGAAAATGTCTTTTATGATATTTCAGATGAAGCAACATACATTTGGCAGAACTATTATAACAAAAAGTCAAAAGTTTGTGAGTTTGAACTTACTTTCTTTATTAAGCACTGCGAAGATTATAAAAAGTTTGATGAAGTCCACTATGAAAGGTCATATGACAGGTCTGAACTTGAAGAGCTTTTGAGCATGAGTGGATTAAAGTTATTGAACATATATGATGAGTTAAGGCTAAGTAAACCGTCTCAAAAAAGTCAAAGAAACTTCTTTGTATGTGGAAATTTTTCAAAGAACGATAAGTAGCTGGAGGGTTTATGGGGTTTTTTGAAGATGTATATAATATGGTAAGAAAAATTCCAAAGGGAAAAGTTGCAACCTACGGTCAAATTGCCAGGATGCTGGGTCAGCCGAGGCGTGCTAAGATTGTCGGATGGGCACTGCATAAAAATCCATATTATGGAGAGGTCCCATGTCACCGTGTAGTGAACAGAAATGGGGAAATAAGCTCAGGGTTTGCGTTTGGAGGTTTGATGGAACAAAGAAGATTGCTAGAATCTGAAGGTATAATTTTCGAAAAAGACGGAAAAATAAATTTGCAAAAGTATATTTGGGAGCTTTAAAATGCCAATAATTTTAAAAATATAAGAATTATTGGATTGACAAGCTGTAGCAAATTATGATAAACTGTTAAAGATTTAGTAAACGCATGGAAATGTGTGGGCTAAGTTAAAGTATCTAGTTCAGGAGGAGTGCAGGATGGAGAGAGGAAGAGTTAAATGGTTTAATGCTGAGAAAGGATTTGGCTTTATCGAGAGAGATGGCGGAAACGATGTATTCGTTCATTTTTCAGCAATAAACATGGATGGCTACAAGACACTTGAGGAAGGTACGGAAGTTCAGTTTGAAGTTGTTGAAGGTGCTAAGGGACCTCAGGCTTCAAATGTAACAAGAGCTTAATCGGTGTCTACAAATATTATATAGAGATGGCCGAACTCACCCCGGTATATTAATACCGGGGTTTTGACTATTTTAGACTATGTATTTTAATAATCTCTAATTCTGAGATGATATGAATAGCCAATTATGAAGAAGGAAAGGGAGAATTTATGGAAGACTACGTAATTAGGGCAACTGCGGCAGAAGGCACTGTTAGGGCAGTTGCGGCAATTACTACAAATATGGTAAAAGATGCAACAAAAATTCACGGATTATCGCCATTGGCTTCTGTTGCACTAGGTCGAACTATGACCGCAGCTTCATTAATGTCTACATTATTAAAAGGTTCTAAAGATACATTGACAATACAGATTAAAGGTGATGGGCCGTTAGGGGGAGTTGTAGTAGTATCCGATTATAATGCTAATGTCCGGGGGTATGTATACAACCCATTAATCTATTTACCGCCAAATGAATTTGGCAAGTACGATGTTGCAGGGGCAATTGGAGCGAATGGATATCTTAATGTTATCAGAGATCTTGGGCTAAAAGAGCCTTATATAGGGTACGTTGATCTGCTGTCAGGAGAAATAGCAGAGGACATTGCATATTATTTTGCATCATCCGAGCAGGTACCTTCTGTAGTTGCATTAGGAGTGCTGATTAATTCGGAAGAGTTAATACAGTGTTCAGGTGGTTTTATAATTCAGCTTATGCCGGGTGCAGACGAGAATACAATCAGCGTTATAGAGGAAAAGATCAATGGTTTGCCGCCTGTTACAAAGCTTTTTTCAGAAGGGAAAAATCCGGAAGATATACTTGAATTGGTTTTAGGTGATATGAAGCTTAAGGCCGGAGAAAAATCTTCCTGCAAATACAAATGTAATTGTTCTAAAGAGCGTATGGAAAAGGGTTTGCTAAGTCTAGGTAAGAAAGAAATACTTAGTATGGTAGAAGAACAGCATGGTGCTGAAACGCAGTGCCACTTCTGTAATTCAAAATACCAATTTACAGAAAAAGAACTGTTGGACTTAATAAACAAATTGTATACAGAATAACAGCTGATTTAGAACAAAGTTTTTAGTGTTAAAAAAGCGAAATGTAAATGCTATAATACTATGTATCAGAGAGCATTCGAAAGATTTTTGAAGTAAGATATTAATAAATTTAAATTAATACCTATTTAGGTGTTGACTTGAGCGGATTAATTTTGTATACTATCAATTGTCGCTGAAACGCGATGTGGTGGTATGGGCGCTTAGCTCAGCTGGGGGAGCACCTGCCTTACAAGCAGGGGGTCATAGGTTCGAGCCCTATAGTGCCCACCATAATTGGCCCGGTAGTTCAGTTGGTTAGAATGCCAGCCTGTCACGCTGGAGGTCGAGGGTTCGAGCCCCTTCCGGGTCGCCAATTAGCCCAGATAGCTCAGTCGGTAGAGCAGAGGACTGAAAATCCTCGTGTCGCTGGTTCGATTCCGGCTCTGGGCACCAAAGATTTTGCGGGTTTAACTCAGCGGTAGAGTGTCACCTTGCCAAGGTGAAAGTCGCGAGTTCAAATCTCGTAACCCGCTCCATAACAATACAGGAATTAGATGCTAAAGTCAGAGATGATCTGGCTTTTAGTATCTGAATCTTGTGAATATGGCGCCATAGCCAAGTGGTAAGGCAGAGGTCTGCAAAACCTTTATCCCCCAGTTCAAATCTGGGTGGCGCCTCCAAAGAAAAAGCCTCGTTTACAGGGTTTCCTGTAAACAAGGCTTTTGACTTTTATGTAGCTTTTATTGAATTGGGTACTATTTGGGTACTATTAGAAAATAAAACTATTAGATGGCAAGAAATATAATACGCTAATCCGAAGAATTTTCATCAGTACTATTTGTATTATTTTTATCAACTAATAGCAGATTTTCTAATTTAGCCTAAACTCCCGGGATATTCATACAATACATCTCTAAAACCTAAACTCCCGGGATATTCATACAATACATCTCTAAAAGCCATGCAAAATCAAACTTTGATTGAATTTAAAGCTTGATTTTTTTATAAATCCTGTCTTTGGTATCAGACGTTTAAAATGGCGACAATAATCCATAATATGTAAGGCTGCTGCGATAATGCGGTAGCCTTTTAATAATCACAATATACAGTTGAATATCGATTTTATTTGTGTCTCACTCAGAAAATAATTAGTCAGCGGTAGTTTTAAAATTTTCGACATATCATTTATAAAATCTGAATAAGTTGTTGTGTTGATATATTTACTCTCAGCTTTGGTGGCTTTGAACCCCCTAATAAAGTCAAAAATTTCTGTAGTGGAATATTGGTTTTTTAAAACCTTAAATTGAAGGATTCTTTCTAGAAGCACAGCAATATAACAAATTAGAAAATGACCCTTTATAGTATCTTCTTTCTGAAGAAACACCGGACGAGCATCGAGATCGGATTTCATAATTTTAAAGGATTCCTCGATTCGCCAAAGATTATGGTAAGTGTTATAAATATCCTGGTCAGTCATTTCAATTTCAGATGTTACTAGAAGATTATATCCTGCAAACATTAAATCTTTATCAATGGCAGCTTGGTTTATACTTACAGCTGCCTTATTCCCTTTGTTATCAGTAAAGTTAACGTATTTTCCAGTTTCGCCATAATCGTTTTTCTTTGCTTGAGATAAGGTTAATGATTTTGCTTTTTCGACCATTCTATTAATTTCATATCTTTTTTTTGAAGCAAGAGTAGGATTATATGTGAGAAGTCTTTTCTCTGTTAGGTTTACAGTAACTTTTTTCCCTTCGTGCTCCACGGTATACGGAAACTTATCTATACATGATTTATAACGATACAAAATTTTACCATTTTTGTCTTTTATCTCATTGAAATCTTGTTCAAGAAGAACCCAGACTTTTTCTTTTTCAGAAAGAGCTTTTACAGATTTTGAAAACAGGTATCCGTCACCGTTTGTTTTTGAAAAAGCAATGTTTTCTGCACAGTTAAGTCCTTTGTCTGCAACATGTATAGTCTTTCCGGAAATGTTGTTTTGTTTTTTCAAATGATTGATTACATCTCTAATAATTGGCTTTTCAGATTCATTACCTGGGTACATCTTCATTCCTATAGGTATTTGATTGCTGTCCAGTAGAAGACCAAGACCTACGATTGGAGATTTTTGGTTTTCTTTGCTTGGTCCTTTTCTTCTAAAATCATCTTCTCTGTCAATTTCAAAATAGAAGTTTGTACAGTCAAAATAGGATTTTGAAGTATCTACGCCATATACATCTTCGACCTGTGCTGTAAATAATTCTATGAACTTTTCGTAGTTATTTCCTAGAAACGATAAGCCATCAAGAAGCTGATCGTATGAGTAATTAGAGGGATGATAAAGATTAGGCAGTACCTCATGAAATGTTTTGTTCTTGCTACATGGGTTAACACTTCTAGCGTATACAAGTGAGGAAAGTAATTCATAAAGATCATATTTAAATTCATTAGTCAGTTTGAAATAATCAACATATTTTTTTATACTCAGTTTATCTAATATGCTTTTGAGCAGAAAATAGCCGAGATAAAGGATAGGAGACTTATCGGATATTTTCTTAATACCATCCTTGTTTTTTAATTTGTTAAGCTCATCTACTTCTTTCTGAAAATGAGCTATGGGATCTTCAATACCATTTTTCAAATGAGTTTCAACAGAGCCTAAGGATTTATAGACCTTATGAGCAGTGCCCTTCTTCTCATGACTATAAAAACTTTCATCAATAGAGAGATAAGTTCGGCCTTTCAGTTTTGTCTTTTTTAGATAATATGACATAAAAGCATCCTCCTTTAGATAACGCCACTAACGCCATTATTATATCATACAAAAAATATTTTTGCAAGTATTTTTCGCAATAAAAAAAGCCTTATTTTAAGGCATTTTAAAGCGATTTGTATAAATTTTTCTTCTAAAGATTTATGGTGCTAACTTCTAAAGACGGGCTTTAAATTTAATTAGTATATTATCGGGACAGCAGATAACGCTGTCTTTTTTATTTTTTTATTTCATAAAATTCAATCTTCTATTGACACTGCATTTTGGCAAATATAAAATATAAGTTGTATGTTTTATAATATGAATAGACTTTAGTTTATTAAATATATTGTCAGCCGAGGAGATTATCTATGCGGCTGTAACTGTTTTTGGAGGATAAGAAATCATGTCTGTTAAGTACATTTTTGTAACCGGTGGCGTTGTTTCCGGCCTGGGTAAGGGAATAACAGCTGCGTCTTTAGGAAGACTTCTTAAGGCAAGAGGATTGAGGGTGACCATTCAGAAATTTGATCCTTACATCAATGTGGATCCTGGAACTATGAGCCCATATCAGCACGGGGAAGTGTTTGTGACTGACGATGGGGCAGAAACCGACCTTGATTTGGGGCACTATGAAAGATTTATTGACGAAAACTTAAGTAAAAACAGTAACGTTACCACTGGAAAGATTTATTGGTCAGTTATCAGTAAAGAAAGAAAGGGTGAGTTTTTAGGTGGTACGGTTCAAGTAATACCACACATCACCAACGAAATTAAAGACAGAATTTACAGGGTCGGTAAGACGGACCATACAGATGTAGTTATTACGGAAATTGGCGGAACGGTTGGGGATATAGAAAGCCTTCCTTTCCTTGAGGCCATAAGGCAGGTTTCCACTGAAAAGGGACGAGAAAATGTTATGTATATACATGTTACTCTTGTTCCGTACCTTGGAAAGTCCGGCGAGCTTAAGACAAAGCCTACTCAGCATAGTGTCAAGGAATTGAGAAGTATAGGTATTCAACCTGATGTCATAGTATGCCGTACCGAACAGCGTTTGAGCAAGGATCTTAAAGACAAGATAGGGTTATTTTGCAACATTTCCGGTGATTCTGTCATACAGAATCTTGATGCAGAAATATTGTATGAAGTGCCATTGATGCTTGAGGATGAGGGGTTGGCTGCTAATGTGTGCAGACGCTTGGGTATGCAATGCACCGAACCCGATCTGGCTGAATGGAGAAGTATGGTAGAGAAGCAGAAGGGCATTAATAGTTCTGTTACAATTGCCCTTGTGGGTAAGTACGTTGAATTACACGATGCTTACTTAAGTGTAGTTGAAGCCTTGAAACATGGTGGTATAGCAAATAATGTAGATGTTAAAATCAAATGGGTAAATTCCGAAAATTTGGATGAAAACAATGTAATGAGCAGTTTGTCTGATTGCGATGGTATTTTAGTGCCTGGAGGATTTGGTGACAGGGGTATAGAAGGAAAGATACTTGCAGCAAAATACGCAAGGGAAAATAAAACCCCATACTTTGGTATATGTCTGGGTATGCAGATGGCAGTGGTAGAGTTTGCTCGCAATGTGGCAGGTCTGGAAGGTGCCAATAGTTCAGAGTTTGATGAACAGACGCCATATGCTGTAATAGACCTTATGCCAGAACAAAGGGATATCGACGAAATGGGCGGAACTATGAGACTAGGTCTTTATCCTTGCAAAGTCAGCGAAAACACAAAGAACTTCGAGATATATAAAGATGAATTGGTTTATGAAAGACATAGGCACAGGTACGAATTCAACAATGAATTTAGAGAAGTGCTGACTTCTAAAGGCCTTATCATATCAGGCTTGTCACCAAGTGAAAGACTGGTTGAGGTGGTTGAACTGGAAGACCATCCATGGTATGTTGGAGTTCAGTTCCATCCGGAATTTAAATCAAGGCCGAATAGATCGCATCCCCTTTTCAGGGAATTTATAAGGGCTGCTGTTGAAGTTCGGGAAAAGAAATAAAATTTATTAGTTTCTTTTTACCCAGATTATAGATTTTGTTCTAAAATATTTTATGTATAGTATAAATCCTTTCAATCTTGTAAATAATTATACTAAGCAATAAAAGTTACTATTGCTAAAATAATTAAAATAAGGAGCCTATTTGCAGGGAAAAAACTGTCAAATGGTTTCTTGGCAAGATTTGGGGGGATTTTATTATGATAAGGAATTTAAAAAAATCAAAATCACTTAGGTTGGTATTTAAAGGGATTGCAGCGGCTGTTATGATATCGCTGTTAATAACGGGAATAGCGTTTGCATCTTATTCAGAAGATGTTAACAGTGGGCTGTCTGATAACCTGATAAGGCTTCATGTAATTGCTAACAGTGACATGCCGGAAGATCAGCAGCTAAAAAGGGATGTTAGAGATGTTATTCTTGCTTATATGAAAGGCGAATTTGAAAATTTTGAGAATATAGAAGATGCAAAATTGCAATTAAGTAATAATTTGGATAAAATAAAGGCTCTGTCAGAGGATGAAATAAAAAGGCAGAATAAGAAGTATAGTGTAAATGTAATGCTTGGGAACTTCCCTTTTCCAACTAAAATGTACGGTGACGTAACCTTGCCTGCCGGGACATATCAGGCGCTTAGAGTAGTTATTGGAGAAGGGGAAGGACAAAACTGGTGGTGTGTTATGTTTCCGCCGTTATGTTTTGTAGATGCTACACATGGAACTGTTCCCGATTCGGTTAAAGAGGATTTAAAAAGCGTTCTTTCTGAAGAGGAATACAATATTGTTGTTTCGACGGATGAAGAGGATGAGATACCGATAGAAATCAAGTTTAAAGTTGTTGAGTTCTTTCAAGGCTCCAAAATAAAATTTAAAGGGGCTATCAATAAACTGGTTAATTCGGTCTATCAAAAACTAAGTATTAAATAGAGTGCAGGTTTTGTGGTACTGCGATTTTGAAACATGTATAAGCGAGTGCCTAATGTTTTAGTGTAAACCAACTCCATTACATGACCTTCGCATAGAAGCTGTAAGATGCCATTCGGCAGACAGATGAACGATATTTTGCCGTGCAAAAATCGCACCTTAGCTTGATAATTTTCGCACGCGTCTATGGGACATCCTGTCCTTAAGACGCTAGAAATGCCATCCGTGGCATTTTTGCTTTAAATTATCAAGCTTTTGTTAACAACTTTTGCCTTAATTAGGTTGTTTTTTGAGCCCCTCACCCGCCTGCCTTTGAAATTTGGGGTTATTAAAATGGATAAATATGATATACTATAAGTATAGATTCTTTTCTGATAATTATCACATCTATATAAATCACGAAAATAATTATACATTGGAAAATTTGATTTTCGTGATATTATATTAAGGAAATTGAAGCACGATGTAAAATCTTTATCGCGTTCAATATAATCTGAAACAGAAAGGGTGAATAAAGTGAGTGCTATTCTAATGTATTTAGACCTTGAGATGTACTTTATTACCATATTCAGATTGCTTCTGGCATGTATTCTCGGTGGATTGATTGGCTATGAGAGAGAAAGTATGAACAGACCTGCGGGGTTTCGCACACATATTCTTGTATGTCTTGGGTCTGCACTGGTGATGGTTACTTCACAATATATTTTTGAAAAGTATAGCGGGGTTGTAAATGCTGACCCGGCACGCCTTGGTGCTCAGGTAATAAGCGGTATCGGTTTCCTGGGGGCAGGAACGATTATCAGGGAGGGAGCAAGTGTTAAAGGTCTTACAACTGCGGCAAGCCTATGGGCCGTATCTTGTGTCGGAATAGCTGCAGGGATAGGTTTTTATGAAGGTGCCATTGTAGCGGCACTGGTTATTTATCTCACTCTTATAGTGTTAAAAAGGTTAGAAGGTAACTTCGCAAAAAAAAGACAGCTTAATATCCTGTACATAAAAACTCATAACTTACCTGGTCAGATTGGGAATATTGGATGTTTATTCGGAAAACACGACATAACAATAAAAAATATTGAATTTATAAACAATGAAGATGATAATGAGGCACTGATCAAATTTCTTATCAAGATGCCCGGTAATGCCAGGAAGGAAGTGATAATAGGTGAACTTCAGGGTATTGACGGCGTCAGTAAGGTTTATGAGGAATGATATGGTCTCAAAACAATGTGTGAAAATCCTTTTTGTTCAAATCTATTAAATTGATATCTTATTTTATTTACGATATATTCGTATTGATAAAAAACCTTGATATAAAAAATGTTTGACATTTGCTACCCTTTGTCCTATAATGCATTTGTTTGTTATTTTTTCCTTGCAGCTATGGTAAGGCCATAAAATTGGTTGGAAGTGAGGGATGAAGGATTGGCAAGATTAGATCAATTCAAGACACCGCTCTTTGATGCGGTGAAAAATTATGTGGATGATAATGTGGTGCAGTTTCACGTTCCTGGCCACAAAAAAGGAAATGGACTTAAGGAGTTCAGAGAGTACCTTGGTGAGCGTGTATTCCAGATGGATGCAAATGGTATGCAGGATCTGGATTTTGCAAATAACCCTACTGGAGTTATTTATGAGTCTGAAAGGCTTTTGGCACAAGCTTTTGGTGCTCAAAATGCATACTTTTTGGTTGGGGGTACTACTGCAGGTGTTCAGGCGATGATACTGAGTGCGTGTGAGCCTGGTGACAAGATTTTAATCCCTAGAAATGCTCATAAATCTACAATAGGCGGTATTATACTTAGCGGTGCAATGCCTGTATACATTCAGCCGGAAATAAATGATCAGTTGGGAATTGCAATGGGAATAACTGAAGAAAGCTTGAGAAAAGCAATTAAGGAAAATCCACATGCTAAAGCAGTATTTTTGATCAACCCCACTTACTACGGTGCAGCATCAGATTTAAAATCTCTGGTCAGAATAGCCCATAGGCATGAAATGGCAGTACTGGTAGATGAGGCACATGGAGCCCATATGTCGTTCCATGACGATTTCCCTCTTACAGCAATGGAAGTTGGAGCTGATATGAGTGCTGCCAGTATGCATAAGACTGCAGGTTCATTAACTCAGAGTTCGGTACTTTTATTAAGAAGCAACCTTATTTTGCCTGAAAGGGTAAAACAGGTATTGAACTTGACACATACAACAAGTTCGTCATATCTGCTTATGTGTTCGTTGGATATTGCAAGAAAGCAGATAGCAACAGAAGGAATTGAAATGCTGGAAGAAACTTTAAGGATTGCAAGGATGGCAAGAGAAGAGATAAATAAAATAGAAGGGCTATATGCCTTTGGTAGAGAACTTGTTGGAACACCCGGCTTCCATGATTTTGACGAAACCAAGCTTGGAATAAATGTAGCGGGTTTAGGTTACACGGGATACGAAATGGAGGCAAAGCTCAGGGCGGAATATAATATCCAGATTGAGCTCTCTGATCTTCATAATATAATGGGTATAATCAGTATGGGTGATAGTGAGGAAAACGTTGAAGTGCTGATTAATGCACTAAAGGATATATCTTCAAAAACTGAAATTAAAGAATTAAGGAAACCTACAATAATTCCGCATAATCCAAAGATGATTGTTTCGCCAAGGGATGCTTTTTACAGCTTGAAAAAGTCAATTCTGTTAAAGGATTCAGTGGGTGAAATTGCAGGGGAGATGATCATGGCTTATCCTCCGGGAATACCTGTCATAGGGCTTGGAGAGCGTATAACCCAGGACATTGTCGACTATATAGAAATATTGAAAAAGCAGAAATGTCAGATGCAGGGTACGGCTGACCCCCACATAAACTCAATCATGGTACTTGGTACAGATTAATTGAATATTTGTAAAAAAAGGCTTCTAACCGATGGTTGGAAGTCTTTTCTTAATGTTAAGATAAATATAAAAAAATATATATATATATATTTATTGAAAAACAATAAAAATATATTGAAAATCGAAAAAATATATTCTATACTATAATTAAGCTAAAATATAAAAGGAGGTAGTTTGTTATATGCAAGTTTTAGGAGAAAAAGGATTATCGGGCATGGTAAAGTTATTGCTGGACGGAGTTTTTATAGGAGGAATGGCTATTTTTATAACCTTGCCATGGTGCCTTAACATCGCTTTTGATCTTATAAAAAGTGCAATTGATGAAAATTATTATTTTTTGCTTGGTTTTTTTTACTTCTCTGGTTTGTTTGCTCTATGTCTTGTATATGAAATACGAAAGATATTTAAGAACCTTAATAAAAGAACCCCTTTTACTATGGATAACGTCAAGAGTTTAAAACGTATGGCTTTTGCTTCTTTTATAATTACAGGAGCCTACGCTGTGAAAATAATTTTTTATCCTTCTATACTTACAATTATAATGGCAATGGTGTTTGTAATCTTAGGCTTGTTTTTAATAATACTTGCGGAGGTTTTTCACCAGGCTGTAATTGTAAAAGAAGAGAATGACCTTACTATATAAATCGTGAAAATCATTATACAATGACAAATTGAAATTTCACCATAATAAATCAAGGAAATTTAAGTGTGATATTAGATTTTCATCGCGTTCAATATATATAGAGGAGGAACAATATGGCAATACTGGTAAATCTAGATGTTGTGATGGCAAAAAGGAAGATGAGTTTATCCGAGCTTGCATCAAAGGTTGACATCACGTTGGCAAATCTATCAATACTTAAAACAGGGAAAGCCAAAGCAGTACGTTTTTCAACCCTTGAGGCGATATGTGAAGCGTTGAATTGTCAGCCGGGAGATATCCTTGAATATATTTCTGAAAACAAAAATAAGGAGGAATAGTTTAATGGAAGAGTTAAATTCCAAGAAGAGTGAAATAAATGGTATCAGAAGCGAAGAAAACATGTTAAGAAAACAGGATATATTTCTTCTTATAGGATCTGTTGTACTTGCAATTGTTTTTAACATCCTGTTTTATGATAAGGGATTGGGAATATCATATCCGATTTTTGTTCTAGCTTTTTATGGAGTGGTTATATTTGTATTAAAGGATAAGATTGTGTTTAAAGCTAATTTTGAAATGCTGTTAACCATTCCTATAATTATGCTTTCTTTTACTTACTTGCTTTTTTCAAATCAGATATTTATGGTTTTTAACTTTTTAATAATACCGGTACTTATATTAATGCAAACCATTCTTATAACAAACAACAATGTTTATAAATGGTTTGATGCAAGGTTTATTATTGATTTGTTAAATGGCATTTTTATCAGAACTTTATCATATGTGTTCAAGCCTTTCAGGTTAATATCGAAAATTATAAAAAGCAAGACAGACTCAGACAAGGCTTCAGTGGTAAGCAAGGTTGTTATAGGTTTATTGTTATCTGTCCCTTTGGCAGCTGTAGTAATTTCGTTGCTTTCGGAAGCTGACGAAGTGTTTGGTCATTGGATGAAGAGTATTACTGACATGTTTGTTAAAGTGAACATGGAAGATTTTATTGCACAATTAATTATAGGACTTTTTGTAGGAACAATAATATTCAGTTACTTATGGAGTTTGTACAATGATAAAAATAAACTTCCGGACAGTAGACCGGAGGAAAATACTCAGATTAAGAAAGTATGGGATCCTATAGTAGTTTTGACTATGTTAATATCGGTAAATCTTATATATGTAATATTTACTATAATACAATTTACGTATTTGTTTGGAAGTGTAAGCTCATTACTTCCGGAAGGTGTTACTTATGCCGAGTATGCAAGGCGAGGTTTCTTTGAGCTGATTTTGGTAACATTAATAAATGTTAGTATACTGATAAGCGTAATAAATTTTACTAAAAAGGAAAACGTTATATCCGCAAAGGCACTAAAAATCCTCAACTCCCTTCTGGTTGCCTGTACTATGGTTATGCTTCTGTCAGCTCACTTCAGGATGTCTCTTTATGAAGAAGCATATGGGTACACTTATCTGAGGGTGTTCACTCATGCATTTATGATATTTATTTTTGTTATACTAACTGCAACTTTGATCAAAGTGTGGAAAGAAAGTTTATCACTGCTCAAATCCTATATAGTTATTACAATAATAGCATATATTGCAATAAATTATTTCAATGCAGATGTATTCATTGTTAATAACAATATCAGAAGATTCAATAATCCGGAGATTAATACGATAGATACAGCATATCTTTCCTATCTTTCAGATGATGCCGTTCCTTACATGGTAGAGCTTCTTGAAAGCCCCGATACTCAAGTCTCAGAAGATATCAGACACCAACTCTTTATAAGAAAGGAAAAGCTACAGGAGGAAAGAGACTGGCAATCCTTTAATTTATCCCATTACAAAGCCAAAAAGATCCTCGAAGGATATAAACTTGATTAAATTTAAAGATTTTACATGCAGTAGATGTACAACGATTATTGCCTAAAAAAAGTAAATTATAAAAGCTATAACAATAAAATCAGTAAAGCAACCAAATTACGCTGTAAACAATAGGTACCACCTGAATTTTCTTGATAATAAGTATAAGTTGTTCTATTCATTAATTGCTCCGAATAAAAATAAGACTATGATAAAAAGTTGAAGTTATAAATACTTAAGGATAACGAAAAACAACATCCAAACACTATGAAATCAAGGTTTTTCGTTATCCTTAGTAGTAACGCTTATATTTTAGTCGTACCTAAATTTGAATACTACAATTTAGATGCATGCGAAAAGGAGTGATATTAAATGAGTACCACGAATGCTTCACTCAAGAGCTTAAATAGGGAGAGTACGGTTTATGTGGGCTTAAGTGAAAAGGATGCAAAACAGAAATTAGAGAAATATGGTCCTAATACACTGTCCGAAAAGAAGAGGATTTCTCCACTTAAAATTCTATTTGAGCAGTTCAAAGATTTTATGGTACTAATACTTATTGCATGTACCCTTATATCTGCATTTATGGGGGAAATAACCGAAGCTATTACAATAATTGCAATAGTAATGATTAATTGTATTCTTGGATTTGTTCAAGAGTATCGTACCGAAAAAACCATGGAGGCATTAAAAGGACTTGCAGCCCCAATGGCAAGGGTTATAAGAAGTGGCAGATTGGTGGAAATACCAGCGGAAATAATAGTACCTGGTGACCTTATTGTGCTTGAAGCAGGTGATAGAGTACCTGCGGATGCTTTGCTGGTAGATGCTAATAGTTTGTTTGTTGATGAAGCACTGCTTACCGGTGAGTCAGTAGCTGTTGAAAAGTCTTTAAAATCAGAATCAAATAAATCTGATAATATTGGAGATAAGTTAAATCACCTATTTATGGGGACCATTGTAACCAGCGGAAGAGCTAAAGCTTTGGTAAGTGCTACCGGTATGGCTACTGAGATGGGCAAAATTGCAGATATGATTCAGAACATAGAAGATGAAGAGACACCGCTTCAAAGAAGACTTGACCACCTGGGAAAATATATTGTGTACGGTTGTCTTATCATTTGTGCTATTGTTTCGATAACCGGTATTATCAGAGGAGAAATGATTTTTACCATGCTTCTGTCGGGTATAAGTCTTGCTGTGGCTGCAGTACCTGAAGGGTTACCGGCTATAGTTACTATTGCACTTGCACTTGGGGTGCAAAAAATGCTTAAGCGGAATTCACTTGTAAGAAAACTTCCGGCGGTTGAGACTTTAGGCTGTGCCAGTGTAATTTGCTCAGATAAAACAGGGACTTTAACTGAAAACAAAATGACCGTAAGAAAAATTTACACAGGAGGAAACCTTGTAGATATAAATGGAGGGTCGCTAAGCAGCGAAGGTGAGTTTTTAATCTTGGGTAAAAAAATAGATCCGCTTCAATTGGAAAGCCTGAAACTTTCAATACAAATCAGTAGCTTATGCAATAACGCTGTTATGTCGAAAACAACCAAGAATAGCAACAATGCTTTTGATAAGATGAAATCTATTTTGCCAAAACAAGAAAAGTGGGAATTAAGTGGTGAAGCGACAGAAGCGGCACTTCTGGTTGCAGGGGCAAAGGCAGGTATGACGCAGGAACAATTAAACAATACATATTATAGGATCGGTGAACTCCCATTTGATTCTGATAGAAAGTGTATGTCGGTAATATGTGAATCAATTAAGGAAGAAATCTTTGTTTTTACTAAGGGAGCACCAGATGTAATAATTGAAAAATGCACAAAGCTCCATTCTTCAAGTGGGGTAAGGGAACTGAGTAAGGAAGATAAGCGGATAGTCCTTAAGAAAAATGACGAGTTGGCGAAGGATGCATTGAGAGTTTTAGGTGTAGCCTACAAAAGGGTGAGTTCGAGAAATTACGATAACACACATGTAGAAGAAGAACTTGTTTTTGTAGGACTTATAGGCATGATAGACCCTCCAAGAAAAGAGGCTGTAAATGCGGTCAGAAAATGCAGGCTTGCAGGAATAAAGCCTGTTATGATAACCGGTGACCATAAGGTGACGGCAGGTGCAATAGCGAGAGAACTTAACATTGCCATGGACGGTGAAAAGGTTGTGACCGGTGCAGAACTTGAAGCAATGGATGACCTGGGGCTTCAATCAATAGTAAATGATGTTTCAGTTTATGCAAGGGTTTCTCCAAAACACAAGCTTAGAATAGTAAAGGCATTAAAAAAACAGGGCCATATTGTGGCTATGACAGGAGATGGAGTTAATGATGCACCTGCTATAAAGGAAGCTGATATTGGAGTTGCCATGGGTATAACAGGAACAGATGTAACAAAAGAGGCGTCGTCCATGATACTGCTTGATGACAACTTTGCAACCATTGTAGCAGCTATTGAAGAAGGAAGAGTTATATACAACAATATCAGAAAGTTTATCCGGTATATGCTGGCGTGCAATATAGGGGAAGTATTGACAATGTTTCTTGGAACGCTTATCGGACTTCCGCTTCCGCTTTTACCTATACAGATATTGTGGGTTAATCTTGTAACTGATGGGCTTCCTGCTATAGCATTAAGTCTGGATCCGGCAGAAAAAGACATAATGATGAGACCCCCAAGAGGTGCTAAAGAAAATATATTTTCTAACGGTCTCTTAAACCTCATACTTTTCAGGGGGGCACTTGTAGGACTAAGCACTCTGTCGGTATTTATCAGTATACTGTATTTTACACAAGATGTAACTACGGCGAGAACCGGGGCCTTTGTAACGCTGGTACTAACGCAGCTTATACATGTATTTGAATGTAAGTCGGAAAGGAAAAATATATTTGAAGTAGACATTTTTAATAATATACCGCTTGTTCTGTCAGTTATATGCTCACTGATTATGATTATTGGAGTTGTATACATACCCGTTTTCCAAGGTATATTTAAAACTGTACCGTTATCATATTACGACTGGGTGCTGGTAGCCGGATTCTCGGCAATGGGGCCGGTTATATCAAGCTTCTTCAAAGTGAATAGAAAGTATATATAGTCATGGGCTGAACTTTACAGACACAAATAAACACATCATTTGGTGATTTATACACCTAAACGATGTGTTTATTTGTGTCTGTGTATGTTTTGCAGTGCTATGTGGTGCACTCTTACAGTTTAAAGGATTAGGGCTTGCTGGTAATGTAAACCTGTCAAATTAATCTTGAAAACAAGCCTAAAAAGCTATATAATATGCAGGTCATGTTATGCTTTTCTAATCGCCATACTAAGGTAAGAGATATGCATTTTGCATAATTCATTTCTAGAAATGAATTATGTTCAAAAGCACTAGGATAATGAAAAAATTTGATTTGATGGTCTTTTCACAATGTTAGAAAGTGGGTTGTTTTTTCATTGTCCCTAAGCAAAATGGTTACAAATTGTTCACAATTTATTAAAAGTATTTTAGGATAATGGTATTATGTGTCGTAGGTTTGTAAAACTATGAACGAACGGAAGGAGAGAACACGATGATTGAAGTGCTGGATTTGACTAAAACTTATGGTCAAATTAAGGCTGTCAGAAATTTGAATTTTACTGTGGAAAAAGGTGAAATTCTTGGTTTCTTAGGGCCAAATGGGGCGGGTAAATCCACTACAATGAATATGATAACGGGATATCTGCCTTCAACAAGTGGAACTGTAAAAGTAAATGGGTATGATGTTGGAGTAGATCCTCGCGAGGTTAAAAAGCGAGTTGGATATTTACCTGAAATGCCTCCGCTTTATACAGATTTGACGGTAAAAGAATATTTGGATTTTGTAAGCCAACTGAAGAAGGTTGAAAGAAGCAGAAGAAGTATTCAGGTGTCTGACGTTATGGAACTTGCAAAGATTTCTGATGTCAGAAACAGACTAATTAAAAATCTTTCAAAGGGATACAAGCAAAGGGTTGGATTAGCTCAGGCCCTTATTGGTAATCCCGAGGTTCTTGTTTTGGACGAGCCTACTGTAGGACTTGATCCAACCCAGATTATTGAAGTAAGAAAGTTGATCAAGGCTCTTGGTAAGGATCACACAATAATTCTCAGCTCACACATTATGCAGGAGATCAGTGCAGTTTGTGGACGTGTAATAATAATAAACAAGGGTCAGATAGTTGCAGTTGATACACCTGAGAACCTGGCTAAGAGTGTTGAAGGTTCTGCTATGTATTCAGTAAAAATTGATGGGCCTTCCAATGAAGTTAAAAAAGCACTTAAAGGTATTGAGGGAGTTATCAATGTTACTGAAAACGGCAAATCCGAAGATGCTTATGAATATATGGTTGAAGCAAACAAGGATGTAGATCTCAGGAAGCCTATCTTCTTTGAAATGGCGAAGCATGGATATCCAATATTGGAGATTAAGTCGGTAGGAATGAACCTTGAAGAGGTATTCCTAAAGATCACTTCAAAAGATCCCAATGCCAATCTGGAGGACACAAAACAGGAAAATGATGGAGATGTAGTTGAGGAAGAAAGTTCAGAGCAAGATGTTTCAGAGGAAAAGGGGGATGAGTAATTATGTGGTCGATTTTTAAAAGAGAATTAAAATCCTATTTCTATTCTCCCTTAGCATATGTGTTAATAGGGATCTATACTTTGATACTTTCAGTTCAGTTTGTATCGCTTGTCATGCAAGCAAATGGTCCTGCAAGACTTGTATTCGGAGGGATAGTTTATTATTATAGTCTTTTGCTTGCTTTAGTACTTCCTATTCTGACAATGAGAGTGCTTGCTGATGAAAAGAAGAATGGCACAGAAGTGCTTTTGATGACTTCGCCCAATAGTGTATCAGCGATTGTAATGGGCAAATACCTTGCAGCATTAACGGTTTATCTGCTTATGGCGGCCATTACGGGTATTTTTCCGATTGTTATTGCCTTATCCGGAGAGTTAAACGTAGCATCCATGATTACCAGTTATATAGGATATATTCTTTTAGGTGCATTGTTTGTTGCGGTCGGAGTTTTTGCATCGTCCTTGACAGAAAATTCAATTGTTTCAGCGGTAATAGGAACTTTAGGTCTGTTCTTTGTATGGATTTTAGATTCCTTTAAAGGCGTTTTAAGCGGAATACCTCTGAAATTTGTATCCTGGGTATCTTTCTATTCAAGGTTTGGTCAATTTGTTCAGGGAACAATTAGCTTGAAAGATTTTATTTTCTTTTTTAGTTTAATCGGGATGTTCCTTTCTTTAACAATGATTTTAGTAGAAAAAAAGCGATGGAGTCAGGGGTGACATAGATGAAGAATATAAATAAGAGTTTTAAATTTGGTGGTCTATTTTTAATTACAAGTTTGATTGTTATAGGTATAACAGTAGCAGTTAACTTTTTGGCAGAAATAGATAAATTTGATGTTAAATGGGATTTAACTCCAAACAAGATGTATTCAATCGGGGATCAAACGAAGAAAATTCTTGATGGTCTCGAACAAGATGTAAAGATTACTTTTTTAGCTGACAAGCAAGATCTAATGGAAATTCAGGGTGCTGGTGAACTGATAACCGAGTTTTTGGATAACTATGATAGGTATCCTAAAGTAACAGTTGATTATATTGACCCTGACAAAAACCCTAATATCATAAAGGAATTGGATAAGGAAAACCTTTTAGGCCTTGTTACAGATAATATTGTTGTAACAAGTGCAAATAAGGCAAAAAAAGTAGTGGCAAGTGAAATGTTTTATGCAGATCAACAGTCCGGAACACCTTTCTTTGCAGCGGAACAAAGCATAACCGGTGCTATTAAGTTTGTAACAAGCGACAAAACTCCTGTTATTTACTTTCTTGAAGGCCATGGAGAAAGGGCTTTAGATAGCGAATATGTTGGATTGAAACAGATTCTGGAGAATGGTAACTATGCAGTTAAGACCTTAAATCTTGCGGTTGAGGAAAAAGTACCTGAAGATGCTGAAATAGTTATGGTTGCAGGTCCAAAAACAGATTTATCCCAGGCAGAAGCGGATAGATTAACAGCATATTTTAAGAAAAATGGAGATGCAATATTCCTTTTCGATCCGGTAAATTCAGATAAAAAGTTTGATAATTTTGAGAGTGTGCTAAATGAGTATAACATTGGTTTGAATTATGACAGGGTTAAGGAAAATGATGAAGGCAGACACTATCCTGACAATCCATATACATTTTTACCGGCTGTTGAGACGACTGAAATTACAGGCGGAGAGGATTTGAGCAGCTACTTTATGGTGTTTAAGGATGTACGAAGTATAAAATTATTAAGCAATGTTAAAGAGCCTTTAACAGTACTTCCTTTATTGACAACCAGCGAGAAGGCAGTTGGAGAAAGTTATGGAACTGATGAAAATGAAACTGCTATGGGGCCCTTTGTTGTCGGAGCAGCTGCTGAGTACAGTAGTGCCTACAAGTCAAAGATTATTGTATGGGGAAATGCTTATACTATTACTGATGAAGGATTTAGCAGCCTTTCACCATATTCCGAGAATACAATGAGACTGTTTTTAGCAAGTTTGTCCTGGATGCGTGATACTTCAAATGATTTAGTCATCGCCCCAAAGACTACTGTTTATGACACTGTCAATTTGACCAGCAGCGGTGCAAAAATAGTTTCGTTTGCAACTGTCCTGGTATTGCCGTTATTGATTATCATAATTGGGGTACTTGTGTGGTTAAGGAGGAGGCACCTATGAAATTATACAGGAATATAATTATTCTTGTAGCGGTTTTAATTGTTCTCGCAGGAGCATATGTCATAATTGACCGTACAACAAAGCCAGAAACGGTCGAGAGTGAAAGCAAACAAATTGAATTGTTGAAGTTTGATAGTGAAAAAGTAGCTGAGTTGACCGTTGAAAACACTGATGGAAAATTTGTCTTTAAAAAAGATGGCACTGAATGGGATATGATTTCCGGCGGAAACTTTGAGATTGATGCTACAAATGTAAATGCTATAATTGCAAATGCAGCTGATCTGAAGGCGTATAAATTGATTGAAGAGAATGCAGCTTCATTGGAGAAATACGGACTTGATAATCCTTATAAGGTAACTGTGAAAATGTCAGATGGAACTGATATGGTGTTGGAGATTGGTGACTTGACACCTACAAAAGAAGCCTACTATATAAAAAAAGGCGATTCAAAATCCGTGTATGTTGTTTATGCTTTCACTGGGGATTTGCTTGTTGCAACTAAAGCTGAGCTTAGGGAAAAATACATTTTTGATGTTAACTCTGCTGATCTTATAAATTTTGTGCTAGACAGGAATGGCAAGAGAGTGTTTAGTGCGGACAAATCCCAAGATAGCGGATGGGTTTTAAATGAGCCAATTAAGGGAAAAGCCAATTTAGTAAGAGTATCTACCATTTTTGAATCCTTTATAAGGGCAGCCATAACTGAATACATTGAAGATAATGCTCAGGATTTGGCGAAGTATGGACTTGATAATCCAGCTTATGTTATTGAGGCAGCTACTGAAAAACAGAAAATAAAACTGTTCCTTGGCAAAGAGACTGAGACGAAATATGCATATTATGGAAGGATTGACGGAAGTAATGAGGTATTCTCTATTGATTCGTCAGCATTATCGTTTGTTGATATAAAACCAATAGAGGTATGTGAAAATCTTGTATATACTCCTTCCATCTATGATGTTTCGGAAGTTGTTGTAAATATCGATGGAAATACAAGGACATTGAAGGTAGAAAGTGATAGTGCAAAACCGGAAGAAGATAAATTTAATATTGATGGCATAGATGTTATGGAGAAGGGTGACGAAGCAATAACGGCATTCCGTAATTATTACAGATCTCTAATAGGAATTATCTATGAAGATATTGAAATGTTGGATCAGAAGCCCACAGGTACTCCAGAGATAACTATAACTTATAATTTGGAAAAGGCACCTGGAAAAATGGTAGTTGAATTCATACCAAAGGACGAAAGAAGCTATTATGCACTGAGAAATGGTGAGTACGATGGAATGGTAGTTAAAAAGAAGATTTTTGATGAGTCTGACGGTCCGAGAAAGAACTATGAAAAGCTCATGGAATTGCTAAAGAAATAGCTTAAAAAGCAAGATTTTTCAGAAGAACACAATAGAGTTTTTCATCTATAAGAAGCCCGAGAGAACATGATCTCGGGCTTTTTGTATATTGGAGGGGTGTTATATAATAAACGAACAGTAATTACTAAAACAACTTTAACATAGAATTATAGGAGATAAAATACTTGGGTACGTAACAGGTACCCTGAGGTGGGGGTTGTTTTAAGTGTTTACTGAATTTAAAGACATATTTAAAGTAGCAAGTATATATATGGCTACTATTATCGGTGCTGGGTTTGCATCAGGGCAGGAGATAATGCAATTTTTTACTGGTTATTATGAAGGTGGTTTTTACGGCATTGTTCTTGCAGGAATTTTGTTCTCAATAATAGGATATATTGTTTTAGATAAGGTGTATAGCGAGAGAATACGCAATTATGAGGAGTTTCTATTTCCGACAGTAGGCTGGTTTTTGGGATGGGTGATGGAAATCCTTGTTACGCTTTTTATGATTTCTGTTTTTTGTATTATGATTGCAGGTGCAGGAGGAATCATTTCAGATAAGTTGAATATATCAAATCAATTTGCAGTGCTTATTGTTGCAGTTATATGTGCAGCTGTGTTTTTTACTGAAATTAAGGGAATTATAAACATAAGTAGCTTGGTAACACCGATTCTAGTTATTGGTATTCTCGGTTTTGGAATATATATAATACTTAGCAAGGAAGTGGCGGTTTTCAGCTTTTCTGACAGTGTGGCAAAATTAACTCATAACTGGTTTTTCTCCTCGCTTCTCTATGTGAGTTATAATAGCATAACATCAATTGTAGTCATGTGCAGTCTTTTGCCTTATCTGAAGAGCAGAAAAACAGCACACTTAGGTGGGGTTTTTGGCGGGTTGATGCTATGCGTTATGGCTATTGTGATAAATTTTGCAATATATCTATTTTATCCCAATATTATCTCGAAGGAGCTCCCGGTAATGGGAATGGTTGATAGTTATAGTTTGTTCCTGGGAGGGGTTTATAGTGTTATTCTGCTACTTGCAATGTTTATTTCTGCTCTGACTGCGGGATTTGGGTTTGTTGAACGGATAAGCAATAAGGTAAATATCAACAAAAAGATAATAATCCTGATTATATGTGCTATATCAATACCTCTTTCAAGTGTTGGATTTTCAGGCCTGATTTCAACTATCTACCCCATTTTTGGATATATGGGAATGTTTATGATATTTGTGATTTTGATTCAATCATTTGTCAGGGTACCTTCATATGTGAAAAGCAAGGCTATAAGGAGAAGAGTTAGAACAGCTGGAAAGTAGTCAATTTTTTAGGACTGCTGATTATTACAGCGGAAATAACTTGCTTTGATTGCAGCTACCGCTGTGATACTATTTTTCTCAGAATGAGAAAATATAGAACTGCTGATTATCACAGCGGAAATAACTTGCTTTGATTGCAGCTACCGCTGTGATATGTTAAAATGTTTCTGAGAATACAAATGACAAATTGTTGGAGTGAATTATTGTGAGATTAATAGAAAACCATTCAAGACAAGAAGGTCATGGAAATGGAGTTAAGATATTTGCTTTTCTGGTACTTTTACTTATAATTTTGGGTACCGCTGGTTTAGCATATTTAAACAGTCAGGATGTGGATTTGAAGAGTATAAGTCTTAGGGATCTGCTTGACAGGAATTTTTTTAACCAGGATAGTGTGTATGAGGTGAGTTCGGCTGAATATGAGTACGATGCAAATTTAAGTACTGTATTTGGTACTCATAAAGGGTATATTGTTAAGTGCACAAGGGATAGCCTTATTTATATTGATGCAAACGGTAATGAGCAGTGGTCGTTTCCTGTATCGCTTAATAACCCTGTTTTAAAAACTTCAGGTTCATACTTACTGGTAGCCGACTATGGAGCAAAGATGATTCTTGTTTTCAGCGACAAGAATATGGAGTGGGAAAAGGAAATCGACAATAATATTATTAATGCTGAAATAAGTCCAAAAGGCTATGTAGCAGTTGTGCATGGAGATGAAAGAAGCAGAGGAGCTGTAACGGTATATAATCGGCAGGGAATGAAATGCTTTACAGTTGGACGGGCTAAGAATTTTGTTCTATCATCAAAAATATCTGATTCGGGAAAGAATGTTTTTATAAACAGTGTTGAAACATCAGGAATCAGTACTAATTCTATATTGGAATTTGCTGATATAAGTGGTAAGATGTTAGATGTCAAATTGACAAAAGATAATACTATTTTTCCTTCTTTGTGGTTTATGGATAATGATAATTTATTAGCTGTCGGAGATTCTATGTTTATGATGCTCGACAAAGGTTTCACAGAAAAGTGGCAGCAGGCTGTAAACGGTAAAATATTCAGTTCCTGTGTTGCTGACGGGAAGTATGCTGTAGTAGCTGCAAATCCTGAAGATAAAACAGGAATATTTGAAAGCGGGTCGTCAGGAATATGGGTGTATGATAGTAGTGGAAAAAAATTTTCAGAATACAATATTAAAGGAGAGGTCAAAAATCTGGCTTCTTACGAGGATATTATAGCAATAAACACCGGTAATAAGTTGAGGTTTATTGATATTGACGCCAGACTGTTGGCCGAGTATACTTCTAAAGATAGTATCAATGAAGTTTTCTTTATTAGCAGGCGTGTGGTTTTAGTAGTATGTAAAAATAAATTTTCAGTGCTGCAAATGAAGTAATACGAGGGGGAATATTATGAACTGGAGTGACTTGTTAGTAATTGCAATTATCTTGGTTTTTGGCTTTATAGGAATTAAAAACGGGTTTATCTATTCGATTTTTAAGATGGTTTCATTTTTTGTTGCATCAATAGTATCAGTTAAATGTTACCCGCTCCTGGCAAATGTTCTTGATAAAACACCGATTTTTTCAAACATTAAGTCAGGAATATTAAAGAATCTGCTTATGCAGCAGCAAGCACAGTCGGGTATGGTAAACCAGGGAGCACAAAGTGCCGCCGGTGCTGTAGTTGATGGGTTGAAACTGCCGGGCTTTCTGAAGGAAGCAATAAAGGGGCAATTAGCCAAAGAAAATGTAATGAACCTGGTGGATGTAGCTGGAATTATGGATAAGATAAGCGATGTACTGACACATGTTGTTATAGATATCTTAAGTCTGGTTTTACTGTATATACTAATAAGAATCGGGTTATTGTTCTTAAGGTTTGTTTTACAGGGTATAGCCAAGCTTCCGATATTCAAACAGATGGATAAACTGGGTGGTTTTGCCTTTGGTGCTATAGAAGGCTTGTTGACCGTGTATATAGTATTTGCAATCTCAATGCTCTTTATATCTTCACCGGCATTTAAAGGCTTTTTTGATGCTGTAGAAACATCTGCCATAGCAAAACTATTTTACCAGAATAATTTTATAGTGGATTGGATGTTTCCCGCCGGTAAGATAATGTAGTGTTTTTGCTGCAAAGAATGAACAAAGAAAAGGGTTTAACGAAATTTCTTTTTTGTATGTAAATAATTAACGTATTATGCTTTTTTTCTAAAACTATGGACATTCAAAGTTGTATAGTAGTAAAATAGTTTTAAACAATAATAGCCGGGCGTACCCGGCTATTATTGTAAGCATTGCAGGTTGCCATTTTTTCGGTAAGCATACGTCGAAGGGAACCATAGAGTTCTTCTTACGAACAAGAAAATTCATGAGCGAAGTGAATTTCTTACGAGGCATTATAGGTTTTAAGAATTATATATTTTTTTTCAGATATGAAAGCGAGGAGAAAATTATGAGAAGTGACGTTGTAAAAAAAGGTATTGAGAAGACTCCGCATAGAGCTCTTTTTAAGGCAATGGGATATACTGATGAAGAAATCAAAAGACCGTTAATTGGTGTTGTAAATGCAAAGAATGAAATAATACCTGGACATATACATTTAGATAAGATAGCTGAGGCTGTAAAGGCAGGTATAAGAATGGCAGGAGGCACTCCTGTTGAGTTTGGAGCAATTGGAGTATGTGATGGTATTGCAATGGGACACGTAGGCATGAAGTATTCTCTGGCAACAAGAGAACTTATTGCTGATTCATGCGAGGCTATGGGTTTGGCACACAGCTTTGACGGTATGGTTTTTATACCGAATTGTGACAAGATAGTTCCCGGAATGCTTATGGCAGCAGCAAGAGTTAATGTTCCAGCTATTTTTGTAAGTGGCGGGCCTATGTTATCAGTGAAGCGAAATGGAAAACAGTTGGACTTAAATAGTACTTTTGAGGCTGTAGGAGCGTATAAAGCTGGTAAAATGACAGAAGAAGAGGTTTGCGATTATGAAGATCATTCATGTCCAGGTTGCGGGTCGTGTTCGGGAATGTTTACAGCTAATTCCATGAATTGCCTGACAGAGGTTCTGGGATTGGGATTACCGGGCAACGGAACTATTCCGGCTGTATATGCTGAAAGAATAAGGCTTGCAAAGATGGTAGGTATGAAGATCATGGAACTTGTTGAAAAGGATATTAAGCCTTCAGATATACTCACACCTAAAGCCTTTGAAAATGCTTTGACTGTTGATATGGCATTAGGATGTTCCACCAATTCGGTTCTGCATCTTCCAGCTATTGCACATGAAGCAGGTGTCGAGATAAATCTTGATATAATCAATGAAATAAGTGGTAAAGTTCCAAATCTCTGTAAACTTGCACCTGCGGGGCATCACCATATTCAGGACTTATATGCAGCAGGAGGAGTTCATGCAGCAATGAACGAGCTTTCAAAGAAGAACCTTCTCAATCTTGATTTGTTGACGGTTACAGGTAAGACTGTCGGGGAAAATATAAGTAAGGCTAAGGTTTTGGATTATGATGTTATAAAAAGCATTGATGCTCCATACAGTGCAACTGGAGGAATTGCAGTATTAAGAGGGAATCTTGCACCTGATGGTGCTGTTGTAAAGCGTTCTGCAGTTGCTGAAGAAATGCTTACCCATAAGGGACCGGCAAGAGTATTTGATTCGGAAGAGGAAGTTATAGAGGCTATATATAACGGCAGAATCAAAAAGGGTGATGTGGTTGTTATCAGATACGAAGGCCCAAAGGGTGGACCTGGAATGAGAGAAATGCTTTCGCCTACATCTGCTATTGCCGGTATGGGGCTTGAAAAAGATGTTGCTTTAATCACAGATGGACGTTTTTCGGGTGCTACAAGAGGTGCATCTATAGGTCATGTTTCTCCGGAAGCTATGGAGGGAGGTTGCATAGCTTTGGTTAAGGAAGGAGACATTATCAGCATTGATATTCCAAGAGGCAAGCTTGAGATTGAGGTTTCAGATGAGGAACTTAAGGAAAGAGCAAAAGAGTGGAAAGCACCTGAACCTAAGATAACAAAAGGATATCTCGGAAGATATGCCAAAATGGTTACTTCTGCAAGTACTGGTGCTGTGTTAAAGGGAAATTAAGGAGGGAAGTGTAATGAAAATTACTGGAGCACAGATTTTAATAGAATGTTTGAAAGAGCAAGGTGTTGACACTATTTTCGGGTTTCCCGGAGGTGCTGTTTTAAATATATACGATGCGTTATATAAAGCTAAGGATGATATCAAGCATGTTCTGACTTCGCATGAACAGGGTGCATCCCACGCAGCAGACGGTTATGCAAGGGTGACGGGCAAAGTAGGAGTTTGCCTTGCGACCTCGGGACCGGGTGCTACAAATCTTGTTACAGGAATTGCTACTGCTTACATGGACTCTGTTCCTATGGTAGCAATTACAGGACAGGTAGCTACATCGCTCCTTGGAAAAGATTCCTTTCAGGAAGTTGATATAACAGGAATTACAATTCCAATTACCAAACATAACTTTATTGTTAAGGATGTTGATGAACTGGCAGATATAGTAAGGGATGCCTTTGCAATTGCAAGAGAAGGACGTCCGGGTCCTGTATTGATAGATATTTGCAAGGATGTGACTGCTGCGGTAGCGGAATATCAACCCAAGACACCAGAAAAGCCTGAAGAAGCACCTATAGGAATGACTTTGGATGAAATAGATGAGGCAGCAGAAATTATAAATAATGCAAAAAGACCTATTATACTTTCAGGGGGTGGTGTATCCATAGCTGGTGCCAGTGCAGAGGTTTTAGAGCTTGCAAGTAAGGCACTGATACCTGTGACAACAACACTTATGGGAATGGGGACCTTTCCCGGTACCCATGACTTGTTTACAGGTATGGTAGGTATGCATGGTACAAAAACCTCAAACATGGCAGTATCAGAGTCAGACCTTTTTATTGCAATTGGTGCAAGGTTTAGTGACAGAGTTATAAGCGATGTAAGAAAGTTTGCACCGGAAGCTAAGATAATGCATATTGATATAGACCCGGCGGAGATAGGCAAAAATATAGTTGTAAATTATCCGCTGGTAGGAAATATTAAAAAGATACTTAGGCAGTTGAATATCAAGATTCAAAAGAAGCAGGAATCAGACTGGAAGAAGAAAATTGATGAATGGAAAAACTTATATCCTCTAAGATATCCAAAAGATAATGTGTTGAGACCAAACTATATTCTGGAAAGAATATACGAACTCACAAAAGGCGATGCCATTATTACCACCGAGGTTGGTCAGCACCAGATGTGGGCAGCCCAGTTCTATAAGTACAAGTCTCCGAGGCAGTTCCTGTCTTCAGGGGGCCTCGGAACTATGGGTTATGGCTTGGGAGCATGTATCGGAGCTCAGTTTGGAAAACGGGACAAAAAAGTTATAAATATAGCAGGAGACGGAAGTTTCAGGATGAACTGCAACGAAATAGCAACAGCGGTTGAATATAAGCTACCCATTATTATAGCGATATTTAATAATCACGTATTAGGTATGGTAAGGCAATGGCAGAATCTTTTTTATGATAGCAGGTATTCATCTACTACCATCGACAGGGGGACTGATTTTGTGGCACTTGCCAAGGCTTATGGTGCGATAGGCATAGATGTCAGGGAACCTGAAGAAGTTGATGAGGCACTGAAAAAGGCATTGGCATCAAAGGATACGCCGGTTGTAATAAACTTTGAGATAGACAGGGATGACAAAGTATTTCCAATAGTTCCACCTGGGGCAGCAATACGTGATCTTATTGAAGAATAGTATAAAGGTTTCAAAGCAGGGTGTATGTAAACTGTGCTTTGAAACTTTTTAACTTAGAACAGAATATATATGCAGATAATAGAGAAAACATTCATAAAAAACCTTGACTTTTAAAGATAAATATGTTAAATTAGTGGTTGTTTCTCTCTGTAAGTCTTTTTTTTATGTCGAAAAAATATTTTTGATATATATGATAAGTTCGTGGAGGTGTAAAAGATGAGAGTAAAAATTACATTGGCGTGTGGTGAATGCAAGCAAAGAAACTACGACTCAAGGAAAAACAAGAAGAATGATCCAGACAGACTTGAAATGAGAAAATACTGTAGATTTTGCCGTAAGCATACTGATCACAAGGAAACAAAATAATGTTTTGTTTTCTTAAAGAAAGAGTATGGGATAAAAGCTAAAAAATACAAAAATGGAGATGTGTTTATATGGCTGAAGAGGTAAAAACGTCAAAAGCTGTTGAAGCTGGAAATAAGGTTGGGAAGTTCTTCAAAGACATTAGAAGTGAGCTCAAAAAGGTTGTGTGGCCTACTCGTACACAGGTTGTAAAAAATACCATAACAGTTTTGGTTGCGTGCTTTTTAGTAGGCATAATTATCTGGCTGGCTGATGCAGGTTTTGGATATTTAAGACAATTAGTGTTCAAAGTATAATGCATAGAGCGTTATATACGGTATGCAATCTTATTAAAGGAGGACTAGTGGCTTTATGCAAGTAGATGATACACCGGAAGGTGCAAAATGGTATGTTGTTCATACTTATTCCGGGTATGAAAACAAAGTTAAGGCTAACCTTGAAAAGATCGTTGAAAACAGGAGCATGCAGGAATATATATTGGACATAGTTGTTCCGATGGAAGAACAGATTGAGATAAAAGACGGAAAGAAAAAAGCAACATTGAAAAAAGTGTTTCCGGGATATGTTCTTGTTAAGATGATAATGTCTGACGAATCATGGTATGTGGTCAGAAATTGCAGAGGTGTAACCGGATTTGTTGGCCCTGGATCTAAGCCTGTTCCTTTGTCTGATGAAGAAGTCAGGGTAATGGGTGTTGAGGAATTTATGCCTGTTCTTGACTATGAAGTCGGTGATAATGTAAGAGTTGCTACCGGTCCATTGGAAAACTTCATAGGAATAGTTGAGGAGATAAACTTCGAAAAGAAAAAAGTTAGGGTTTCTGTGTCAATGTTTGGCAGGGAGACACCTGTTGAATTGGAGTTATTCCAGATTCAGAAGATATAAATAATAGAGATTACTTTACGTTTTTTCTATTTGCTATATATGCAAAGTAAGAAATGTAAAACACTCTGAATAAAGAGCGGTTTTACGAGTAAATTTGGGAGGTGGATATTATGGCTAAGAAAATTGCTGGCTATGTAAAACTTCAAATTCCTGCGGGGAAAGCAACTCCGGCTCCACCGGTTGGACCAGCTTTAGGACAACATGGCGTAAACATAATGGGATTTTGTAAAGAATTTAACGAAAAGACTGCGAAGGACGTGGGATTAATAATTCCGGTTGTAATTACAGTTTATGCGGACAGGTCTTTTTCATTCATTACAAAAACACCGCCAGCTTCAGTTCTATTGAAGAAGGCATGTAAAATAGAAAGTGGTTCCGGTAGACCGAACAGAGAAAAAGTTGCAAAGATTTCAAAAGATGAAGTCAGAAAAATCGCAGAATTGAAGATGCCAGACTTAAATGCTGCAAGCATTGAAGCTGCTATGAGTATGGTAGCTGGAACTGCTAGAAGCATGGGAATAGTTGTTGAAGGTTAAATATTTTTAATGGCTAAGGGTATTTCAGAAGTTAATGCTTATATATGAGGCATAAGCCAAATATAAATGATTTTTTTTGAAATACAAAAGATTAGTTCTTGGGAATAGCATAACTAGTAAAGTGGGAGGAAACTTAGGTGTTTCCGAAATTATTACCACAAAGGAGATGAAAATCGTGAAAAGAGGTAAAAAATATCAAGACAGTGCTAAGGTTATTGATAGATTAAAGTTGTATGATCCAACAGAAGCATTGGAGCTGACACAAAAGACCGCTAAAGCAAAGTTTGATGAGACAGTTGAAGCACATATCAGACTGGGAGTTGACTCAAGACATGCAGATCAGCAGGTTAGAGGTGCTGTTGTACTTCCTCACGGAACAGGTAAAAAGGTTCGTGTTTTGGTTTTCGCCAAGGGTGACAAGGCAAAGGAAGCTGAACAGGGCGGTGCTGATTATGTTGGTGCGGAAGATATGGTTGCAAAAATACAAAATGACAACTGGTTTGAATTTGATGTTGTTGTTGCAACACCAGATATGATGGGTGTTGTTGGTAGGCTTGGTAAAGTACTTGGTCCAAAAGGCCTTATGCCAAATCCAAAAGCAGGTACTGTAACAATGGATGTTGCAAGGGCAATAGCTGATATTAAAGCCGGTAAGATAGAGTACAGGTTGGATAAAACCAATATTATCCACTGCCCTATCGGAAAAGCATCATTTGGCTCAGAAAAGCTTCTTGATAATTTCCACACATTGATGGCTGCGATAATAAAAGCAAAGCCTTCAGCTGCAAAGGGTCAATACTTAAAGAGCGTTGTTGTATCCTCAACAATGGGACCAGGCATAAAGGTAAACCCTCAGAAAGTTTCGGAATAGTTTTATAATTATCTACACATTTCTTTTCGAAATAATTAAGCAAATTGCTTAAAAGGGTCTTTACAAAATTGAAATAATGTTATAATATAAACTTTGTGAATTTAATAGTGAACTGCCATAGACAGTAGGTTGCTTGTCAAAACAAGCAGTAATTGATTAAGTCTCTTTGTTTAAAAGAGTAAAAGTAAAGTGACAAAGTGTTGCAATGCTTTTATACAAATCATCCTACCGAGGTGAGTGTTAATTTGATTGATTACCCCTCTATGTCTATGTGCATAGTAGGGGTTTTATATTTTTAATATTATATTTATCAAGTTTTAAGGAGGTGGACTTAAAAGTGCCAAGTGAGAAGATTCTTGCAAAAAAGAAGGATATAGTAAGTGAACTGTCTGAAAAGATTAAAAATGCCAAAACAATAGTTTTTGCTGATTACAGAGGACTTACAGTTGAGCAGGACACTGAGCTTAGAAATGCTTTGAGAAAAGCTGGAGTTGAGTATGGTGTTGTAAAAAATACTTTGACTAAACTTGCAGCAAACGAAAATGGATTGAACGGGCTCGAAACTTACTTTAACGGACCTACTGCTATGGCAGTTAGCAATGACGATGTTATTGCTCCTGCAAAGATTCTGGCTGAATACGCAAAAAAGTATGATAAGCTTCAGATAAAAGCAGGTGTTGTTGAAGGGAAGATATTTAATGAAGAGTCAATAAAGGCTTTAGCTGCATTACCGCCGAAGGAAGAATTACTGGCAAAAGCTCTTGGCAGCATGAAAGCGCCGATTACTGGCTTCGTGAACGTACTCAATGGAAACATTAGAGGTTTGGTTGTAGCGTTAAATGCTATTGCTGAGAAACAGGCAAATGCTTAAATATTAAAAAATAAATTTATTTATGGAGGTATATAATAATGGCTAGTGAAAAAGTTACTAAATTAATTGATGAGGTAAAGGCATTAACAGTATTGGAATTATCAGAATTGGTAAAAGCGTTAGAAGAAGAATTTGGTGTATCAGCAGCAGCTCCAGTAGCAGTTGCAGCAGCTACAGCAGGTGCAGCAGCGGCTCCAGCTGAAGAAAAGACTGAATTTGATGTAGTGTTGAAGGAAGCTGGTGCAGATAAGATCAAAGTTATCAAAGTTGTTAGAGAAGTAACTGGTCTTGGACTTAAAGAAGCAAAAGACTTAGTTGATGGTGCTCCAAAGACAGTTAAAGAAAATGTTGCAAAAGCTGATGCTGATGCAATGGCTGCTAAATTCAAAGAAGTTGGTGCAACTGTAGAAGTTAAGTAATTCTAGCATAATGAAAAGGCTCCTCAATGAGGAGCCTTTTTTTGATGCTATAATACAGTAAATTATGGTGATAAAAGATACAAATAAAAACTGTTGACAAGTTATTGTTTGTATGTTAGAATTATAAACTGCGTTATAATTTCTAAATGAATACCAGGATTTTCTTTAGAAAATTAATACTACTAGTGACTATATAATTATAGCATATTTGAATAAGTGAGACAATATTTGTTAATAATAATTTAATGTTCAAACTATTTTATATACGAGTTAGTATATGTACAATACAAAAAATTATACTTATATATTTTAAATACTACAGAGCCCTTAAAGCTTTGTATTAATTTATAGATTCAGAAAAGGACGGTTTAATATTTACTTAACTTCTTAATTATGTTAAACAAAATACATATAGTTTCCTTTAAGAGCAATATAAGCTAATTGTAATAAGCTCACAAGCTTTTATTTCTTCATTCGAAAGAGGCTTACTAAAGGGTTGTGTGTATTAAATCTTTTTGTGCTTAGAAAGCACCGTGGCAAAACTCTAATAATATGAGGTGATTTTTGATGGTACATCCCGTGCGATTGGGAAAAAACGTAAGAATGAGTTATTCCAAGATTGACGAAGTCATTGATATGCCGAACCTGATTGAGATCCAGAGAAATTCCTACATTCAATTTCTTGAAGATGGATTGAGAGAAGTGTTCAGAGATGTTTCGCCTATTACTGACTATACCGGAAATTTGATTTTAGATTTTGTTGACTACTCCATTGACGAAAATCCCAAATACAGTGTTGAAGAGTGTAAGGAAAGGGACGCTACATACTCGGCTCCGTTGAAAGTGAAAGTGCGACTGATTAACAAAGAAACAGGTGAAGTCAAAGAACAGGAAATATTTATGGGAGATTTCCCTCTTATGACTGATACCGGAACATTTATCATTAATGGAGCAGAAAGAGTTATAGTAAGCCAGTTGGTAAGATCACCCGGAATTTACTATTCTATGAAGTTTGATAAAATCGGTAAGCAGTTGTATTCTAATACAGTAATTCCAAACAGAGGAGCATGGCTTGAGTATGAAACGGACTCAAACGATGTTATGTCTGTAAGGATTGACAGAACCAGAAAACTTCCTATAACTGTTTTGCTTAGAGCTTTAGGATATGGTACTGACCTGGAAATTACCGAACTTCTCGGTGAAGACGAGAGAATAATTGCAACTATCCAAAAAGACAGTGCAAAAACTGAAGATGAGGGTTTGCTGGAAATATACAAAAGGTTAAGACCAGGCGAACCGCCTACTGTTGACAGTGCACGTTCGCTTTTATCAGGCTTGTTCTTTGATCCTAAGAGATATGATCTTGCAAAGTTTGGAAGGTTTAAATTTAATAAGAAGCTTTCAATAGCTTCCAGGATTATTGGTTTTATAGCTGCTGAGAATATAGTTGATCCTGAAACCGGTGAAGTAATTGTAGCCGAGGGTGAAAAAATCAGTAGAGAAAAGGCTGAAGAAATTCAAAATTCTGGGATTAATTCAGTTTATTTGAGCATTGAAGGAAAAAAATTAAAAGTTATGGGTAACAATATGGTTGACCTGAAGCATTATGTTGACTTTGATCCTAAGGAAATCGGATTCAACGAGAAGGTCAGGTTAAGTGTACTTAAGACTATTCTTGAAGAGAATAAGGGTAAAGACGTTGAAGAAATAAAGAAAGCTGTTAAAGAAAAAGTTGATGAATTAATTCCGAAATATATAACAGTGGAAGACATTATTTCTTCGATAAATTATATAATTACACTAAGTTATGGTGTAGGGCAGGTCGATGATATAGACCATTTGGGTAACAGGAGACTTCGTTCTGTTGGTGAATTGCTGCAGAACCAGTTCAGAATCGGACTTGCAAGAATGGAGAGGGTAGTCAGAGAAAGAATGACTATTCAGGATATTGATATTGTTACTCCGCAGGCACTTATAAACATCAGACCTGTTGCAGCTGCTATTAAGGAGTTTTTCGGAAGCAGCCAGTTGTCACAGTTTATGGATCAGACCAACCCTCTTGCGGAACTGACACACAAGAGAAGATTGAGTGCGTTAGGACCTGGAGGACTAAGCAGAGAAAGAGCGGGCTTTGAAGTTCGAGACGTTCACCACTCTCACTATGGACGTATGTGTCCTATAGAAACACCTGAGGGACCGAACATAGGTCTTATAGGATCGCTCAGTACCTTTGCAAGGGTTAACGAGTATGGGTTTATTGAAGCACCTTATAGGAAGGTAGATAAGGAAAACTTAAGGGTAACTGATGAAATAGTTTATCTGACTGCCGATGAAGAGGATGCTTTCATAGTAGCTCAGGCAAATGAACCGCTTGATGAAGAAGGAAAATTCCTTGATAAGAAAGTTGTGTGTAGAGCAAGAGAAGAATTTATTGAAGTAGAACCTATAAAAGTTGATTTTATGGACGTTTCTCCAAAGCAGATAGTATCTGTAGCAACGTCTATGATTCCGTTCCTTGAGAATGATGATGCTAACCGTGCCCTGATGGGAGCAAACATGCAACGTCAGGCTGTGCCTCTTATAAAGACCGATTCTCCTATAGTTGGAACCGGAATAGAATATAAGGCAGCAAAAGATTCCGGAGTTTGTGTTCTGGCTAAAAACACCGGAATAATTGAAAAGGTTAGTGCCAGTGAAATAGTTATAAGAACTAAAGAAGGTAAAAGAGATGTCTATAAACTTTTGAAGTACTTAAGATCCAACCAGGGTACTTGTATAAATCAGAAACCTATTGTTAGAAAAGGTGAAGAAGTTGAAAAAGGTGATGTAATAGCTGACGGTCCTTCAACCGACAAAGGTGAAATTGCGTTGGGAAGAAATATCCTTATAGGCTTTATGACTTGGGAAGGTTACAACTACGAGGATGCTATTCTGATAAGTGAAAAGCTTGTCAGGGAAGATGTATTTACTTCCATTCACATTGAGGAGTATGAAGCTGAATCAAGAGATACAAAACTAGGACCTGAAGAAATAACAAGAGAAATTCCAAATGTCAGTGAAGATTCATTAAAGGATCTTGATGATAGAGGAATAATCAGAATTGGAGCCGAGGTAAGATCCGGAGATATTCTGGTTGGTAAGGTAACACCTAAGGGTGAAACTGAGTTGACTGCTGAAGAGAGGCTTCTAAGGGCCATTTTTGGTGAAAAGGCCAGAGAAGTCAGAGATACTTCGCTCCGTGTACCTCATGGAGAATCGGGTATTATTGTTGATGTAAAAGTATTTACAAGAGAAAACGGAGACGAACTGTCACCCGGTGTAAATCAACTTGTAAGAGTATATATTGCACAAAAGAGAAAGATATCTGTTGGAGATAAGATGGCAGGAAGGCACGGTAACAAGGGTGTTATCTCAAGAATTCTACCGGAAGAGGATATGCCGTTCTTGCCGGATGGTACACCGCTTCAGATTGTGCTTAACCCACTTGGTGTTCCTTCACGTATGAATATTGGTCAGGTGCTCGAAGTACATCTTGGATTTGCTGCAAAAGCACTTGGCTGGAAAATAGCAACACCTGTTTTTGACGGTGCAACCGAAAGCGATATAATTGAGACACTTAAGAAAGCAGGGATTTCAGAAGATGGCAAGACTGTTTTATATGACGGAAGAACAGGCTTACCTTTTGAAAACAGGGTTACTGTTGGATATATGTATATATTAAAGCTTGCACACCTTGTTGATGACAAAATCCATGCACGTTCAACCGGACCGTACTCCCTTGTTACACAGCAACCGCTTGGAGGTAAGGCTCAGTTCGGAGGACAGAGATTCGGAGAAATGGAAGTTTGGGCCCTTGAAGCATATGGTGCTGCTTATACACTTCAGGAAATACTTACTGTTAAGTCTGACGACGTTGTGGGTAGGGTTAAAACCTATGAAGCGATAGTTAAGGGCGAAAATGTTCCTGAGCCTGGGATTCCTGAATCTTTCAAGGTATTGATAAAAGAATTGCAGAGTTTGTGTCTGGATGTTAAAGTTTACTCTGAAGAGCAGGAAGAAATTGCAATCAAGGAATCGGTTGAGGATGATCTTGAAGAGCTCAACGTTAATATTGAAGGCAGAGAGGATGAAATCCCACTTGCTGAGTTTGATGATGTGAGCGATGAAGTTCTCGAAGAGGACCTTGATGGTGATGATTTTGAATTGTCAGATTTGGGAGAGGTAAGCCATGAAGAAACTCTTGATGAAAGTAGTTTGGATGAAGATCTCTTTATGGATGAAGATGTGGAAGATGGTTTTGACGATGATGGTGAATTTTAAGGAAGGGAGAAAAGGCCGTGTTTGAACTTAATAATTTTGATTCAATGAAAATTGGTTTGTCTTCTCCGGAGAAGATCAGGGAGTGGTCCAAGGGCGAAGTGAAAAAACCTGAGACAATTAACTACAGGACTTTGAAACCGGAAAGAGATGGTCTTTTTTGCGAAAGGATATTTGGTCCACAGAAGGACTGGGAGTGTCACTGTGGTAAATATAAGAGAATAAGATACAAGGGTATTGTGTGTGATCGATGTGGTGTTGAAGTAACCCGTTCAAAAGTCAGAAGAGAGAGAATGGGGCACATTGAGCTTGCAGCTCCTGTGTCTCATATATGGTACTTTAAGGGAATACCGAGCAGAATGGGACTTTTACTGGATATGTCACCAAGAGCCTTAGAAAAGGTGTTGTATTTTGCATCCTATGTTGTAATTGATCCGGGACAGACACCTCTTTCAAAGAAGCAGATACTGTCAGAGAAGGAGTACAGGGACAGTGTTGAAAAGTTTGGGCACAAGTTCAAGGCAGGAATGGGTGCAGAGGCAGTTAAGGAGCTCCTTGCTGAAATTGATCTTGAGTCTCAATCGAGAGAGTTGAGGGCTGATCTTAATGATAGTTCAGGGCAAAAGAGAATCAGGACTATCAAAAGATTAGAAGTTGTAGAAGCTTTCAAACAGTCATCCAACAAACCGGAATGGATGATACTTGACGTAATTCCGGTAATTCCGCCAGAGTTAAGACCTATGGTTCAGTTAGATGGTGGAAGATTTGCAACCTCCGATTTAAATGATTTGTATAGAAGGGTTATTAACAGAAATAACAGGTTAAAGAGGCTGCTAGACCTTGGAGCGCCTGACATCATTGTCAGGAATGAAAAAAGAATGCTCCAGGAGGCCGTAGATGCTCTTATAGATAACGGAAGAAGAGGTAGGCCTGTAACAGGTCCTGGAAACAGACCTTTGAAATCTCTTTCAGATATGCTTAAAGGTAAACAGGGACGTTTCAGACAAAACCTTCTTGGAAAACGTGTTGACTATTCAGGACGTTCAGTTATCGTTGTTGGTCCTGAACTGAAAATATATCAATGCGGATTGCCTAAAGAAATGGCACTTGAGTTGTTCAAACCCTTTGTTATGAAAAAGTTGGTGAACGACGGGCTTGCTCATAATATCAAAAGTGCAAAGAGAATGGTTGAAAGAGTAAAAAATGAAGTTTGGGACGTATTGGAGGAAGTTATAAAAGAACATCCGGTATTGTTAAACCGTGCTCCAACGCTTCACAGACTTGGAATCCAGGCATTTGAACCGGTATTGGTTGAAGGAAGAGCATTAAAACTTCATCCACTGGTTTGTACTGCATATAATGCAGACTTTGATGGAGACCAGATGGCGGTGCACGTGCCGTTATCTGCCGAAGCACAAGCTGAGGCAAGATTCCTGATGCTTTCAGCAAACAATCTCTTAAAACCTCAGGATGGAAAACCGGTTGCAGTTCCGACACAGGACATGGTTTTAGGAAGCTACTATATGACCATTGTCAAGGAAGGTTCCAAAGGTGAAGGAAAAGTATTCGGAAGTATGGATGAAGCTGTCATGGCTTATGAAAGTGGAGATATTACACTTCATTCTCTGGTAAAGGTTAGAGTTGAAAAAGTTATTGATGGAGAGGTTAAAAGAAAAATCATTCCATGTACAGTGGGAAGGTTGCTGTTCAATGATGGGATTCCACAGGATCTTGGTTTTGTAGACAGGTCAGATCCTGATAAGGCTTTTGATCTCGAAGTGGATTTCCTGGTTGGTAAAACCGAACTTAGGAAAATAATCGAAAAGAGCATCATTGTACATGGAATTACTGATACTGCCAAGTTGCTTGATATAATCAAGGCAAAAGGCTTCAAATACTCAACCAGAGGTGCTGTAACAATAAGTGTTTCTGATATGGTTATTCCTGAAGTTAAGGCAAAGCATATTAAAGAGACTGAAGATAAGATTGAAAACATATTGAGACAGTATAAGAGAGGTCTCATATCCGACGAAGAAAGATATAACTCGGTTATAGCTTGTTGGAATGAAGCTTCGGAAATCATAACACAAGCTCTTATAAGTAACCTTGACAGATTTAATCCAGTGTACATGATGTCACAGTCAGGAGCGAGAGGTAACATTAATCAGATTAAACAGCTGGCCGGTATGAGAGGACTCATGGCCGACACATCCGGTAAAACTATCGAGGTTCCGATTAAGGCTAACTTCCGTGAGGGTCTTAACGTTATGGAGTTCTTCATATCAACCCACGGAGCTAGAAAAGGTCTTGCCGATACAGCACTAAGAACAGCTGACTCAGGTTACTTGACAAGACGTCTTGTTGACGTTAGTCAGGATGTTATCGTAAGGGAAATTGACTGTGGAACAAGGAAAGGTATCGAAGTTGGAGATGTCAAGGATGGTAACGAAATAATCGAGGAACTTGCAGAAAGACTTGTAGGAAGATACCCGGCTGGCAATATTATTCATCCGGAGACCGGAGAGGTTTTGGTTGCTGCCGATAAAATGATAACCGATCAGGATGCCAATACAATTGTGAAAAGCGGCATGAAGAAAGTAAAAATAAGATCGGTATTGACTTGTCACTCTGAATACGGGGTATGTGCAAAGTGTTATGGAGCAAATCTGGCAACGGCAGAAGAGTGTAACGTTGGGGAAGCTGTTGGTATTATAGCGGCCCAATCAATAGGTGAGCCTGGTACTCAGCTTACAATGAGAACCTTCCACACAGGTGGTGTTGCCGGAGACGATATAACACAAGGTTTGCCTCGTGTAGAGGAACTTTTTGAAGCAAGGAAACCAAAAGGATTGGCTATCATATCCGAAATAAACGGAACAGTCAAGATTGTGGAATCAAAGAAGAAGAGAGAAGTTGTTGTTACTTCTAACGAAGGTGAAGCAAAGAATTACCTGATTCCATACGGTTCAAGAATTAAAGTATTGGATGGAGATCTTGTTGAAGCTGGTGATGAGTTGACAGAAGGTTCTGTAAATCCACACGATATCTTGAAGATTAAAGGTATAAACGGAGTTCAGGCCTATCTCCTGCATGAAGTTCAGAGAGTTTACAGACTTCAGGGTGTTGATATCAACGACAAGCATATAGAGGTTATAGTAAGGCAGATGTTGAGAAAAGTTAAGGTGGATGATTGCGGAGATACTTCTCTGTTGCCTGGTGGACTGGTGGATGTATTCGACTTTGAAGAGGAGAATGCAAGAATTACAGCTGAAGGCAAGAGACCTGCAGTCGGTAAGCGTGCTCTGCTTGGAATAACTAAGGCATCCCTTGCTACCGAGTCCTTCCTTTCAGCCGCTTCCTTCCAGGAAACAACAAGGGTATTGACCGAAGCTGCGATTAAGGGTAAGATAGATCCGCTGGTTGGATTAAAGGAAAATGTAATTATCGGTAAGCTTATACCGGCAGGGACAGGTATGAGCAGATACAAGGATATAAGCATAAGTACAGTAACTGAATAAAAATGGTTTGTCCTTAGAAAAGCTTCTTTAGGATAGTCCAATGTTTATATTACTAATAAGCCTACCGGTTTTCGGTGGGCTTTTATTTTTTGATAGATAAGGAAATTTGTTGAATTGATTTCGTGATATATATAGCTTAATAAATTAATATAATCTATGTAAACACGATTTTTGTGTTTTCATATTGACCTAAATGTGATAAAATATAGCTTGATTAGATGGAAAATATTAGTGATGCGGAAATAATGTTAAACTCGTAGGAATTAGGGGGGGATAGTATGTCTGAAATTGTAATGCCAGGGCATAATATAAAGGTATTACCGTATAATATTTGTCCTAATGAATTAGCAATTGTAAAGAGTATTAATGATCATGCACGTGTTAGAGTTGTGGCAGTTCTTCCAGAAGGTGAGAAAGATAAATATGTAAATATGACAAAAGCTAATACGGATATAGAGATAAAGTATGAGGATGATTCTGGTGTGACACAACTGTTTAAAGGTCTTGTTACAGATATTGAGGTTAAAGCTGTAAGAGGAATATACTACGTTACAATTGATGGTATATCCAATACGTTTAATCTCGATTTGAAGATTAAAAGACGTTCCTTTCAGAATAAAGACATGACTTACACATCCTTGATAAAAGAAGTCATAAAAGACTACTCGGGTGCAGATTATATAGATATTGCAGCAAAAAGTAAAACAACGGAAAAGTTTATAATACAGTATGACGAAACAGATTGGCAATTCTTAAAACGTATGGCATCTCATTTTAACACAGGACTTATAGCTGATACCAGTTCAGATAAACCTAAATTTTGGTTTGGTATTCCGCAAGGTGGTGCAAAGGGAAATATTGAACAGTTTAATTACAGCGTTAGCAAAAGAATAGGTGATTTTAGATTTTCTTCTGAAAACTATATTGAGGGAATAGATGAAAAAGATTTTACATATTTCAAAGTTGAGACCGATGCAATACTTAGTATTGGTGATTCTGTTTCTTTTCTAAACAAGAATCTTTTTGTTTTTCAATCAATTGCTAAACTGGAAGATGGTATTCTTGTTCATGAGTATTTATTTACTCAAGAAAAGGGTATGAGTCAGGATATTATTCATAATGAAAAAGTAAAAGGAGCTTCAGTAGAGGGTAAAGTACTGGAAATAAAGGAAGACAATATCAGGGTTCACCTTGAAATCGATGAAGACCAGAAGAAGGAAGAAGCGTTTTGGTTTCCCTATTCTACATATTACACAACAGAAGGACAAACAGGGTGGTATTGCATGCCAGAACTTGATGATCGTGTGAAACTTTACTTTCCTACCAATAAGGAAGAGGAAGGTGTTATAACGAATTCAATAAGGAGAAGGACACAGGGTGGGGATTATATAACCGATCCCGATGTGAAGTACTTCAGGACCAAGTTTGGAAAAGAATTGATGTTTAATAAAGATGAGATAATGATAACTGGTAAAGATGATGAAGTATTGATTCGTTTAGTTGAAGGAGAAGGAATTGAGATATATAGCTTTAAAGATATAAAGATAGTAGCGGATAAGGGATTATTTATAGAATCTAAAGCAAATATTAAGATAAGTGCAGGAAGTACGATTAGTGTGTCATGTAAGGACAGCTTGATCGAGATGAATGGTGTAACAACAATAAAAGGCTCTCAGGTGAGAACTAACTAATGTTTTGTCATAGGTTAAATTCAGGGTATGAAAGTTTTAGAAAGTATATTTGAACATTACAAGTACGAGTGATTTGTAGTGTTTAAATATATCAGGCAAAGGAGTAAATATGAAAGAACTGATACTTGAGAAGTTAAGCAAAATGGAAGATCTTGAGCAACGAAAAATACTTAAAGATATTATGTCCAGTTTGTTTGTTAATCTTATAGATTACCAGGAGAATGAGTCTAAGGGCCTTGTAGAAAGGATATTTTCTGAAGTTGAAGATACGGAGAAAAAGTATGATGTTTATATAACGGTATGCCATAAGAATGATTTTGACCCGGTAAGTGAGTTTTTGTTTCCTTTTTTTGATGAAGATGTTTTAGAGAAAAAAATAGATATGAAAGAGCTTGTAAAATGCATTTTTAATAAGGAAAGGTTGAAACTTTTTACTGTTTTTATGAAATGCGATTACAAGAAGATATGCAAGGTAAATCAAAATAAGAGGTATAAAGGTACGATTATTACTGCATTTGGGAGATATCCCATAACAGTAAGACTAGTAAAAAGCGAAGCATATACAGATCAGATTAAGAAACTTTATGACATTTATCAAAAAAACGAAATTCCATGGAGGACGATAAATAATCCTTATACTAACAAGTTTTTTGATGTTTTTCTTGATGGTTGCGATGTGTCGCTAGATGAAAATGAAGAAATAAAGGAGATAGTATTTGATCTTGAGGAATACGAAGAGCATAAGATGATAGATATTGTTCCTTTATGGAACATTAGGAGACATTTGTTAAAAGCTGACGGCTTCCCTATGCCTACAATAGATAGACTTAATTTTGAGCATATTATTTCAGTTGAAAAGCTAGGAAGTGAAAACGGATACCTAGTTGAAGAAAATGATCATGTTTTTAGTTATGTAAAACGTTCTGACGGAGAATTAAGTATTGTCTCGCCTGAAGAAAAAGCTGGTGCCTGGCACATTTTGCAAATTTCGCAAAAAAAGGATGATACATTAAAGAACAGCAAACATGAAGTTGCAAGTAATAGCAAAAAGGAAAGCTTTATAAATAAGTTTGCCAACAGACAGTCCTATGTAATTAGAACAAAGGGTGAGATAACTAGGATAATCAATTCCTTTGGATATTCAAAGTACTTTGAAATGGAGGATATTGAGATAAGGTCTTTTTCAGATGCCAACGGGCAAACCTATGATATGAACTTTTTTATTACTGATGACATAAGAGTTGGTAATGACAAAAAGGTTATGGTCATAAAATTCAAAAGAAATGCTGGAGAAACCTTTATTACTAATGATTTGTTAAGTTTCGTTGTATCTGAGGTCCAGATGTATTTCCCTGAATATAAATGTGAAGGAGTATTGATATGAATTATGTTCGGGATATAATAATTAACCTCAGACAGAAAGGCAGGAAGGAAAAAAAACTAAAATTCCTTGTTGCAAAAAGCTATTCTCCCTATATGGAGGTCAGTGATGCATGCATTAATTTTGATGAGGTTGAAGAAGAAATAGAAGTAAATCCTTATTACAGGTATTTTGAAATCTTTAAAGATTTGTTTAATATAAACAACGATGAAGATGTTGAACTTAGAGAGACGTTTTTTGATATTGTTATGCATTTTATAGCTAATATTGATGCAATGAGTGGAATGACCAGAAGAGAATTCTATTTAAGGTTTGTTATTGATGATATTTCAAATGGAATTCTTGGAGAGAGGATAAAGGAGAAATTTGGGATTTTTAGTTATAATGAAAAAATAATTATAGCTGAAAACCTGATAAAAATGTATAAAACAGGACAGACGTTGTATTTGCTAAAGGATACTGTAAGGAGGATTTTTGTAAATACAACAATTTATGCAAATTATGAGACTAGTGATGAACTGCTTTTTTACATACCCTATGTTATGAGCGAAATGAATGAAGCAAAGATGAGCTTTATTGAGGAATTCTTTTTACCTATAAGGTTCAGAACGGAAATGTATTGGGAAGATCATTTTGGTGTGATTGGATCAGATAAGACTATGAAAATAGATAGTATAGCTATCTACTAAGCTAAGTCTAAAGTATAAGTTCTAAATAAGATAACGAAAAATTTGATTTAATAATGTTTTCAAAATATGACAATTGGATGTTGTTTTTTCGTTTATCTCTAGGGAATTTGGTAAAGGAGAGTAATTAAAATGCCTTCATATAAAATTTTTCAGAAGGAAGAAACAGTTGGAAGCGGTATAAGACTTTATACAAGATCAGAACTTGAAGAAATGACAACCATTAACCTCACAAAAATCTGTCACGAACAGAAGATTGTTCAGGGAGTTATAGTTGATAGACTTGATAGGGAAGGTCTTATTAAGATTATTTTGAAGTATAGAAGTGCTGAAGAAAATTTACTTATAAGAGAATACAATGAAAATGGCTTTGATAATGTAAATGAACTGCTAAAGAAAAGTCTTTTTAACAAACTTTTAGGTGAAGAGAAGATAAAAATACCTGCAAAAATTACTTTATATACGGAAATAGGTTTAAAGAAAGAAGATATGTATAAGGTTGAGATGGACAGTGATATTCAGGATTCCAATGTCTTACTTGTAAATGAAAACAATAGCTTGTGTGGAATATTCAATCTCATTAAGGATGCAAACAAAGAAAACTCATACTATCTTGTTTCGGAAAAAAATCTTCGTATTGAGAAGTCAAATAATAGAAATTACAGCTTCTTGTTTTTTAAAAAAACTGAATCAGAGTATTTATTTAAGTCGTATTATTCCGATAGGCCACTGCCACCAATGAATTTACAATGCTTTAGGGTTCCTGTAACAGACCTCGAAATTAAAGATTTAGAGGATACCGACACCATATTAGCTATTGATTTCGGTACATCAAATACATCTGCAGGTGCTTACTTGAGCAATAGTTATGTAAAATCACCTTGTTATAACGACATTTTAAATGAAAGAATCAAGCTCAATGAAATAAACATTGTGAAGTTCTTAGATGTGACTAAAAAGGAAGACAGATGGATTGAAATCCTTCCAACAGTAGTATATGTATTGGACTGTTCAAAGCCTGACGATATTAAATACTGTTTTGGATATGAAGCAAAAAAAATCATGATAAAAAATGATTATACAGGAAATGCAAGTGTTTTTCAGGGTATAAAGAGATGGGTAAACAGTTATTCAAAAACAGAGGAGATATACGATGAAAATGGCAATGTTGCCTATGTTAAAAGAGGAGAAATAATCAGAGCATACATTAAGCATGTTATACAGACTTCAGAGCATCAGTTTAAGTGCAGGATAAATAATATTCATGTATCTAGTCCGGTAAAGATGAAGCAGCAGTTTATTGATATGTTTCAGGAGATAATTCCGGAATATCATATTGAGATGGAAGATGCTCTTGATGAAGGGATATCTGTCCTATACAATACCATAGCAGACCAGATAGAAAAGAACAGGTTCGTTGACGGTAAGGAATACAAGGCATTGATAATTGATTGTGGCGGAGGAACTACCGATTTGTCCTCATGTGTATTCAAGATTGAGGAGGGTTATATTTCCTATAAGATTGACATCAGTACTACATATGAAAATGGTGATACAAATTTTGGAGGTAACAACATAACCTACAGAATATTGCAGTTTATGAAGATTTTGTTTGCTAATTACTATAAGAACAAGAAAGAAACTATAGGAATTGACGAAGTCATAGACATACCAAGTGAAGATATATTCAGATATGTTGATGACATGGGGATCAGTAAAATATATGAGAACTTTGAAAGCTGCTATCAGGAAGCGGAATTGATTATTCCAACCAGGTTCAAGGAATATGAAAACAGGGTGAGAGAAGATTATAAAAGGGTTAAAAATAATTATTATTTCTTATGGGAAATTGCTGATAATATGAAAAAGGAGTTCTTCCGGAAGACAAATATATTGAGGAACAAATTTGATTCCTCAAAAATTGATGAACAAGAGAGCGACCTTCACATTACAACCCTTAACAAATGGTCATTGTCAGTCTTAGACGATGGAAGATTTAAAAATATTTACGAGTTTCCGAGCGTAGTGTTTAACATAAAAGAGATTAACAAGCTTATAAAAGCGGATATTTATGAAGTTGTGAGGAAATTTCTTGAGGGTATTTATCAGAGCGGAAAGCTTCATGATTACTCTATAATCAAATTAACGGGTCAATCTTGTAGAATAGATATTTTCAAGGAAGCATTGAAGGAGTTTGTTCCTGGAAGAAGTATTGAATTCAAGCAAAAAAGAGAGGATGATGAGGGAGTACCGGATTTGAAACTTGCATGTCTTAAAGGTGTGCTTCGTTATCTGACTTCTAAAAAGGTAGGGGATATTGAAGCTGCTATAAGTAACGATATGCCAATAATACCATATTCAGTATCAGCCTTTACTTTCAATAAACAGGAAAAAGTACTCATATGCAGCCTTGAGAGAATGAATCAAGCGAAAGGTTTCATATCAAGACCGATTGGTGTACGTGAAATAGAATTTTATTTAAAGAGTATGGAAGGTGATTTAAGACAGACTTATGTTTACAAAAATGACTTTAACGACTACAAAGAAATATTGCCAGAGGATATAACCCATGAATATTCAGGGAAGATATTTCAGGAAGACACAGATACTATAAGGAATGGTGAAGTAAGATTTTTTCTCTATGCACATGATGTGAATTGGGGATTTCATGTGGTGCCGATAGCAAGAAATGAAGAACATCTATTTATCGGGAAAAAGAGATTCTTTGCCTTCGAAAATGACTTGTCCGAGCTTGATTTTTTTGATGGATTGAAATAAGAATGGTTTTGGGAGGAGTAAAATTGTTTGCAAATATCATTCCAAAATTCGGCAAAGGTCGAATTCTGAAAAAAGAAATGCTTGAAAACATGCGAGATTATCCTAGAAATTTCGACGAAATTTATTTTAAAGGATACTCAAACGGCATAATTTCCGGAGCAGATATTCGTGTTTGTGAAAGTACGATAATTATTAAGACGGGCATTATCAAGCATGAAGGAATCATATATATGCTGGAAAATGAATTTGAAGTGCCTTATTACCAGACAAATAAGGAAGTTCTGATAAAGATAAGGTTTGGTGGTGAAGATAGCAATAGCGATTTTAAGATATTTGATTCAAAAATACTCATAGATGACAATACCGAGATTGCAACTAATGAACTTGAACTAGGTAGATTCAAACTCAGAGAGGGTGCGATCCTAAGATCGGAATACAAAGATTTTTATGATTTTTCAACAGAATATAATACAGTAAATGTTATAAATGTTGAATATGCAGGTATAAAAAAGTCTACCATCAATCCAATGATATTGAATTATTTTGCCAATATTATCATGAAAAGCAACCCTGAAAATATGATGGATATCGTGTTTGCTTTTGAATGTTTAAATAGGAGAAGCGTAGAAAGAGAGGCTATCCTTTATTATATTTCCAACAGGCTGGGTATGGAGTGTAAGGATTATTCAAACCTTCAGATATACAAGTATCTTACATCAATAATCAGAGAGATTGAGGGTGGAAAGAAAAGGGCGGTTGAAATGCCTAATAAGCCTACGAGAATTATTGTGGATTGAGTTTAAAGTGGAATTTTAGTATAATTATATAAAATAAAGAGGTGAAGGGGAGATGGGTAAGAAGAGTTTTGTTGATGCTGTTAAGGCAAAGGGTGCTGAAATCATAGAGTTAGTCGAAAGGGAAGTACCAGACGTATCAGAAGAAGTTAAGAAGGAACTTGTAAAGAAATTAGTAGAAGAAAAGAAGTCTGATGATACGGGAGCGGGTAATGAGGATGGCAGTGAAATAGATACTAACAGAGAACGGATTGAGAAGATAATTGTTGACGCTGGTAACAAAAGAGCATTAGAAATTGTTAAATCGCAGTCAAAACTATCAGCGGGTCCATGTATGTCTACGATATATGATCCAGTTTTAAATAAAATACATTATGGACTAAATTATAAGAGCAAAAATAAGCTAGCATTGAAGGAATATGTTGATTGGATTCATAATGGTATAGATCCAATTTTAAAAGCTAGATTAGAGGAATATCAAAAAGATATAGAAGATGGAAAAGTGACTGATTTACCAGATAATCATGATCCTAGATTGGCAGCACATTCAGAGGTAAAGGCATTGGATGAAGTAATAAAAGCAAGAAGAGAAGCTGGGATGGATGTAGATGATAATACGATATCGGAGTTATATTTATATAATATAGATTTAACTAAGTTATATAAAGAGAATAAAATAGTACCTAAAGATAGATGTGTAAATTGTAAAATACTAACAAAAGGGATTGTTTCAGTAAATCATCAATAAGAGATGTGTTTGTTTCGGGACATGTGAAAAAGATGAATATATCGTTATAAAGTATTTGAGTGAATAATTAATAAGATTATAGTAGATAAGAAAGGTGTTGAAGTGTATATGAATTACGAAGAACTGTATGAAGATGGTGAAATAAATGGTGATACAGTTTTTTATTTGGACGAAGAATGTATGGAGAAATACACGGGTCATATAGAGTATTATTTCAATAATATGTTGAACTGGGAATGTGATATAAAAGAAGGTGTGCGTAGTGGTGTGGAAAAACATTATTACGATGAAACTGGTGAATTGGAACAAATAAATCAAATAGAAAATAATGTTGGTAAAGGTATCAGCATTGAATATTATAAGAATGGAAAAATCAGAGGTATATCGTTATTAGTTAATAATTTGAATACAGATAGTTATGAATATAATGAAGAAGGTCAACTAGAAAGTAAATATGTATATTCAGATGAAAGAGTTTTGGGTATAAATCACTTGGCTTTAAAAGAACAATTGATTGAATTAAGAGAAAAGTTTAATTTGGAAATGATTAATGAAGAAATAATGAAATACGGAAGAATAGTAGACGAGAAAAATTTGTTTAATAGATAAAGAAATTAATAATTTGTGGTATGTCAATATGAAAGGAAGGCAAGAACTTTTGTCTATAGAAGAGGAGTTTGTTAAGGTTCAATATGAATTACAAGAGAGAATAAACTTTAATGTAAATGTCACTACGATAAAAACAGTAGCAGGTGTTGATTTGGCATATTGGACTAAAGATGACGAAGAATATGCTGTATGTTGTATTGTTGTTCTTGACTATTTGACAAAAGAAGTAATCGAAAAAAAGTATGCAGTGGACACGGTGTCAATACCATATATACCTGGTTGCTTGGCTTTTAGAGAAATACCTGTGTTTTTGAAGGCATATGAAATGATTGATACCGATATAAATGTTTTGTTTTTTGACGGAAATGGCTATTTACATCCTAGACATATGGGGTTAGCAACTCATGCAGGCATATTAATAAACAAGCCTACTATTGGGGTTGCCAAAAGTTATCTAAAAATAAATAACATTGAATTTGTTATGCCTGATATAAAACAATTATCATATACGGATATTAAAATAGGTGGAGATGTATATGGAAGAGTATTAAGAACGCATAGTGGCATAAAACCTATATTTCTATCAATAGGAAATAGGATGAATTTAGAACTAGCGATGCAACTAACAAATGAACTGGTTACAAAAGAAAGTCATATTCCACTACCGACAAGGTTAGCAGATATAATGACACATGAAATAAGAAAACGATATATTTGAGGTTTATGCCAAAGTGCAAGAGTTGTATCAGTCTTTGACGCTTCTTGCTTGCACCCACTTATAAGAGATGTAAGCATTACAACAGACAATAATATACAAGTACAATATGATGATAGTGATAAAGTTACTAAGAGACCGACCAATTTTGGAGGATATTATAAAATAGGCGATGATATGCCAACGCCTATTAGAATCTCAAATTCTTATGGATGGTAAATATATGGAGGAAAAATGCAAAGAGTTATATCAGAAAATAATGAATGAAGTTGATTATTTAACTCCCGAGGAGTGGAGCGAAGTATGGATGTATGGAGAAGTCCTACCTGATTCATCTAATGCCTACTATTACTATAAATCAAAACAAATGAAAGAAATGGTATGTTGTATGAAAATACCGGAGAAATTTAATATAGAAATAATGAAATTTATTAATGATTTAAATAGATTGATGAATCTGTTTGAAAACTTAAACAAAGTGTTTAAAGAAGAAGGGCAACAAGTATGGAGTTCCTTGAATATGTATTTTAATGAAAGTGGACAATTTAAAGTAAACTTTTCATATGAGGATATTGTAAATTCCGATTTTTCACTAAACGCAAGGCATGATATTTGGGAGTATGAAGTATTAAAAAAAGAACCTGAAAGTACACGTTCTAAGAATGTAATAAAACGGTACTTGGAGCAGAAAAAATTAGAAAACTAGTTTATATGTATAAGAGCGAAATATCGGATTTAAGAGAAATAGTATGTCAAATGGATAATCAGTTTATTGACCTTTACAAATTAAATAGAAGATAAAAACATTTACTTTGTAGTTGATAAAGAAGAGTATCATCATTTGATCGATTTTATTGTAGCAATGAAATACCGAAAGTAGGTTGTTTAATAATTAACACCTAAAAAATATCGACATGATAAAATGCATAGCCCCGCTATGTTTATACTCCTGATTTTTCAAAGAATTGTCTTCCAAGCGGGACAATATTTCAATCTTCCTGAATTTTTGATTGGAGAGGATATAATGTTTATTATATATAAAGACAATTTATATGATATGTCAGAGAAGAAAACATATTTTGATATTATTACAAGGCTGGAAACGAAAGTGGATGGAGATTTCTTATCAGATGATGACATTTATTATAAGCAAATTCCACTAGATGATAAATATATTCAGGATATTTTTGATGTGGAATTTTTCTTGAAATGGGATAGTGGATTAAAAGATGTTGACAGTAAATGGGAAATTCTTGCTATTGAAATGCGAATGAAAGAAAATCAGGTATTGTTAACGTTTGCTAAAGGTATATTACCAGGATGGCGTGCCGAAGAACAGACGGTATGTTCAAGATATGTAGATATTGATGAATGTGAAGATTTTTCTGTGGTATACACATATGCTGTAAAAGATGGGAACGTATTAAAAGAGCCAATGATAGTAGAACAAAAAGTATCAAAGGAAGAGTTTCAAAAGTTAGCACATCAGTATCAAATAAGAAATATTTAAGCAATGGTATTAGAGATTATTAAGAAACAAAGTGATATTTCTACAGAGGAAGATTGTCAGATGGTTGAAGAATAGGGTGTTGGAGGGTATAAATGAGTTTGCCATTAGTGAATGATTTAGATACTAATGATGTATGCCTCCCTAGTGGAGTTATGATTAAAAGTAGATACGAGATAAAAAGGACCATATGGGTCAGTGACTTGTCTATTGTCTATTTGGGATTTGATTTTCTTGAGGGAACAGAATGTGTGCTAAAGGAGCACTATCCCAAAGGTAAAGTGTTAAGAGATATGGACGGGAAAACGGTCGTGTTCAAGATGCCAACATTTAAGAACAAGTACTATGAAGGATTAAATCAATTTTTAAATGAGGGTGTTTTATTAAAAAAGTTAAAACATAGAAATATAGCAAAATGCATTGATTATTTTACTGAGAATGATACTGGATATATTGTTATGAAGTATTATGAGGGTAAGACACTAGATGAATATATGAAAGAGGAAAAAGAATTTTTTACATCGGATGAACTTAAAAAAATTTTTATTCCAATTACCGGTGCGTTAAACTATATACACAAAAAAGGTGTGCTTCACAGAGATATTAAACCTAAAAACATTTTAATAAATGAAAAATGCGAACCTGTAATTATTGATTTTGGTGCTGCCTACAATTACAAGTCAAAACATAAAAAGAATATTTGTTATTCACCCGGTTATTCTCCGCTTGAGTTTTACTCCGAAAAATCTAGGCAGGGTAAGTATTCAGATGTATATAGTCTGGCTGCTCTGTTATATTTTTATTTAAGTGGGAGAGTACCTGAAAAAGTGACAGATAGAGTTATTGAGGATAAAATTGAAGATATATCAAAGTATAATAGTGATATTTCAAAGTTTTTTTCTAAAAAAATAATGAAGAACCTTTCGGTTGATTACAAGAATAGATTTAAGTCAATGCTGAGATTTAAGTTTGCTATTTATATTGAGTATTTAAATTTAAGAAAAAGAGAGAAAGTTATGACATTAAAGCCGTAAAGAAGACAAGAAGAGGCAAGAAGACAGTTATATTGACACCTCTAGAGTTGTATGATAAAATTTGTAAATAAGTCATAGGTATATTAAATATTAACTAAGGCATAGCTAGAAATTAAGTTTTATCCGTACATACAGAAAAATTAGATTTAATGGTTTTGTTATATCTAGAAAAGGTAAATAGTTAATTCATTATGCCTAAAAAGATGAAAAATTACTTCTGATTTTGCATTGGAAGGGGTATTTTGTCGTACTCATATATAGAAAAGTTTTTGTGTTGTGATAATATCGGGGAGTAGGTGGATTGAAATGTATAATAAAAAATGCAATACAATCTTAAGTGCTGTGAGGGTGCTTTTGGTAATCTATTTAGTTGTTATTATTGTCTACAAGATGGTATCCTATGGTGAATCAGTTTATTCTACGCCCATTAGTAGCCCAACCATAATTCCTACAAGTACGTTGGTAGATAAACCAACTAACACACCAAATATTACACCAACAAATAAACCAACAAATTCACCTACGGTTGTTAAAACTGCAACACCAACCGTAAATATAACACCGACACCACAAACACCGACACCACAGGCTCCAACAGCTAATTCTCAAAAAACAAAGACACCAACAAAGACAAAGACGCCGATAAAGACACCAATAAAGACACCCACGAAAACGCCAATAAAGACACCGGCAAAGACGCCGATAAAGACACCAACGCCAGTACCAAAGACACCGACACCAATACCAAAGACACCAACACCAGTACCAAAGACACCAACGCCAATACCAAAGACACCTACACCGACAAGAGGTGGTATTGTTATACCAACTAAAGCAATTCCTACGGCGGATTAGAAAGAGAAATTCTCTTTTACGGTTTAAGGAGGGTTGGTCGCTTCACTGCACGGCTACCCTATGCAGTCTTATTTAAAGCATATTTTATTTGAATACTTTACTTAATTATTAGGGGGGAATAGAAATGAAAAAATTATTAAGCATTATGATTATCCTTGTGGTTTTGGTATCTGTTCAGTTTGTAGGATATTCAGAAGAAGCTCCTGTTGTTCAGGTTGTTATAGACGGACAAGTCCTTGAAATTGAACCTGGTGCTCAAATAGTAGGAGGTTCAACATATGTTCCATTACAATCCTTTGTAAAAAGCTTTGCTTACGAGGCAGAAGTACAAGAAATTAGCGGTATTTCGACAAGAGAGTATATAATTAATTGTAAAAAAACTGGCCGTGTAATTAAAATGAATGTTAGTCAAGGCGTTATAAATGAAGTAACTACCAACGGTATAATAAAGAAAACAAGTATTAAGACAATAAATCAACAAGACCAGCTCTGGGTTCCAATAGTATTTTTAGTGGAATATTTAGGAGGTCAGGCTACTTGGAGTAGTTTAACCCACAGGGTTATTGTAGAAAGTTATAAACCAGTAGTATTTAAAGATAAGAATTTGAGCGAAGTGGTAAGGTCTTCTATAGGGATATCTGAAGGAGATATCTTTAAATTTGACCTTGATTTAATAAATATTTTAGTCATTCCCAATAAGAACATTACTGATCTTGAGGGAATTCAATATCTTTCAAATCTTGTTCATCTGGATTTATCTAATAACATGATAAAAGATGTCACTCCTTTAAGGCAGTTAACTAAACTGAATACGTTATATCTCAAAGGAAATCAGATAACTGATTATTCGCCATTGGCAGCAATCTTTAATCAACTCAATCTTAGGGATTTTAGCATAGAGTTGGGGATTTATGATATGAATCTCGAATCGGCTATAAGATTGAAAGTGGGAAAGCCGTCAGGCACATTGACACTTAATGATATGCAAAGCGTGACAGAGTTAGATTTGACAAACAAAGGAATTAAAGATTTGCAGGGAATACAATACCTGACAAATCTTAAAAAGTTGAATTTGACAGGCAATAATATTAAGTATATTGATAACTTAAAAAATCTTATATTATTGCAAGAACTGTCATTAAATCAGAATAGTATAGAAAATATACAGGCCCTTAGATATCTTAAAAATCTAGAACAGTTGGACTTGCTTTCAAATCAAATATCAGATTTGTCACCGCTGGTTGAATTAGTAAAACTTAAGCAGTTAAGTGTTATGGAGAATAAGGTTAAAGATGTTTCGAGCTTAAAAAATATATTGAATCTTGAAATCTTGGTTCTCCAAAATAATGAAATATCGGACATCAGCAGCTTGGGGTATTTGGTTAATTTAAAAGAGTTGTACCTTAGTCAAAACAAAATAAAGGACATTTCAATGCTAGAAAGTTTAACCAACCTTGAAACTCTACACATAATGAATAATGAAATATCCGATATAAGTCCACTCAAAAATATGTTTGGATTAAGAGAGCTCTATCAGGAAGGAAACCTGATAAATGAATATTCATCGCTTAGTGATTTGCTTAAGTACTTAGAAAGGCATGACTTGCCGCTTAGTGATTTAATATCCATTCCCGAGCCAACATCCAGTCCTGTTAATGATCTGGAAGTGGTTCTGCGTTTCTATATTGATAAACCATTTTACTATTTGGATAATAAGAAAATGGATATGGATGTAGCTCCAATAATAAAAGGTGGAAGGACATTTCTTCCGGTAAAATATGTTGCAGAAAGTTTGGGAGCTACTGTAAAGTGGGATGGGACTGAGAGAAAGATTACTGTTATATTGGGAAGTGAAAAATTAGAAATGGTGTTGGACAAAGATATAGCTATTGTTAACGGTGAAATAAAAAGTATCGATGTACCGCCTTTTGTGGAAAATGGAAGAACTCTAGTGCCATTAAGATTCCTGAGTGAGACCTTTGGATGTAAAGTGGATTGGGATTCTGATTTAAGGTGTGCAACTTTATACAGCAAAGCTTATGTTGGAAAACACTTTGAAGTATCAGACGATCCTGCCTTGACAGTTGAAACTGACAAAGCTGAACCAACTCCAGTTAAAGATATATTAGTTCCAAGTATAACATTTCAGATCCGGTAATAATGCATAAAGAAACTTAATTGATATATTTATGTTTTAAAAAAAATAGATATACATAGTTCTTACAAAGAAAAATCTGCAATTATATGATATAATAAATAAAGAGCTAGGTGATAAATACCGGTAAGGATGTTAAAATTAGTAATATTTTATTTAAGAGCTAAGAATATGAATTTAATAAAATATTTATAAATGAAGAGTAAAGGAGTGGTTGATAGTGCCAATTAAATTGACAATAGCAGGTGGGATTAAACTTGAAAAATGCCTCAGTTCAGTGTTTTTTAATTTAGATACTTCTGATGATTCAGATGCCAGAACTACTGATATAGCTAACACAATGGAAATTAACGGCAAAATTGATGTTGATTTTGAATCTACAGTTGGTCTGTATTCATGGTCACTGATTAAGCCTAATAATGGTAATAAAGCAGATGTGTACAAAAATGTTGAAGTAGAGATAACTTCGATCAAGGACAATACTCTGATAAGAAAAGTTGTTTTCCCGGAAGCCTTTGTTGTAGATTATTCTGAGGGATATTCAAACGAAGAGGGAGTTGGCACCTTCAGGCTTTATTTAAAGCAAAAGAAGGATAATAATGAAGTGGTTAACGTAAGCGGAGTATAGTAAATTATTTAATGTTACTATTGTGAATAACGAAAACTTGATTTGATTGTGTTTTCAAAAGCACTAGTGGTAACTAACCAAGATTAAGGAGGATAAAAATGGAAATAATCAACCAAACAAACAGATCAATTTTGTTTGAAGAGATAAATCCTGAAAAGTTGGATCTTATCACACTTATTGGAGATGTAGCAGGAATAGACAGTTTACCAGACGAAAAAATCAAAGAAATAAATCAGAATATTCTAGTTAAAAGCTTTGATGAGTTTTTAGACAAATTTGTACCTACTGTATATTCTTTTTATAATGCCAGAGATAATGGTGAAGGAGAAGTAGTATATACTTTAAAAAAGCCTGAAACCATTCCTGAGGATTACATAACTGAAATAAGACTTGATCAGAACAATGATTTTTTAAAGATGTTGTTTACATTAATTGATACAAAGAGAAGCCAAGGTATAATTAATATTGATTTTAAATTTGATAAAGTGCTTGATATGATATCACCAAAAAAAGTAATGGACGATATCAGACAAGCCAGAAAAGAAATTCATTATCTTTACGACAAGTATGATGAATTAGAAGATGGTGATCCAAAGAAACTTGATATAGGTGATAAACTTAATACCAAGTTTGAAGAGGCGAGGCAGAACTATAATAATGTAATGGCCATGTTGCCACTTGCTATTGAAGATATTAAAACCAGATTGCTTTTAGGCCGTTCCGATGACAATCAGGATTCTGCGGTTTTGAAAGTAGGTGTGCTTAGTATTGGCGAGAGTGGTGAACTTAAAATAATTGAGGCTCCAAAGCCCGATGAGAATTCTCTGATGGTTATTGACCAGGACAAGACAGGAAGTCTTGTGTCAATATTTCAAACCGATTATGATGATGTTTCGGACACACCATCCTCTTATGTAAGAGATCTTGTGGCCAGAACTTTTTGTCCTATGCCTGCATTGCAGACTGAGGTTGATGTGGATCGTGAAATTCAGAACTACCATTCATATCTCGAATTCTATACCAAGGCTAAGGATGATTTTGTAAAAGCTGCCAAGCCCCTCATTGAAAAAATACTTGGGGTAAAGATGTATTTTGATCAATACAATACTAAAAAACGAGGGATGAGACCAAGTCTTATTATTACCAACAATAAAGTTGATATGACAGTAAAAAGCAGTAATCTCCCAAGACTGGATGTATACCTTAACACTGTAAACCAAAAGAATGATTTCAGTAACACTATCTGGTTTGGAATTTTCCCGGCAATTGAAATGGAATCGGTAGGAAAACCAAAGGTAGTAAAAAAATTGTTTCAGGGAAATGTGGAAGTAAAAAAAGAAGGAAATACTATGGAATCGCTGACTGCACTTCTTCAAGCAGTTGAAAAATATAAGATTCAGGTATACTTTAACTTCCAGGCCAATGAGGATACTACCTTTAATAACATGGCAGTTGCAGGGGTTGATAAGTATATAGAAAAATGCCAGCTATTGACAAGGCAGGCGTACAGCGAATTTGCAATACCATGCTTACCCAACTTTACCATCATACCCAAAGATAAATCAGGGGTTGTTATTGATGTGAAGATGGAGAAGACTGAAAGCGGCGGTGTTAAGCTTTCTAATGCAAAGGAAGATATACTGAAATTATGGATACAGGGAGTGTATGTTGATGCTTCTTATGTGGCAGCAGGGATAGTTTCAGCGTACCAGTGTCCTGAGTATATGAAGGAGTGTTACAGGGATGTGGCAATGAAGTTCCCTGTGACAATGAAGTACCCTGGAGTAAGATTTGATATTGAGGCTGGAGACAACTCCCTCAGGATGGTAACCACAATGGCTAAGGAAATAACAGGTTTTACAAACAATATAAAAAATGAGATAAACAGCAAGAGTTTTGGATTTGTTTTTTCTTCGGAAAATGCTCAATTAGACGGTAAAGATATTAAGCGTATTAGTGTTTATAAGGCCAGAAGCCTTGCACAAAGTGACGATGGGTACGATTCTATTTATAAAACTCTTGTAAGTACATATATTGAGAGAATACTCAGGTTCCAGACAAATGATTTCAAACAGGACAAGATAATTAGCTTTTTCAGCAATAGTCCAAACAGTCAGAAGACTTTGTGGCAAAAAGACAATCGTTTCTTGAATTCAATAATCAAAGATGGAGATGACTTGAACTATACAATCGATGAGTTGAGCAACCTCTGTCAGATAGATCTTGCATTCAATGGAAATGTTAAAAATCTTGAAGTTACTATTACAAAGAGTGCCAGTGCGGTAGGTGCTAAATAAAACTTAAAGAGGTATTAATACAGGAGTATTAATATATACAATTATTCTTTATATTAGAGGAGGGGTTTAATTATGGGATTTAAACTAACAGCTACAACAGCTTCAGGTAGTGGTGGGTATGGAACTGGTTTTGAACTCAATGATGATATAATTACATCTGTTCGTTACAAAACAGACACACCTGATGATGAAAATTCAAGATCAAACGATGTAAGTGCTATCCTTACGGTTACTGGTACTTTGACACAGAATGAGGCAGATCTTCAGGAAACAAAGAAGGTAGCTGTATGGTCACTTGAAAAGAAGAGTCCTTACTTGAATGTTGTTGTACAACAGGTTTCAGCAACTCTTGTAATGAGAGAATATACATTCACAAGAGCGTTTGTTGTGGATTATATTGAAGAATTCAAAGAGGATGTTGGAAACGGAACATTTACTCTTATTATTAAGCAGGAAAAGAAAGATATTGAAAATGTAAAAATAGAAGGCGGATATGGTGCTTAAAATGAGGTAAGTAAGAAATGTAAGTTGTGTTTCATTCATTACTTACATAGTATTTTTATTAATGTACTTACTGGTTTAAAAGGTTTATTTCCTTTTAAACCAGTAAGAAAATTCTTCTTATTGTTTAAAATATGAAAGGATAGTATAAGAGTGAAAAGGGAAGAGGCTTTAGAGCATTTTATTGAAAATTATGTAAAGATGGAAAGTTCTGCAAAGATGCAAAAGCTTAAGGTTTATTATGAGAACAATAAGAATATTCTGCTAGATGAGTTTATTGAATCGTTCAGAAGAATATGTATTAAGATAAAAGACATGCAGGATAAAGGTAAGAAGGGGAAGATAGGATATATTACATACTCTTTGTTAAGAACCAATATCATGGATAGAAAATTTGTGTACCTGATTGAGGCCTTTAATAGACTGTGGTTCTTTGACAGGGTGGAATGTTGGGAAGAATATGATGTCAGATGGGCATATGAATTTCTTGATGGGTTTGAAGCAGAACTCATAGAGAAAAGTAAACTTTACCTGAACAAGATTGCGAAGCCAGATATAGAAAGGTTTATGTTGCAGGAAATAGTACTATATAATAATATGGTTATCGAGATTGCAAGAGATGCAATTTATAATGCGTCCAAGATAGAGGAATTTTCCAGGATTTTAAAGGAAGATATTATGGAGATAAGGATAGGAGAATACAAAGGACCTAGTGAAATTATTTATAGAGTAGTAACTTAGTGATAACGAAATATAACTTCCTATTCTCATATTTTGAAAATGTTATTAAATCAACTTTTTTGTTAACCAGAGCTAGAACTTATATTTTAGCCATACCTTAATTTTAATCATATTTAAGTAAGGAGAAAAGAGGGCGGAAAATGGATTTTTACGTCATTTCTCAAGATTTACGAGTATTTGATAGCGTTGAACCTGTAAAGGCACATCAGGTATTTGACATGGAAACAATCAGGAGAGGTCGATTTCATGAGTTGAACGATTTTCCTGTACAGTTATATATAAAGGAAAAAGAAGAAAATAACTATGTTGATTTTATTGATAAGCCTATACCGCTGATATCGGAAAAACTAAAGCAGGTATTTGAAATGCACCAGAAAGATATTTTTTATAAGCCTGTGATGCTTGCAGATGTGAAAAATATGAAGCAAAGTTTGTATTGGCTTGCTATACCCAAACTTATAGAATGCCTTTCAGATCAAAGTGAGTTTAAATTAGATGGTGCAGTAAAAAGACTTGTTATTAACAAAAATAAAGCTGATTTGCATAAAATTTTTAGAGTTACAGGAGTTATGGAGTATATCGTAATAGTAAATCAGGATGTTGCAGAAAGCATACTTAGAAGAGATTTTTATGGTATAACGTTAAAAAAGGTAGATAAGTCCATTCCAAAAGCAACTTTGCAATTGCCATTTCAAAATGTTTGATTTGATGGGCTTTGTGACCTAAATATTGTATAGGTTATTTTTGAAATGGGCTGAGGAATAATGAAAGGGTTTAAGTATGAAGAATTATTATGAAATACTAGGAGTCAGTAAAGAGGCTTCTAATGATGAAATAAAGAAAGCGTTCAGGAAACTAGCTAGGAAATACCACCCTGACGTAAATCCAGGAAATAAAGAAGCTGAAGAGAAATTTAAAGAACTAAACGAGGCTTATAATACTTTAATTGATGAGTCAAAAAGAAAGAATTATGATAATAAGCCCGATAGTACAAATGAATCTGGCAATAAGAATACCCAACACAAAAAAAACGGAAATCAAACGCAAGGAAGACCACAGAAATTTGATTTTGATGATGTAGAGAAAACTTTTGAAAGTTTTTTCGGATTTAATCCTAAAACTAAGGAAGCTAGCATCAAAAGGGAAAAGGATAAAAAGAAAAATCCTTTAGATGCTTCAGATATGTTTGAAAAATACTTTGGAGCACGAAAGAAATAAAAATCTGATAGGTATCAGGGTGGGGAGTGCGATATTGTGAAGCAGAATTCCAATTTTCAGAAGGCAGGTAATGGCATGAAGAAGTTTATAAATAGTAAGAAGGTTGAGAAATATTCACAAAATTCTAATAATATCATTTGGGTAATGGTTATAGATATTGTTATTGCAATAATTTCTATTTCAACCCTTTATTATATTTACTTTGTAAACGAAGATAAAAATTTGAAATATATAGGCTATGGCTTAATTGCAGTCGCTCTGGCGTTTTTAGGTGTTAGAGTATTTACACTTACTCGTAAGGCTAATAGTAAGGGTGGAATATCAAAGCTGATTTTAATTAGCGAAGACGGGAGAAGCGTAAAAACGTGGAATATAATGGGCAAGGTATCGTTTTTGATTGGTAGAAATACAAAAGACAATGAAGTGGATATTGATCTTTCAGATGCTGAATATTCAGAGCTTGTCAGCAGGCAACATGCGGTTTTGAACTTTTCTGAAGGGAAATGGTATATTGAGGATGTTGGTTCGTCATATGGAAGTGGTCTTAAAAAAGTAGATGAAGAAAAGTTCAAGCTAGACAGTGAAAGGTTATATGAAATAAAATCTGGTGATACATTGTATATTGCAAACACAAAGATTCTTGTAAAATGATAACTAAAGTTTTTAATCTCTTAAATGATAAGTGAGTTCTGGCTAAGTTGAGTATATTATACAGATGGAGGAATTAATATTATGCCTTTAGGAAGATGTGTAAACGGACATATGTATCGTACAGAGAAATACGGCAACAAGTGTCCCTATTGTGATTCTGCACTCGATGGTGCAGGTAAGAAAGTTTCGAAAGCTCCGGTTATGGATGATCCTGACAAAACGAAAGTGTCAGATGATATAGATGGAATTGAGCCTGTAGTTGGTTGGTTAGTCTGTATTGAAGGACCACAATTCGGACAGGATTACAGGATAAGACAGGGCAAGAACTTTATTGGAAGATCAGACGAAATGGATATTTCAATTGTAGGAGATGATTCGATATCAAGAAAAAATCATGCTTCTATAGTTTATGACCCAAAGCCAAGGAGATTCCTTTTGCTTCCAGGCGAAGGTAGCGGACTTGTATACCTTAGCAATCAAGTAAAAAAGGAAGAGGCAGTTCTTTCTGCTACTGAAATAGATGCTTACGATGTAATAGAAATTGGTAAGAGCAAGTTTATATTTATTAACTTGTGTGGTATACATTTTGATTGGATAAATAAAGAGGATTGATAAAATGAGGCTCTTGAGTTATGCACAGCCATATTATGTATTGTTAGTATCAGTGTTGTTAATAGTAATTTTATTAATCATAAGATTTAAACTGAAGAACGTAAGAGTATTTCCAAAAATTACAATTGGCAATGCACAGTATATTGGGACTAGAGATGAGCAGGAGGATTCTTTTGCAACTGCAGAAAATAATAACTATACTCTTTCGGTAGTTGCAGATGGTATGGGAGGGTATGCGAATGGAAAGTTGGCAAGCAATATTGCTATAAACACTTTTGTTCAGGAATTTACCAGTACTCTCGATATTCATCCTATTGAGGATTTCTTTGTTCAAGCTGCCAACGCATGTAACAGAGCCGTACTTGACAAGGCAAAGGGCAAACGGATGGGTTGTACACTTGTTTCGGCTGTAGTGTCAGAGGGATGTTTATACTGGGCTTCAGTAGGGGACAGTGCTGTAATACTTTTTAAAGATGGTGAAATTGTAAATCTTAATAAAAAACATATTTACAAAGAAGTGTTGGAGAATAAATTTATATCTGGGAAAATAACAGAAGAGCAACTATTGAACGATCCAATGAAGAAAAGAATTCATAGCTACATTGGAATTGAAGTTCTAAAGGATATTGAGATCTCTGAAAAGCCTGTTAAACTTAGGTTTGGAGATAAAATCGTACTATGCAGTGATGGTGTGTACAATAGCCTACCAGAAATAGAAATGGAAGGTATACTCAGCAAGCCTATTCATCCCATTAATACTGCAGAAGAGATAATAGATGCAATAAAAGCAAAAAATTATAGCAGACAGGATAATGCTACAGTAATTGTACTTTCATGCAGCTAGGATTCCTACTCTGGATAACGATAAAAATTTGATTTAATAACGTTTTTAGAATATAAGGGTAAGATGTTATTTTTTCGTTATCCCTTAGCATGATTTTATAATGGGGGTTGAAATGAGAAAAAACAGTATTGAGTTCGTGACAAGCTTTGCTTCTGAGGCGGGAACCTTCAGGCTAAACAAAGATTATTTTGCATATGCAGAAATGGATGATATTGCATGTTATATAGTAGCTGATGGTATTGATTCTGATGAAGATATCAATAGTGCAGAAATTGCGGTTAATTTTCTGTTTGAGAAGATAATGAAAAAGCCTTCGATGTCAAGAAGAAAGTTAAAAAGATATATTATTAATGCCCACAGATTACTCAATGAGAAGAGCCGAAGTGTCAGATTAAAAATGAGTTTGATGATTGTATTGACTGATTATTCGAAAATGATTTATGCTTCTGCGGGTAATGTCAGGCTGTACCATTTCAGAGGCGGAGGTCTGGGTTTTAAAAGTAAAGATCAAAGCATTGCACAGATAATGGCGGATGCAGGTCAAATTAGTGACGAAGAGATTGGACTTCATGAGGAAAGGAACAATCTTACAAATTATTTAGGACAATCCAGGTCATTTAAGCCATTTATTTCACGTCCATGTAAATTGAAAGATAAAGACGTAATTTTTCTTTGCACAGTAGGATTTTGGGAAAATATACAAAGCATTGATCTTATCAATACATTAAAAGAGGCAAAAGAATCTACAGACTTTATTGGGATGCTTGAAGATGAATTGCTTTCGAGACAGAATAAAGTTATAAGCAATTATACTATGGTTGCAATTTATGCCAATAAGGTATTTAAAGAAAACATAAAGGATGATTTGCGTATTAGAATTGCAAAAAAAGTAGCAATGATAGTAATACCTGTTCTTATAGCAGCTTCAGGACTTCTGATTTTTAAAAAAATTGAGGCAAATAAGGCTGAAAAACTTTTTGTGCAACTAGAAGAAAAGGGCGACAAATCTATTGAAGAAGAAGTTTACGAAGAGGCTCTTGATAATTATAAAAAAGCCTCAGAAAATATAAAAAAGTTTAAGGACAAGAAAAGGCAGGAAAGGATTTTAATAAAAACAAGTATAGCAAATCTTATAGTTGAAGGAGACCGTCTCCAAAGCGAGAGGGATTTTGAAAAGGCAAAAACCAGTTTTATAAAGGCTAGGACTCAGGTTGAGTTGGAACTTGATACAGTAAACAAGAAAAGACTTGAAAAGATACTTGATGGAAAGATTTACAGGGTTAACGAGTATATCAAGGTTCTGGAAAAAAGTCTTGAAGGGGATAAAGAAGCAGAAAAAGCTGATAAAGTTTCCGTCAAAGTTAGTGAATCAAAGAATAATAAGGAAAAAATCACTCTGCTAGCAGAGGCAAAGCAGTACTATAATAATGCAATTGAAATATATGAGAATGTAAAAAAATTATCAGAAGATATCCCTTATTACGATATGATTAAGGAGATGGAAGAAAAAATAAAGGATATCAAAGAGAAAATAAAGGATTCAGATAGTGCTGCAAAAGATGCAAGTGGTGCTGCTGCTAAAGAAGATAAGGCAAAAGAAATGCAAAAGAAGGCTGAAGACTATAAAAAAAGTGGTGACCAAAAATTTAAGTTAAAGAAATACGAAGATGCGAAAATCGATTATCGATATGCACTTGATTTATATAAGGAGCTCAGTGAAAAATTTGAAGAGGATACAATTGAGAAGCGGAGCGAAATTGAAAGAGTTATGCTTGAAATAGATAAAAAGATTGAGGAAGAACAAAAGGCTCAGGAGCAGCAAAATCAACCTGCTACTGTTAGTTAGAAGGCACTGGTAAAATTTTAATTTATAATATAGGTTTAGAAAGTGGGGGGAGATACATGGATAGTTATGTTGTTGAGGGAGCAAAGCTAAAATGCAGTTTTGGTAGCAGTTCAAGTAAATTGAAGATTTCAGTGAAGCATGATGCATTAATAAACGACAAAACCCAGGGAAATATGATGGATCATACATCTATGACAAATATATGTTCTTTTGGTCTGTGCAGCAGTGTTGCAAATCCAGATGTTGCTAAGGCAACAGCTGCATGTAATGGGGTACTCCAAAAGATGCCCTGTAAGCCTAATACGCGATCTCCTTGGTTATTTTGTAAAACTGATGTGTTAGTAGATAACCTTCCTGCAATATTGAAATCATCAAAACTTATTTGTATGTGGTGCGGTGTAATAGAAGTTGAAGATGATGGGCAGTAATTTATGAGGTGTTAATGTAAAAGGCTAACAGATATTATATGCTTAAAAATGGGGGGGAGATATAGTATGTCATCAACAATAACATACGGTAATATAAATTTGCTTTCACCGTTTGATATTTTGCATTTGAACGAATTAAGAATAGAGAAGGAAAATAATGCTCACGCTAGAATTTTTTTGACAGGTATGATACCTGAGGGAAAAAAAGACAGTTATATAGAAAGCGTATCTTCAAAAGACCTTCTAGAAGTAAGTCAGATTGCAGACAATTCAAGCACCACAGTTTTATTTAAAGGGGTAATAACAAATATAGAAATTAAAGCTGTCAGAGGCATTTTTTATGTTATTGTCGAAGGTGTTTCCTGTACATATGAAATGGATATAAAGCTAAAAAAGAGGTCTTTTCAGAATAAGGATATGACATACACTGAAATGATTAAAGAAGTAACAAAAGACTACCCAGGTTCTGATTTTATTGATACTAAAGCCAAAAGTAAAAAGCTTGAAAAAGTTGTAATCCAGTACAATGAAACTGATTGGGAATTTTTAAAGCGTATGGCATCACATTTTAACACAGGCTTGGTGCCTGATACAATTTCTGATAAGCCGAAATTTTGGTTTGGAATTCCTGAAAGTACTTCAAATGGAAAGCTTGAGGAGTTTAATTTCAGTGTAAGAAAAAAGCTTGGAAATTTCAGATATTTATCAGAGAATGATACGGAAGGAATTGACGAAAAGGATTTTATATATTATGAAATTGAAACAGATAAATTTTTCAGCATAGGTGACAAGGTTCAGTATAACGATATAAGTCTGCTTGTTTACAAAGCTACATATTATTTTGAGGACAGTGTATTAAGACATCTGTATATGCTAACTCCTGAAAAGGGGTTTAGCCAGAAGCTTAAATTAAATGATAAATTGTTTAGTGCTGCTATTGAAGGCAAAGTCATAGAGATAAACGAGGATAATGTAAGAGTCCATCTCGAAATAGATGAAGCTCAGAAAAAAGAAGAGGCATACTGGTTTTCGTACGCCACTTTTTATACTGCAGAAGGCAACACAGGCTGGTACTGCATGCCTGAACTTGAGGATTGTATCAAGTTGTATTTTCCTACAAACAAGGAAGAGGAAGGAATTGTAATAAATTCTGTGAGAAGGAGAATAAAAGGTGGGGACAAGATTCAGAATCCCGATGAAAAATACTTTAGAACAAAATTTGAAAAAGAAAATAAGTTTACTGAAAAGGAACTAACATTCTCTACTAAGGATGAGAAAGTACTTATAAGGCTCAATGAGGACAGTGGAATTGAATTATACAGTGAAAATACAATATTAATAAAAGACGATAATGATTTAGACATAGAAGCTGATAATTTAGAGATTAAGGCAAAAGATGAAATTAATATTGAATGCAATGCCAGTAGAATAAACATGGATGGAACTACACATATTAGCGGTTCTTCCGTTAAAGTGAGGTGTTAAAAAGTGGCGATTAGTAAAGAAAGAAATAGTCCTAAAAATAGAAATAAAAGTGAAAAGGTTAATGAAGAGAAAGAGATTAAAAAGAATCCTGAGCAAGAGGACGCATTTAACAAAGGTTCAGATACTTCAACCAATGAGGTTCCAACAGATCAATCTACAACGGCTGGAGATCCTGTCAATGTCGCCACTGGAAGCTTTTACATTGAAGCAACAGACCTCTTAATTGAAGACCGTGGCATAGATTTATGTGTAAAGAGAAGATACAATTCCATAGAAAAAGACATCGGATTAATGGGAAGAGGCTGGATCTTCGAATATGATAGCTATCTAAAAATAAAGGACGACAAGATAACTCTGGTTTACCCAGACGGTCATATAAAAGAGTTTTTAAAGACGGGTTCGGAATGGAAAAATCAAACGGATGAGAGCGAAGCAGATGTTATTGTTAACGACCCCGGTGGATTCCTTCTAAATTCAAAGAACCAAAACTTTAGATATGATAGCAAAGGCAAATTATTATCCATAAATGATAGAAATGGAAATACTACTCTGTTTAATTACAACAATAAGGGCCAAATTTCATCTGTATTTTCCCCTGGCGGCAAGATACTGTCATTTGCTTATGAGAATAATAAAATAAGCAAAATAACCGATAATATTGGCCGCAAGGTCACTTACAAATACGATGGGGATAACCTTATTGAAGTAACCTATCCTAATGACGGTACAGTAAAATATACCTATGAAAATGATCTTATAGCGAAGGTTACAGATCAAAACGATGTAACCTATGTAGTAAATGAATACGATGAAAAGGACAGGGTCGTAAAGCAGTATGACAGTGATTTGAATGAGACCTTGATAGAATATGATGATGATAAAAGGGAAAACACCTTCAAATATCTTTCAACAGGTGTAGTTGAAAGGTATAGGTACAATGACAAATCCCTGCTTTCAGAGAGAATATATAAAGATGGAACAAGTGAAAAATATACCTATGACAAATTCTGTAACAAAAATAGCGAGACAGACCGCAAGGGAAATACTATAAAGAAAACCTTTGACAGCAGGGGAAACTTGTTAATTGAGATGTATCCCAACGGGTACTGTATAGAAAATAATTATGACAATAAAGGAAACCTTGTCAAAACTTCTACTTCCGGTGGCACAGAGACCATATTTACCTACGATGACAGGGGTAACCTTATAGAAGAACATGAAAAGCTTGATGAAGGAAAATATGCGGTAAAAAAATATGCGTATGATAGCTATGGAAGGCTCATATCAAGGATCGATCCAGAAGGCGGTACTACATCCTTTGAATACGACGAGAATCACATAGATAAACCCACAACAGTAAAAGATTCGGAAGGCAATGTATTTCAGTATGCTTATGATAAAGCCGGAAGAATGCTTTCTATTTCCACGGCTTATGGTACAGTCAAATTTGAGTATAACGAAATCAATAAAAAGACAAGAATAACAGATGCAGAAGGTAACATAACAAATATTGAGTATGATAAAATGGGTAACATCATCAAGAAAGTGCTTCCAAATAGTGAAAAAAGTGGAGAGTGCTACCGATACAGATATGATTCCATGGATAGGCTTATTGAAACGATAGACCCCTTTAATAATGTTTTTGCCTTAAAATACGATATACATGGCAATCTTATAAAAGAGATAAACCCAAATTATTATGAAGCAGAAACCGGTGATGGTACAGGAATTGAGTATGAATATGACGACAGCAACAGGAAGATAAAGACCATATTTCCAACAGGTGGAGAAACAAATATAGAATATGACTTTGTCGGCAATATAATTAAAACTGTAGGTCCAATGAAAGATGAGTCTGGGGAAATTCCCTCCACAGAGTATGAATATGATGAACTCAACAGATTGAAAAAGATTATGTCCTCTGGAGTAGCTCTAAAGGAATTTGAGTATGATGCAGAGGGTAGAATAATTAAAGAGAAGAATGCAAAAGGCTTCTATACGATTTTTAAATACAACTGTGCCGGTTGGTTACTTGAAAAAAGAGTACCTGTGGAAGAAAAGGCAGGTATGCTTCTTTACAATATAAGCCAGTATGAATACGACTTGACAGGAAGAAGAATTAAGGAAAAATTTTCACCTGAATATGTCACCGAGGAGGCCTATCCAAGCCTTTGGAACACGGTAAGCTATATTTATGATAAGCTAGGCAGAATAATAAAAGTTTCAGACACAACAGGAGGCGAAGTAGAGTACTCCTATGATTGTCTTGGAAACAGGACTTTTGAGAGAATAAAAATAAATGAACAAAAGACAAAGACAACCCGTTATCAATATAACAGCCGGGGCTTGCTTTCAAAAAAGATTGAGGAGATAGATGGTGACGATCTAGCACAAAAGTTAGAAGGCAAAGCCATTAGCCAGACTATTTACGACTATGATCCAAACGGGAATATAATAAAGGTAACAACGCCTGAAGATTACAGCACAGAGCTGTCCTATGATGCATCCGACAGAATTTCCAAAGTGGTGAAGAACGGTAAAACTATAAAGGGAAGAGAGACCAGTTTCGAGTACGATAGTGCAGGGAACATGATAAAGGAAACCGATTGCAACGGTAATTCCATTAAATATGATTATGACAACATGAACAGGCAGATTAGAATAACTGATAAAGAAGGCGGCATTACAAGACTTTTCTACGATGAAGCCGGAAATGTTGTAAAGCATGTTAGCCCAGAAAATTATAAACAAGACGAAGATGACGGTTTGGGAACAAGTTATAAGTATGACGGATCAAACCGATTAATAGAGATAAAAGATGCCCTTGGTGTGCTAGTACAAAGAAATAAGTACAACGCTGCAGGAGAGCTCGTTGAGAAACTGGATGCATCGCAAAAGGGTGTAAAATTTACTTATGATCTTGGTGGAAGAATAAAGGAGGTATATACACCAGGCTCTGCAAAGGCTGGCATTTCGGCACAAGAGTATACCTATGATGCAATGGGTAACATAACAGGAATAAAAGATGGTGAAGGAAACTATACCCACCACAGTCTCGATCTTTGGGGAAGGGCAACTGAAATCAACAAAGCAGATGGAAGTGTTGAGAAATACACCTATGATTACGCAGGAAACATAACAAGCTCTACAGATGGAAATGGAAACACAACAGTATATGATTATAACAGCTTGAATGCAATGTCGCAGATTACTGACCCTGTAGGAGACAAAATTACATACAAGTATGACCTGCAGGGAAGGGTAGCACGTAAAGCTGATAGAAACAGAAGAATAACTGAATATGTTTATGATATTGATGACAGCATAATATCAAGAAGGGATTTAGCTACAGGAACCAGGGAAGAATTCAGCTACTATGTAGATGGCACCCTGAAATCAGCAGCAAGTGGTGGTATGGTTTACACCTATAACTATACCCCAAACATGAACCTTAAATCCAAAAAGGCAAGTGGAAAGCCTTTAATTGAGTATAAATATAATAAAGACAACAAAATAATAGAATTAAAGGATATTACAAAAAGGCAGACCACTTACAAATATGACCTTTTAGGAAGAGTTACAGAAGTATGGGATAAGAAACAAAAAGAGGCTGAATACCAATACAATCCCGACAATACAATAGCCTCAATAACCTATGCAAATGGTGTAAATGTAAAGTATAATTATGATGAAGATAAAAACCTTACAGAAATCCTCACAACTAATAAAGATGGCGAAGAGATATTTAGCCACAATTATGTTTATGATGCTAATGGAAATCAAATAGAGCATTCACAGAATGGTGAGACTACCCGTTATATTTATGACAGGCTCAATAGATTATCCAAAGTGTTGTATCCTGATGGTGAGGAAAGCTTTGAGTACGACTTGGCTGGAAACCGCATAAAAAGGTCTGTAGGGAATGTGACAGTAAGTTATGATTATGATAAGAGAAACAGACTGACAGAAAAGATTGAAGGCGGGATGCAAACATCTTATCGTTATGACCCCCAGGGCAACCTCATTGAAGAGGAAGGCCGAAGGGGAACGACAAGATATACCTATGACTGCTTTAACCGGACTGAAAGCGTAAGGAGTGCAAACGGAGGATTTATAAGGAACAGGTATGATGCCGAAGGATTAAGGTTTGAACTAGTTGAGAATGGCAAATCCAGCAGGTTTATATTTAGTGGTAGGGAAGTAGTTACGGAGGTTGGTGCAGATTATAACCTTAAGGCGGCGATAATTAGAGGACACGAGATACTTGCCCAAAAGGATGCAAGGGATAGCTACTATTATCTCAACAATGCCCACGGGGATGTTACGGCGTTGGTGGATGGCAAAGGTGAGGTTGTAAATAGGTATAAGTATGATGCCTTTGGTAATACAGTTGAATCAGTTGAGCAAATTCCAAACCGTTTCCGCTATGCAGGCGAGCAGTATGACCAAATTACAGGGCAGTATTACCTACGAGCTAGGTTCTATAATCCAGTTGTAGGAAGATTTACACAAGAAGACACCTATAGAGGCGATGGATTAAATCTATATAGTTATGTACAAAACAACCCTATTAAATATGCCGATCCAAGTGGATACAGTAGCGTCGCTTGTAGCGGTAAATCAAACCCATATACTTATATTTATGACGATAAAGCTAATCGTTTTAGAGATGCTAAGACTGGGAAGTTTGTATCTGTTCAGACAGTAGGGAAAACTTTAAAAACAAAGCCGGATGAAGCATTTTTCTGGTCAGGAAGAACAAATGGTATTGGTGGAGAGGCTAATGCAAGGTTAATTGCAGAGTCCCAAAACGGCGTAACGTTAGAAAAACTTCTTGATGAAAGAGGAATTAAAATGCCTGCTTGGGATGATAGTAACCCTGTAACCTCTAAAGTTTGGCGCGATATTTCCTCATCATATGCAGATCAAGTTTCGGGTAAAGTTAGAGGTGTAATTGGTGAATCCCTCCGTCCGGGTGCTGTTTGGACGGATGACGAGTTACCAAAGCTTTTATTAAATAAAAACGTAACAGAAATAAAGACCATTGACCCTGCTACACGAGTTGAAAATGTGATATTTAGGAGATAGAAGGAGTAGATCAAATGAGTAATAAAGAACAAATTGATTGGGAAGCTATTAATAATGCTATAGAATTATATTTAAACTTGGGCTTCAAGTTTCAGCCTAGAGATAAAAAAACAATGCCAGATGAATTTGGTAAAGAAATCAGTGATAAAGTAGAAGAAATATATAATTATTCAACAGGATTTAACGTTGATTGGAAAACTGATACAATGGAAAGCATCAAACTAAAGCTTGAAGAATCACTCAAGCAGAATTATGAAGGTTTGAGTGAGCAAACTATAAATATTTTAAAAAGGTGTTTTTCATATACTTGGAGATAATTGGCTATTATTAAATCAGAGTAATTTGGGCTGGGATTCCCAGCCTCCTTTATGTCACAAAATGTAACTTGGAAACCAGCAGAGAATATCAGAGGACCACAGACATCACATGGACTATGATAAGCCCCATTTAATCCAGTTGTGCTATTTGAGCCTCTAATATAAGCAGTATATACATCCGCTCCAGCTAGTTCGCTCTGAAACCCTTTATCAAAACTTCTACTTACTGCACTAACCTCGCCGCACCCTCTATTAAAACTGTTTACATTTCCTAAATCATCTAAAACGTTAGATACTTCTGTATTTAGATTCTTTGTTTTATTTGTAGAAACAATATACTTACCAGATTGTGTTCTAATAACTGTGACAGAATTTGGTCGTTGATTTTTGGGAAGAGTGCTTAATTTATCTGCTAATCTTTGTGCAGGGTTTTTCCCATTTATTATTCCCTTGTTACCAACTCCCGCATAATCAATATAACCTTTATATCAAAATGGTTTGAATTCAGCGAAGTGGTCCGTTGTTGGATTTTTTCAAAATGAATCCAGTTGAATGGTAATGCAATATAAAAATATAATTTGGAGGATGATAACTTGGAAATTAAAGAAATATCAGAATTATCAATAAACGAAAGACAATGTATTGCTGTTATAGTAAGTTTTCAAAGGTTCTGTAATAAATATGATATTCATCATCCAAGTATAGATTCTTTTATTGAGCATGTATGGAAAATTGCACAGTTAAAAAATAATTTTGATGAATGGTCGAATAATTTTACTGAACTTGATATAACTGGACAAGGAGATCCATATTCTGAAGATTTACTCAATGCTATACCTAAAGATTTACTGAATGAATTTGACAGAATAACGCAGTATGTATATGAAACAAGTGCCACATGTTGGTACAGCTGCGAAAGTGATAAATCAAGTAAAATGTTGATAGGTATATTTGAAATATTGAATGCTCATGGAATCGCTATTCCAGATGTAGATTTTTTTAAAAGTAATCTAAAAAAAGGCAAGGATGGTTGGATTCCTGATATTAGTGATGAAATGTTAGAAAAGTGGAAATCTTCTGTATAATATTTTAGATCAAGATATGAGCAATGTAGACTAATGGCAAATATCTAAAAGCTGGATTCAGAAATGTTTCCGGCTTTCTTTATGCACATAAATACCGGATTACGCATTATTGAAGTAATGAAGTAGGACGACATTTTGACATTTTCCCTCTTTTTAGCTGTTTTTTACTGACTAAAATAACTTTTCACTGATTCTTTTTTTAGTAAAAACATGCTGACAAAAATCAGTAAAAGTATTTCTACGAAGCTGCACCAAAGTTCCTGATGGAGTGTATCCCAAGCCTTTTGCCCCCCCATTTTTTAGAAATACTGACGGAGGCATACTTTAAGAATCTTCGCAGATGACTTCGAATCGGCTTACGAAGTGTCTTTTTAGGAACTTGCAGAGCCAGAGCAGGAAAGGAATACGATAATAGATATTATTACATTTCTTTCCTGCCCTGTGAGTAATTTTTAGAGCCTTTGAGGAATTCCATGGTTTTTCAAATAAAGATGAGAGTATTTACGAAAATGAAATCCGAACAATCTTTGTACAATTCTGTGTCGAACTCTTTGTGTTCAATTTAGTTGGAAATTATGATAGAATTATTGCAGGTAATGGACTTTATACTAGTAAGGTTAAGTATGAATTTGTAAATAATAAAAGCTAGAGCAATCATTGACTTGAAGAATATGCACATAACTATAGGCATGTAATGTTTAAGAGGCTGGTAAAGCAACCTCTGAATTTAGGATCATCTGACGACTTCTAACAATAGGGATGTGCCATGCACAAAGATTAAAGGAGAAAATGATGAGTACAAATACTTTTGAGCGGGAGATTCAAGCACTAATTGAGCTAAAAGCTGAAACACGTAACTTGGATTTCAAAGAATCTATAAACTGGAAAACTGCAGACAAGGATGCCCGCGGTCGTATTGTTAAAGACATTCTTGCAATGTCTAATACACAAGATGGTGGGAAAATAATATTCGGAGTAAAAGATGGTGCGTTTGAACTGGTAGGCATGCCAGAAGAAGAGTATGAATCATTTGATATAACCACTATAAATGATTTTCTTCATCAGTATTCTGATCCTAAGTTAACTTGTAACGTCTTGAAATGTAAAATTAAGGGTACGCATTGTGTTGTCGTAATTGATGTTCCTGAATATTCAGAAGTCCCAATTGTATGTAAGAAGAATCTTGACTCTTCAGACAACAAAGGTAAAGTGCTTCAAGAAGGGCAGTTGTATATTAGGACGGACAAAGGAACAAGTGAAACGATTAAGACATCAGAAATGATGAGATCATTTTTGAATCGAGCAATAACAAAAAATGGTGATTCACTACTGCGTAGAATTGAATTGCTTTTAAAAGGCAAAACTACGACCGTAGAAGTTGACGTTCTTGAGAAATACTCAAATGAAATAAGAACTGCTAAAGAGTATTTTGAAAGCAAATTCCAAAACCCCAACGGTCACGGATACTGGGATTTCATGGCTTTTCCCTCGGTTTTTGCTGAGAAAAGATTCTCAAATCTAAAGGTGCTCAAAACATCCGTGGAACAGTCTGTTGTTAGTCTAAGAGGTTGGGATTTTCCACACATCGAAATGTCAAAAAACGGTGAAGGTAGTGGCAATTTTTCGAACGGGTTTCAATCACATACTGATTGGCTTACTCATGTGGAAGGATTTAGGATATACCAAAGTGGTCTTTTTAACTTAAGACAACTTTTTTGGGAAGATAGTGAGCCTGGAATTAATAAGGGCAAGAAAGTCATTTCATTTATCATGATTATATATACAATTACTGAGTTCCTATTGTTTTTGAAACGCTTTTATGAAAGCCTATCCGACGAAGAAACCATTGTAATTCAGGTGGCTTTGCACGGCTGTAAAAATCGTAGACTGGCTTCATTTGAACCAAGTGTCTTTCTAACGGGATCATATATTTCAAGTGAAGATACGATAGAAATCAAAAAAGAGATTTCAATTATTGAACTCAAAACTTCATTCAAAGAAATCGGACAGGAAATAGCTCAACACATATTTTATGTGTATAACTGGGAGCAAATTTCCTCTTCTACGATTGAGTCATGGCAAACAAAACTGATTGAAAAGACATTTTGATCTTGTCAATATTACTTGACACATTTTTCTCGAATAATTTGTGGTTTTTGCGTTGGTATATAATGGGATGGAGCGTAGCGAAATCCCATTATATACCAACGCACCGATTTGCTCCATCATTACGCTGTTTTAGAATATTGTCCCTCATAAAACTTTTTCCTCTTTACCATCGGCGGAAGACCACCATTCGCCGAACAAATCCTGCGATTGTTCCAATAACTCATGAAATATCGCCATATTAAGCTCTTGACCACTGTCATAGGCATTTTCTATGTATCGTATCTATCGTACAATAGTTCTTCTTTGAATCGCCCCCACAGGGATTCACATTTTGCATTGTCATGACACCTTCCACCTGCACTGTTCATGCTCTGGATTATTCCGTATTTTTCTATCGCTTGGCGATACTCACCACTGGTATATTGGCTTCCCCTGTCCGAGTTATACTGAATTCAGTATAACTCGGATTATACCGAAGAAAATACTATGCCGAAAAACTCCTACATCTTTCATTGTTGCTAATAGCACTGCTTTTTCTTCGGCATAGTATTTTATAATTGAAGTACCAAAAATAAAGGAGGTACTTCAAAATGGATATTAATACTATCTGCAATGATTTACTGGATGCTTTAGTCAAAGCCGGCTACCACGAACACACTATTTATAATTATATAGGTGTTGTTCGCCGTTTCAAAGCCTTTTGTGAAGATAAAGGCATCACAGAATACACACCGGACTTTGGAAAGACTTACGCGGACGATGTAATCAGCTCAAAAACCGGAAAGTTCAGCAAGAATCGTTATCACTCTCAAGGACGATTTATCCGCCTGCTTAATTCTTATTACAACGTAGGCACCTTTGACTTTACTATATTAAAACGAGGCAAACGGGAACCGACTCACGAAAAGTATAAAAAGTTGTACCAGGATTATGGTGAATTTTTACTTGCAAAATATATCAGAGATACCACAGTGCATTTTTATAAGTATGAGCTGTACTATTTCCTTCAATATCTGGAAGGTATCCAATTCTTCGATATTGATAGCTTATCTTCAAACATTGTAATTGATTATTTGAAATCAGTAAAACAATGTCGGCAACGTGCAGTTTTATGCGGATTAAGGCTATTCCTTAAGTATATTGAACGGGATGATCTCTATGCTGCCATTGAAGGTATTCATGCCTATAGGGTTAAAAGAATCATACCAACTTTAACCGATGACGAACAGTATCGCCTAAAAGATACAATTGAGTTTGGTAAAGTAACTTACAGGGATGTAGCCATTGTGTTGCTTGGCTTAGCATCAGGAATCAGAGCGTGTGACCTTATAAAGTTAAAACTGTCAGATATCGATTGGATTAATGAAACGATATCCTTCAAACAGAGTAAAACTTGTAATCCGGTATGCCTACCACTTACCACAGCGATTGGTAACGCCATAGCGAGCTATATATCTGAAGAAAGACCTAAAACTGATAATGACTTTTTGTTTTTAAGGCTGATTGCACCATTCGACCCTTTAGCGGGACACTCTTCCTGTTATGCTGTGGTAAAACGAGTTTTTAAACAGGCTGACATCAGTAAGGATAACAAAATCTTTGGTATGCATATGTTGCGGCACAATGCTGCTTCGACAATGGTTAAAAACGAAGTTCCCATAGCTACTATTGCAGCAATACTTGGTCATGCTAATACTGATACAACCGATGTTTATATAACAACAGATGAAACAAGGCTTAAGGAATGTGTTCTTCCTATGGTTGGCATCTCTACGGAGGTGAATCCATGAATAATACATTTATAAGTAACATTGCACAAAGCCTTGCAGATTTCTTATCTTTTAAAAATGCATTAGGTATTGAATATAAAACGAGTCAAGTGTATCTCCGCCAGCTTGATATATACAATTATGGGCATGGAAACTTTGGCACTCTTACCAAGGAGGTCGCTGAGGGTTGGGCAATGCAACACGCCAATAAATCAACTTCTCAGGATAGAAGCTGGATTCCTCCGATTAGGGAATTCGGTCGTTATCTAAGAAGCATTGGTGATAATAATGCATATGTGCTTGATAGTCGTTTTACTATTCAGCATTATCATGCTGAGGTCTATCTTATGACAGGCGCTGAAATACAGAGCTTTTTCAAGGAATGCGACTTGTATGTCCTTAAGCATAAAGCTCTAGGAAGACCCTATGTTCTTCCTGCACTATACAGATTCCTATACTGCTGTGGGGCACGGTGTGCTGAGGCAAGGAATCTAAAATGTGAAAACGTTCATCTGGACAAAGGATATGTTGATATCTTGCAATCAAAGGCTCATCGTGATCGAAGGTTATATCTATCAGACGAATTGCTTTCATACCTAAAGGCTTACAACAAGGCAATAGAAACCTGTTTTCCTAACAGAGAATATTTCTTTCCTGGAGGATATGGTGGTATATTCTCAGCAACAGCTGTGTCAGCAAACTTTAGAAATATCTGGGTTGCTGCAGGCCTAAAACGTGATGGAAAGGTCAAGTCAAGAGCATATGATTTTCGACACCATTTTGCATGTTCAAATATAATGCGATGGTCTGCTGAAGGTAAAAATATTCATGCAATGTTGCCTTATTTAATGAGATATATGGGTCATTCATCTATAGAAAGCACCTATTATTACATACATCTCATTCCTGATTATTTTACACAGTATTCTACGCTTACAACCTCTATGGAGGATCTTATTCCGGAGGTTGAAGAGTATGAAATATAATCGGAAAAAGGATAGTGATTTTTGGAAACTTGCTCGTGTATATTTGCATGATTACATGCCGGTAGTAAAAAATCTGTCTGATAAATCTGTAAAAACTTACAAGCAGTCTTTAAAGACCTACTTGAAGTTTCTGGAAGTAATAAAAGGGTTATCAAACGAAAAGGTAACTTTTGATGCTTTCTTTCGAGACAACATTAAGGAATACATTAGTTGGCTCAAGGAACAAGGATTTTCGCCTAAAAGTATAAACCTTAAACTTACAGCAATACGTTCTTTCCTAAAATACTGCAGTGAAGAAGACTTTGAACTACGAGGCATATATACTGAGGTTTGTTCTGTAAAAAAGTTAAAAGAAGAGAAAAAGTCTATCCAGTATTTACAGCCAACAGCGACATCAGCAATTCTTTCAGCCTATGATTCAAAAACCAGTAAACATAGAAGGAATAGAATGCTTTTAATTCTTTTATATGACACAGGTGCCAGAGTTCAAGAGTTATCTGATTTGAACTACTCTTCATTGCGTTTAGATGCAAAAAATCCATATGTCACCTTGTTAGGTAAAGGTCGCAAGAGTAGAAATGTTCCGTTAATGGCAAAAACCGTTAAGCATCTCGAGGCATATTTAAAAGAATTTCATCCAACAGGAAATGAATGTCCCTTATTTTACAGTTTGATAGATGGAAAGCCCCATAGGTTATCCACTGATAGCATAAGCTTAGTTTTAAAAACTGCATCTGACACAGCAAGAAAAAACTGTAAGGATGTACCAGACAACGTTCATTGCCATTTGATAAGAAAAACAAAAGCAATGGATCTATACAAAAATGGAGTGCCACTTCCTTTCATTATGCAGCTATTAGGACATGAGAGCATGTCTACAACCTCTGGATTTTACGCTTTTGCAACGCTTGAAATGATGAGCGATGCCATGAATAAAGCAGCTCCTAAATTTGAGGACAGCGATAAAATATGGAAGCGAGAGTATGTCAGGAAAGCCATTTATTCTCTGGATTAGGTATAAATACTATGCCGAAGAAAATACGATATGATTATCGACAGCAAGAGTTATAATTAAACTTCGGTATAGTATTTTCTTCGGTATAATCCGAGTGGATAATCGCCCCTCTTAGTCCTGGATAAGACATAATTGCACTTTTTAGAGTGTCTACGCACAACCCGGCTTTCATGTTGTCTGCCATTGAAAGCCCTAAAACTGCATTGTCAAAGCAATCTTCTATTGTTGATATATAAAGTTTCCCATCGGCAGTCTGAATCTCTGTGATGTCTGTAACAGCCTTCTCAAGAGGTCTTTGAGCTGTGAAGTCTCTTTTGATCTTGTCATCCGACTTCATAGCTTCCTTGTCTGCCTTTGTTATCCCATTGGGCTTGTGCTTAGGGGTGCGTGCTATGCCCAAACGTTCCATTATCCGATACACTGTCCGTTCGCAAGGAACATGTGGAAATTTGCCGTCTACGGCTTCTTTCTTTATTTCTAAGGCTTTATGCATCCGATATCGCCCATATGTATCATTACACTCGTCTTCATCTATTATTTCGTAAATTTCGGCCGCCAAAGCTTCGTATTTCCAAGGCTTCTTCTGTGCTTCAAGGTGACTATAGAAGCCTTGTCGTGAAACCTTTAATACCCTGCAATAAAACGCAATATCGCCCGTCAATTTACCATTTTCGGTCTTTATTGCGATGAGCTTCATTCGCTCTTCTTTGCCAACTTCTGACGGCTCGCTGCGAAAAAAGCGGAAGCCTCCTCCAAAAAATCATTTTCTTTCTTCAATCGTGCATTATCCTTTACCAAAGCTTTAATATCTGCCCGCAACTGCTGAATCTCCATTGCTTGAGTCATTGCAGAACCTGGTGTTTGAGTGCCTGCACCAGTATCCAAATCACCTATCTCTGCAAGCTTTACCCACTGATATAAAGTAGTCTTAGGTACACCTAATTCTATAGCCGCCTTTGTGATTCCTATCTCTTTCACAAGTTTTACAGATTCTGTTTTATAATCTTTTGTATACTGCTTTGTAGCCCTTTTTACATTTCCTGACATGATTGACCTCCGTTTTTTCTTATTTTTAGACTATTTGTTCTAGGTCTTCGTGTCAAGTATTATTATACAACATCAGCGAAAACAAAGTTATTGTCATTTATACACAGCTTTCTTGAATCCATTATAAACTTAAAGAAGCTTAGTAGATCACAACGATATTCCAAAACTGTATTTTCACTGCGACCTTTAATAACTGTTAAATAGCCAAGGTAACCTTATATCAAAGTACAAGTTTTATTTGATTGCATGTAAACCACCTCATAACCTATTATTGCCATAAGATTGCTTTTTATAATGTGAAGTTTGGTTGTTTATGATAAAATAGAAGAAAGTTGAAGTCTTGAAAACCACAGCAAATAAGATATGAAATTTAATAAAATATACTAAGCTTTATAAACAATGGCTGATAAAACAGGTGGAGAAAAAGGGGCAAAGTTACATGGCAAAAAAGATAAATGTTATTGGTACAGAAATAACTGTTACTGTTTTTGATGATAATGATTATATATGTATTACTGATATGTTAAAAGCTAAAGACGGGGATTTCTTTATTTCAGACTGGCTACGAAACAGGAATACAGTTGAATTTTTAGGAATTTGGGAAAAAATTTATAATCCAACTTTTAATTATGGCGAATTCGCCATAATTAAAAGTCAAGCTGGACTAAACAGTTATAAAATCAGTGTTAAAGAATGGGTACAAAAAACGAATGCAATTGGACTAAGAGCAACAACTGGTAGATATGGCGGTACGTACGCTCATAAAGATATTGCATTTGAGTTTGGCATGTGGATAAGCCCTGAATTCAAAATATTTTTAATAAAAGAGTTCCAAAGACTTAAAGACGAAGAACAGAAGCAGCTAGGTTGGGATATTAAACGTAATTTGGTAAAAATAAATTATAAAATTCATACGGATGCTATTAAAGAAAACCTTATTCCGCCAACTTTAAGCAAAGGTCAAGTAACACAAGTATATGCTAATGAGGCGGATGTGTTGAATGTTGCACTTTTCGGAACGACAGCAAAGCAATGGAGAGATAGCAATCCCGAATTCAAAGGCAACATACGAGATTATGCAAATGTATCGCAATTAGTGTGTCTTGCGAATCTGGAAAACTTGAATGCGTTATTTATTAATGAAGGAATGTCACAATCTGAGAGACTTAAAAAGCTTAATTCTATTGCCATTGGACAAATGGAAATTTTGACAAAAGGTCACCGAATTCTTTCACTGGAGGAAAAGACTAATTCGGAAGAATGAGTGCTTAATATGATAGATACCTAAAAATGTTAATGTAAAGGATTGGGATTGGGAATGATAAATCATATTTCTGAAAATACTTCTTCAAAAGTGAATTGGAAAGGGAAAATTGTATCTATTCAACCTAGAACAAGAGTTTGGAGATATCTTACGGATAATCGAACTCATTATTACTTAGGGTACAATTTCTTTATTGAAGGATGCAGCAGTGATGGTAAAAAGCAGTTTACAGTTGCAATTTCTGAAAAACAGCAATTAAGAAGTTTATTTCGGGTAGGTGATGAAATTGAAGGAACAGCATGGACAAAAAAATATGAAGAACGAGAATTTGCAGATTATTATAAAGCTGGTTCTTTAAAACTTTTGGATAGATTAGCTGAGAATCTTGAAGTAATAACACCACCATGGATAATGCTGCCTCCAACAATGCAGATATATGAAGAAAGAGGTGCAAGAATATTAAGTAAAAGTCTGTGGGAAACAAAATGTTTTAAATGTATTTGGGGAAATATGGCTAATGTTGAAATACAATGGGATTTTGATAAAGATATAAAAAAATATCGATTTGAAACTTTTTGTTATGGACCAAAATCATGCGAATTTTACAAAATGGGTAGACCCCGTTCAGTTCCTTATAAAAATAGGCATTCAGCTATTGATGATGGATATTTAGACGAGCTTTGTACTGAAGGTAGAAATGAAAACGATTAAATTTATATTGTAACTTAACTGCCCATTATCCATATAATGTGTAATTATTTATATAAAGTTTGAGACTTAGGTATTAATTTTTCGATTAAAAATGGATTACGAATCAAAAAAAGTAAAAAAGTATTAACAAAAACTTACTTTATATCCGCTTAGTAATTCAATAATTCAATTACTGGGGGCCATGAAGGGTATATAATAAAAATTTATTGTATACCCTTCATGGCCCTGACACTATAAGTCACTTAAGAGCATCTAAAGTGGTTGCTTCAGAGTCTCTTTATGTAGACTTCGTCGGCTTTCTTAAAAGTGGAGGGCGGATTTTCCCTTGACTCTCTATGCCAGGCACCACGAAGATCACAGATTACAGGGCTTTCCAGTGTCTATCCAGTCTTTATTGTAATAATCAATTCTTAATACTCAAAAATAAAAAAACAGAAAATGTATTGACAGATAATTCTCTTGACGGTATCGTGTGCACCGATATGAGAGCAGGCAGAGAGCCTGCATACGTTAAGGAGGTATTTTGTATGGTTCGTTTATCTGAGGTATCAGCTTTTTGGATGGAAGATAGGTCTTCTTCTGTAGTTGTATCCGGTTCATGGCTTCGGAATTTCGGCTTTGAGCCTGGAAGAAAGATCATGGTTGATGTATCACAGGGTCAGATAGTTATCAAGCTTGTTGAGGCCGTAGACTGCGGTGGTGTGGAGGTTGAGGATCATGGGAAGGTATCATCATTCTAGTACATATTACAGGAAGTATGGCAGCTTTGCCCGCTGCTTCCGCTTTACCCTATCTATCATTGAGTGGTTTATAAATCTTTAGTTCTATGAAGTATGGAGGTTTTTGTATGTATAAGGTTAAGATTGTTACCAGTATTGATGAAGGGCTGTATGCTGCTGCAAGGTCTAGGGCTGCCCTTGAAGGTTCTACTGTCATCAGTGGAGTTATTGAGGATGCATTGAAGCTGTATTTTTCATTTGATTCTGTTCAGGTGTGGGAGAAAGAACTTGAAGGCGGCTGGATGAATAAGCTGGTTGTCCGCCCCGGTAAGATCACTTTGGAAAGTATACGCAGCCGTAAGATCATTAGCGTAAATGATCCTAAATGTTACTCTGATAGTGCCCTTTTAGATAAGGGCTGGAAGAGGGTCTGGAATCTTAAGAACAAGAGGGCTGTATAAGTCCTCCTTCTTCTTTGAAGATTGTAGACAATAAGAAGTTCTATTATAATTACCGGGGCTTCGCAAAGACTCCTTTTCCATCTTATTTTCATATGTGATGATAGTTATTTTTCTAATAAGGGTTTTTAAGTCAGGGATAATGTGGATACTTCAACTGAGTTCCAACACACAAGGGATTTTATTGTATCTCACTGTATAAAAGAAATTAAGCACTGTAATGAGGAATTGGAAACTATAGAAGCGGAAATTAAAAATCACATGAAGCAATTTCCATACAAGCTTGAAACAATGCCCGGTATAGATACAATAACGGCTGCAATGCTAATAAGTGAAATTGGAGATGTAAAAAGGTTTGCAAGTGCTGATAAGCTATCCCGGTATAGTGGAATTAGCCCTGTATCCTGTTCATCCGGTGACAAAGATAAAGATTTTAGAAACAAACAAGGCAATAGAAGGCTTTACGAAATATTTAGAAATATAGCAGCAAGAAGTATATCCAAAGGTAGAGACAAACAAAGCCCGGTAAATGATACTTTCCTTGTATATTACAATAAGAAAATATCTCAGGGCAAAACTAAGCGTCAGGCACTAATATCAGTAATGAGGCAAATACTAAAAATCATCTATAGTATGATGATCAATCAAAGAGAATATATAAAGCCAACTATTCCCAAAACTTAATACACATGATAGTATATATATGAGTCCTGCATCTGTAGGGCTTATATATTTGCTATCATGACAAACAAAACACTATAAACAAGGTGCTTTAATAAAAACCCCAATGAATTACATAATTATGGCCACGGGGATGTGGTGGGGCTTGCGAATTCAAGGGGTACAGTGGTTAATTCATATAAGTATGATGCATTCGGTAATACTGTTGAACCCAAGGAGCAAATTTCCAACCGCTTCCGCTATGCCGGAGAGCAATTTGACCCGATAACAGGACAGTATTATTTAAGGGCTAGGTTCTACAATCCGGTTGTAGGTAGGTTTACACAGGAGGATACCTATAGAGGCGATGGATTAAACCTATATAGTTATGTACAGAATAACCCAATAAACTATTATGATCCAAGTGGATATAGTAGCGTTTGTAGTGGTAAAAGTGATCCATATTCAAAAAAAGGTGAGTTTTCAAGAAAGAATTTACTTAAGCTGCCTAGCTTTAAAAAGACAATGAAGCCAATACTAGCAAAGCATGGGCTTACTGTAAAAGAGTTTAACAAATTGCGTAGAACTCCAACTCACATGCTTACAGATGGGCAAGCCGCAAAGCTTAGAAAAATTCGAGAGGAAATACCTTTAACTGATGATACAGTTATGCAGAAAATTTTAACTAAAGATCAAGGTGAAAACTATAAATGGCCTACTGTCCAAGGTTATGTTACACGAGCACAAGACACAACAAACTTAAACACACCAAGAAGGATATATGATGGATTAAGACTTGATTATAGTGGTACACAATTTACCAAAAAAGATGATTGTGTTATGGCTATACGTTTTAGAGCCTCACAAACTGATAAAATTCATATTCCGTTTGGTGGAATTAATGATAAAGGTTTGGCTAAAATGAAAGGTACTGTAAAAGAGGGCAGCCCATTTACAGGCAATGGTTTTACACTGGCAAACAATGCTGTTGCACCTGAATACAAGATATTTGGAACAGATGCAGTTACGTTGCCGAAGGGAGCGGAAATGTATAAGATTAATAGCGATGGAACGGAAGATCTATATAAAGTATTTAATGGAACAAGCTTTGTTGACCCTCTTTAGCAAATAATATACTAAAATAAAATTATAGTAAAGAATGTGGGGATGAAAAAATTGAAACTGGGAAGATATGCGGTATATAGAGGGATAGAATATAATGCTGATTTAACTTCAAAGGTAAATGGTAAAAGTGCAATAGAACTACGTTCTGGAAAAGAAGAAACTGTTAATATAGGGTTTATAAAAGATAAATTTGGTGATTTTGTTAAAAAAGTTACTATTGATGAACTTGAACAAGCTTATTCTGTAACCACTAGAGGGGTATATAAAGGAATTTCTTATGCTTTGATTTTAGAGGAAGATTCAAAAGTCCTTATAGTGGAAGATGATGAATCAAGGGCTAAGCAATTTGGATTCAAATTTGTTGAACGTGGAGTTTATGAAAAATGGGTGGATAAAAATGAACTAGAAAGAATCTGGGAAGAAAAAGAAGGGATATGGGGCTTTAAAACTCCTGAAAATGCTGTTACTATCATAAAGGTATAATTAAAAGGGTATGCAATAACAATTATAGGCTGGGGTTTTCCAGTCTTCTCTATGCCACAAAAATATAACTTGGGAAGCGGTTGAGAGTTGATAATATTGAATATCAGCTAGCACAAAACAAGTTTGATATTTGATATCCTTATGCGGGAGTTGGTAAGGTAAAGTTCAAAAAATAGTTAATGACAATACAAGGGTTATTCAATAGAATGATCAGTGTTAGCTGTAAATTAGATTTTTCATATTCGTCTTATAAGTAGGGGTAAGGTATATCATAAAATATTATTGTATACTTCGCGCCTACTGACTTTGATGTCTGATTAAAATCAATATTCAAGTATTTAACTTGACAGTATAGGAACTTGCATTTTAGTCCCTAGTCTTAGTATATAGGTTAAAAAATATAAAATATATATCACCAAAATAAAATTTTTGATTGGATTGCAAGATTTGTATAAAATGAAGTGGAATATATGGCTAGAAGGGCGGATTATAGTTAAAGCAGAAGAAGAAAAGGACAACGGCGAGGGTTTTAGTATTAAAATTAAACTTGGAGCATCAAGATATTATTATGTAAAGGTAGGCCACAAAGATTCGAAATCTGATTTGGATGATTATACTATAAAGGTAACTGATATGACAGCAGTTGGTGATTTAAACAGAGCTGGAACTTTCAATTCAATTGATTTTGGTTATATGAGAATGTACTTGCTTGGATTGAAAAAGAATTTTACATACGAAGAACTAAAGATTGTTGATGTTGATGGCAATGGTTCAATCAATTCGGTTGACTTTGCCATTATGAGGCAGGTACTTATTGGGATGAGAGATGGGTTTTAAGTTGATTAGAAGATATATTGAACTGGAATGCAAGCTTTATTATAATCTAAAGGAGTATTGCCCTTATACAACTAGCTGGGCTATCAGACTTTTAAATTTCGCAAGTCGTTGACCTGCTTTTTATTTGCTTTTCCCGGTAGTAAAAAGGGAATTACTATTTCGTAGTAATTCCCTTGATAATCCAATTGTTTTGATTTACCTCGGTGTTGGTGCCGGTGTTGGCGTATTTGGTGAAGTTGTCCTCTGCGGCCCTCCATTATTTGAGATCATTGCTTTTGCAGTATATTCACACGCACTATATTCTTCGTCTCCATCAAAGTATATACCTATATCAACCTCATAGGTACGAAACGGCACTTGATCTGTATGTGCTTGACGAAATGAAAAAGTTGCAAAACCGTTTTCATCAGTTTCAGTAGGGTTTTCAATATTATAAAACTCACCAGGCTTATTACATCCTACTTTTTTTCCTCCTAGTGGGTTTCCAGCTTCATCACGTAGTATAACCGAGAATTCCAATATAGCGAACGGAGAGTTTGCTACTAAATATAACGGTTCGTATTCTACCGTTGTTATAACCGTATTTACCTTTTTGTGAACTTTTGGAAATTTTGTTCCTTCTAAAAGCCTCATTCTAAAATATGCAAAGTCTATGGAGTTAATCATACCATCTCCATTAACATCCGCTTCCCATAAACGTTGCCCAATATCTCTAAATTCCTCCATGCCAAGTAGATATGCCCTGATGCTTCCATAATCTAACGAGTTAACCTTACCATCCCGGTTTACGTCTCCTACATCATATACCGCATTTACATTTACTTGCTTTTCAGTAGCTGCAGCAGTTAATGGCGAAATCATAACTCCTATGAGTACTAAAACCATGATCCATACATAGTACTTCTGTTTGCATGAAACTAGCATTAAATTTCTCATAACTATACCTCCCCTAAAATCAAACTGTGAAACCTAATATTTCCTAAATGCCCTAAAATAATCCTATCACAGACCAATATTATCAACAAGTGCTTTATGTAAATCAACAACGAAAAAGAATGAAAATATGGCTCAGAAATGTTATTCATGTTTCTGGTAAACCACCACATGGGAAAAGGGGACTAAGTTGAATACAGGAGACCTTGTGCAATATAAGGGCAAGATTTACATATGCCGCTCTGCTCATGTGAGCCAAATATTTAGACACTTAGAAATACGACTGAACAACGGGTTGCTTATCTATAATATTTAGTACCTTAACCCAATGAAGTGCTATAAAAGTTAAACTTGTTTACTGAAAATTAACATGATACATTAATGTCAAATCTATAAAAAGACTAGGAGGATAAAGATCTTATGAAAAAAATATTAAGTTCAATTATTGTTTTTATGCTTTTGTTTAGTTCGGTATGTTTAACCTCGGTGTATGCTGCTGATAAGCTTGACAAAGAAATATTTGCTTATGAGCTATACAAAGAGAAAAATCCCGATGTACTAAATCATTTTGGTGATAATTATAATAAAATCATTGATCACTGGCTAAAAGCTGGAATTAAAGAAGGAAGACAAGGTTCCTACGTTTTTGATGCCAAGTTTTACTTAAATAAGTATGATGATTTAAAGAGAGCATTTGGTACCGATTATAAAAAAGCTTATGAGCATTATAAAAAGTATGGGATTAAGGAGGGTAGAATTGCACATCCAAACGGGTTATTTACAGGAAATACTACAGGAAATACTACAGAAGCACCTAAATCTACAACAATCATAGTAAGAAGTGAACTGATCAAATTATCGAGTAACTTTATGTATTGGAATTATCATGTTTCAAATACTTATAGAACTGTCGTTACTGCAAAAGCTCCTGGTACTGTCCGAAAGAATGTTTTGATTTCGTCTATAGTGGATCCACGCACAGGAGATCTGCTCAACATCTATGACTATATAGATGTTTATACTGAAAAAAGGCCTAATACACAAATAATTACAATAATAACTCATCAAGCTTTATTCGGAGGAGACCGTATTCATCAAGTCACAGAATACGTTTATGTTCCTATTTAGACAAAGTGAACTTCTTAGTATAAAAACTTTTTATATGGCTTAAAAGGAGAGCTGAATATCTATAACTGCAAAGTTTGCAGGTGCATACTTATATATTAGAACGTTTGTTTAGCGAAAATTGTGAAAAAGGAATGTTAGCACTAATAATTTTATAAAAAAACCCGGACTGGTTAAAGTTCCGGGTTTTTTTATATCAACAAGTTGATAAACTATAAGATTATCCTGGGAAAGATGAAATCATACCTAATAAATATTGTCTCATATATGCAAAGTCTATAGAGTTCACTTGTCCATTTGCATCAACATCAGCATTGGAAAGGTTTGTTCCTGTAAGCAGGGTTAAACCAAGCAAATGTAATCTAAATGCTGCCAGATCCAACGAATTGATGTTTCCATCGCTGTTTACATCACCTAGATTTGCTGGTTTATTTCCTCCAGCAAATGTAAACCAATCAATGTTCACAGCACCTGAAAACACAAGATATAAATCGTTTACCCCTGTAACTCCACTAATATCACAGATTTGTTCCTGATATGTATTCCAATCGCCTGTTGTTGCTACAGGTAATTTACCTATAAGGGTACCGGACGGACTATTTAATCTTAATTCAATATTGGCAGTAAGTTGATCTGCAACAAGTGCCTTGAATGAAGTTGCTCCACTTCCGAAGTCGATATTTTTATATGCTACATAATCACCATTGGCAATATAGCCTAAACCTTTTCCGGTTTCAGCAGGTATTTCTTGAATTTGTGCACCATTAAAATCGTTGTACTCCTCTGCTTCTATTTTGGTAAAAGCAGATCTCTTACCAGGTGTAGGAGTAGGTGTAACTGGGGTGGTGTCTTTAAATAAATCAGGTAATATGTTATATATGTACTGATTAACATAACCCCACCAATGTGTGCCACCATTAGCTACCATAAAATAGAAGTTTCCCTCTTTTGGATCACCTGAGTATTTGAAAGTATCTGTTATTTTTTTCATTTCATCCATTTGAGGTTTCATATTAGGATATGCAATATCGTCGCTACCTGTAGCACAGAACAACTTGTAGTCTTGTGGGGCTTTATAACCGGATTTTCTTGCAACATTTGCCAGATACTCTGCAGTTTCTTTAGGTTTACTGCCTCCAGCTGTCCCACCAAGTGCCCAACAGTCACCACTTAACGGCATATAATATTTGATATAGTCAAGGCAATTAATAAATGTGTACCAGGTACATACCGAACCCATTGAGAATCCCCCAAATGCCCTGTGCTCTCTTGAAGCCTTCATATCAGCAGTGCTTTTTGAATTTAAATAGGTATTATATTTGGTTTCAACCAAAGGAATAAGAGTTTTGGTTAACTCCTCATGGAAATAAGCCACATCATTTCTACCTTTGTTAAATGAAGGTGTAACAACTATAACAGGTTCAATATCTCCCTTGGCAATCATATTGTCAATTATTACCTTTAGTTCTTTGTTCTGACCTGGTCCGCCGAATAATAGATTCTCATCTTCGCCGCCACCGTGCATCAAATATACGACGTTATACTTTTTAGAAGTATTAGATTGGTTGTACCCGTTAGGAAGATAGACGTTAAAGTATTTAACATCGTTACCCCAAGTGTAATTTAACTTTTCAATAGTACCTGGCTTTGAGCTAAGTGTTTTGTACCCACTAGGGAGTGGTTTGTAAGATTTCTCACTAGCTGCAAATACTGATAGGTTAACGGTAGCCAGAATGCTGAGAACCATGATGCTCGACAGAATAAAACACAACCCCTTTTTAAAACCTTTTTTCACTAGCATTGTAAATCCTCCTTTAAAAATAAATTATATTAATACTTTCAAAACCTTGTTATATAAATTGTGAAAATGATTTTACAATGAAAAATTGAGTTATTACCATATATCTAGAGCACATTTTATAATCATTATATAACCTTTTGTAAAAATATAAAAGTAATATAATTACATTTTTTCTTGGACAGATAAAATCTAAATGATATAATAAATAATAAAAATACAGAGAAAAAATGTTCGATTTTATCAGGAAAAGAAAAATACATAAAATAAAGGAATGGCAAAAACGGTATATTTGGTGCAACAAACCCCGGGGAATTACTACTTTCAAAAAGTAAAACAAGGAAAGTATTTGTCAGCATCAATACCATTATTCAACCATTTAAGTATTATTTACAATTGGGCATTTTATTTGCAATGTATCTTTTTACAATGGTCTTTGCTTTACTATATAATTTACAGGAAATAAATAAATAGTTCATCGTGATTTGTATAGGCAATAACTGTGTAGAACTTTTTTAAATGAAATTGTTCTTACAATCATTTGTTGCATTATCAATTTATGATTTTTACTACTCCCATATATGAGTGCAATTCACTGTGTTTTTCAGTACGAAGAATAAATAAATAATGTCCTGGTTCCTTTGGAAGTATTATCTCACTTTTAGTATTTGACGAAAGATTGTGAAAATTTTTAACATTTAAATCCTTATCAACAGTTTCTTTATTCAGTTTTAATACACGGCAATCATAAAGCTTGTAATCTTTAGAGTAAACAACTTCAACTCTTTCACCTGCTGAAAAGCATGCAATCGGATAGTTGTAGGAAAGATAAAACGATCTGATATCATATGGAAGTCCAAAAGAATGTACGGTTTTGAAAACTGCTGCTGAAGGCCTTAAAAATAATGCATTAAGGTTTCCGTTTTCATCGGTTTTACCTTTTAATCCTGTTTCTCCATCCGAATCTACTCGTTCCCAGTCTTCTGGAGACATCATTGGAGAATATGTAAATGCGTATGAATTAAATATGTTTTTCTTTTTTGATTTTAAGTACTCCGGCATATTATCGTAGTTACGATCTATAGATAGTTGGGATAGAGATATCTTGCGATCATCAGAAAAAATACATAATACATCATCTGGCATATTCTCATCTTTTACAGGCAATATATAAGCATGAGGGTTATTTATGGTGCATGGAGTATGCTCTCCATTATTTATTTGAGCAATTATATTTTCGCGTGTTTTGACTTCATATGTTTTATCATTAAACACAGCTTCAAGCTTTTTAATTGGTAAGGGAGTATTATTTAATTGACGGATTTCTGATGCTGCAAGGCCGTAAAATATCTTGTAGCCCATGTGTTGAGTATAATTCATTGACCAACAGTAACTATGACGAGTTAGTGCCAATACTTTTTCATCAGGGCTGACAAGATACAGATCAGGGTAATGCTCTCCATCCCTAAACCTGTCTGCAAGAATTAGAACACAGTCATTCTCAAAAGGCACTTGTTCATATATAACAATTGTTTTGTCAGTAATGCCATAAAAATTCTTTAATGCTTTAACGGCTGATAATTCTTCATTAACCATCGGTTTGGCAGCATTCTCGGAGTTATTGTTTGTATGCTCGTTAACTTCGGATTTAAAATCTGTCTTGTTAGCTATCTGCCTGAGATCATTTTTATCGGCTTGATTATTAGAACATCCGGCAAGTAGTATAAAAAAGCATCCGATCAATATTATAAACCTTTTCTTTAACATGATTTCCTCCTATGCTGCTGACATTATAATCATAACTATATTTATTTTATTATTCCAACTTAAATTTGCACTATGTATCCTTTTGTCCATATCATCACTTGTAATCATATGTACTTTTGTGTTCCTAATTATTATCTGTGTATTATATAATTTTGTTTTGAAAATATCAATAAGAAACGAAATACGTATAGCTAATACTCCTGTTGTTCAATGTGGAGTGTGTCAATAAAGATTACACGCAGTTTTTTGATCATTTAGGAAATAGCTTGCGGAAAAATTTGTGGATAAGTAAAAATTAGTGGTATATAGATTGAGAAATCAAAGGATTTATAGGATAATAACAGTATTATGACAAAAGAAATTAAAATCAGAGAAA
>JAEWSG010000050.1 GCA_023398495.1 Bacillota bacterium
TAGCCGCATTTACCATCATAATGGTTTTTAGCGTGAATTCTTTTGCTCAAACTAAAGATGAAGCAGTTAATGCTTATAATCGTGCAGTTACTCTTGTTTCATCAGATCCTCAGCAAGCAGTTAATGCGATGAGAGAAGCTGCTGAAATTGCATCGAAAGCTGATGATGCTGATACTATTCAGCAGATGGCTGAGCAACAAATACCTGTACTTCAATATAACTATGCAACAGCGCTATATAAAGATAAGAAAATTGACGAAGCAATAGAAGGTTATAAACAGGCTCATGATTTTGCAGTCCAGTATAACGATAACTCAACAGCTGAGAAAACCAACGAATTGCTTCCTAAGCTTTACCTTTCCAAAGGAATTAATGAGTACAAAGCAGGACAGTTTGAGGAGGCAGTTAAAAGTTACACACAGGCAATCGAGCTTGATAGTTCGGTGGCTCGCGCTTGGTTAAATATGGGTCTTGCTTATAAGAAACTCGACAAAGACCCCGAAATGAAGCAGGCCATGGATAAAGCCATCGAGGTAGGAACTTCAACAAATGATGAGAAAACTGTTGAGGCTGCCAGAAAAACTATGGGCGACGACCTTCTCATGAGCGCTAATTCTTCATTCAAGAGTAATAATCTGCAAGCCACGGCAAATAAATTAGAAGAAGCTATTTCTTATAATGATAACAATCCTGAAATATTCTATCTGTATGCTGTGACGCTGAATAAACTTTCAAAATTCGATGAGGCACTTGCTCAAAGTCAAAAAGGCTTATCGGTTGAACAGGATGATGCTGAGAAGAAAGCCAGATTCTATTTTGAAATGGGAAATGCTCAATTGGGAAAAGGCGATAACACAGCAGCCTGTGATTCATATAAAAAAGCTGCGGTTGGCAAATTAGCTGAATCAGCAAACTACCAGATTAAGACCGTTCTGAAATGCGGTTAAGAAAAAGACAGTAAATTTCAATAAAATAGGAGGAAAATCATTTGATTTCCTCCTATTTTGTTATTTCCAAACTGTACAAGGATTGGTTAATAAAAAAATAGCAACTTAAAACGGATATCCCACTGCAATATTAATGACTAGATTATCGCGCCGCCAGGCACCGCTGCTAAAGTCAATTTCATCTATTACCCACCGTTCTTTCTCAGGCAGGTAGGGTTTTCTGAGTGGTATTCCAAGATCAAATCTTAACAAAAAGAATGATAAATCAATTCGCAGTCCCAATCCTGATCCAACGGCAAGTTTATTTATAAAGTCTTTGGTAAATTCTCCACCTGGCAAATATTCACTCTCCCTTGCCAGCCAAACATTTCCTATGTCAGTAAAAACAGCCCCTTTCAATACACTAATAATCGCGAATCTGAATTCTGCACTGAATTCTAATTTTATATCGCCCGACTGATCAAAATATCCGGTAAGATTGTTCTCATTCACATCGTACGAACCCGGACCTAAAGAGCGAGGCAGAAAAGCCCGAATACTATTTGAACCTCCACTAAAGTATTGTTTTGAATAAGGCATTACATAGGAATTCCCATAAGAAATTCCGGCACCAGCCATCAATCTAGTCGCAAGTGTATTATTATCATCAAAATTAAGGTAGTATCTGAAGTCAGTCGTTAGTTTTGAATATTGACTATATCTTGAACCAAAAATTTCATATGGCCTTTCGTCTGTTGACTTTTCACCTGTTGATATCCTATGCGCCAATGATGCAAGGTTTCCTGAAACATCTGCCATAACATTAAGATAGTATTGATGCTTTTGGGGAAGTCCTGCCATCGTATTTAATGTGTATGAGGCTGTTGAACCCAAAGTGAACTGTTCTTCAAATGTCCTTCGTAAATAAGGATTCCGGTCCAATAATAAATTAAATGTATCTGTTGTATTCCTGAGTTTTGAATAATTAATGGCAATGGGGTTGACTTCAAACTCTTCGGTATTTGTAGACCTCCAGATATAACCGGCTGTAAAATTTACACCATTCATATCATAATACTCTACCCTGTGAAGAGTTTTTAACTGCAAATCAAACTTTGTTTTTGGAATATGAACTGATGATGCATCGGATACTTTAAAGGGAGCAATGAACCGGGGGGTTATTAATTGGATACCTGTACCAAACTCCCATGAGTTGAATCCTTTCGACTTTCCACTTAGCTGTAGCTCGTATGCACCATTAATACTAAACTTTAATAGCTCTCCCCCTTTCCATGTATTTCTGTTTGTCAGACTAGTTATTAAAGAAGGACCGGTGTAATTGTTGCTCTTTGAACCAATTTCCAGATCAACCTTTAATGTTTTTGGTAGGAGCTGTGTCAGGTTTATCCTAGCATCCAATTTACCTTCGTTGTCAATGACAGTGTCAGTATATGCAATATTTACGAACTTGAAAGTTCCCATTGACATTAGACGACTTATAGTAAGATCATGATCTCGTTTACTATATAAACTGCCTTCTTCAATTTTTATATACCTACTTAATATCTTGTGTCTAAAATTATTAACCCTTTCTACAAAATAGTAGTTATTAAAATAAGTAGTATCGCTTGTGCGTCTTGCAGTTTGAGCCCTCCGTCGTCCAAGGGAGTATTGGGGCATGACAAAAATTTTGTCGAACCGATATTTTAGAAGGGCTTTCTCAGGAACATCAGGTTTTATATTCAATGCAATATTTATCCTTTTCTCTCCGACAGTCGTATCAGCAACAAATACTAAGAAATCCGGATTGAAAAAATAATAACCTAAGTTTTTTAATTCGCTATCAATTCTTGATCGTTCATCTCTTAGAATGTCTAAATTGTATTGTAACCCAGTGTAAACTAATGATTTGTTTTGCATCCGCCTTATAGCAGCACTCAAACTGTCATTTCCCGAAGGGTATTTTATTTCATTAAATGTATAGGGCTTATTTACTGTAACAGTGTACTTTACCTCAGCTTTTTTATTTTTCTCAACTATTTCATGAGAGGCCTCACCTT
>JAEWSG010000051.1 GCA_023398495.1 Bacillota bacterium
TAGCCGCATTTACCATCATAATGGTTTTTAGCGTGAATTCTTTTGCTCAAACTAAAGATGAAGCAGTTAATGCTTATAATCGTGCAGTTACTCTTGTTTCATCAGATCCTCAGCAAGCAGTTAATGCAATGAGAGAAGCTGCTGAAATTGCATCAAAAGCTGATGATGCTGACACTATTCAGCAGATGGCTGAGCAACAAATACCTGTACTTCAATATAACTATGCAACAGCGCTATATAAAGATAAGAAAATTGATGAAGCAATAGAAGGTTATATACAGGCTCATGATTTTGCAGTCCAGTATAACGATAACTCAACAGCTGAGAAAACTAACGAATTACTTCCTAAGCTTTACCTTTCTAAAGGAATTAATGAATACAAAGCCGGACAGTTTGAGGAGGCAGTTAAAAGTTACACACAGGCAATTGAGCTTGACAGTACGGTGGCCCGCGCCTGGTTAAATATGGGTCTTGCATATAAGAAACTCGACAAAGACACCGAAATGAAGCAGGCAATGGATAAGGCCATAGAGGTAGGAACTTCAACAAATGATGAGAAAACTGTTGAGGCAGCCAGAAAAACTATGGGCGACGACCTTCTCGTGAGTGCAAATTCTTCATTCAAGAGTAATAATCTGCAAGCTACAGCAAATAAATTGGAAGAGGCTATTTCTTATAATGACAGTAATCCTGAAATATTCTATCTGTATGCTGTGACGCTGAATAAACTTTCAAAATTCGACGAGGCACTTGCTCAAACTCAAAAAGGCTTATCAGTTGAGCAGGATGATGCTGAGAAGAAAGCCAGATTCTATTTTGAAATGGGAAATGCTCAAATGGGAAAAGGCGATAACACAGCTGCCTGTGATTCATACAAAAAAGCTGCGGTTGGCAAATTAGCTGAATCAGCAAACTATCAGATAAAAACCGTTCTGAAATGCGGTTAAGAAAGAAACAGTAAATTTAAAAAAATAGGAGGAAAATCATTTGTTTCCTCCTATTTTGTTATTCCAAAAACTGTATAAGGGTTGGTTAATAAACAGCAACTTAAAACGGATATCCCACTGCAATATTGATGACTAAATTATCGCGCCGCCAGGCACCGCTACTAAAGTCAATTTCATCTATTACCCACCGTTCTTTCTCAGGCAAGTAGGGCTTTCTGAGTGGTATTCCAAGATCAAATCTTAACAAAAAGAATGATAAATCAATTCGCAATCCTAATCCTGATCCAACGGCAAGTTCATTTATAAAGTTTTTGGTAAATTCTCCACCTGTCAGATATTCACTATCCCTTGCCAGCCACACATTTCCTATGTCTGTAAACACAGCTCCTTTCAGTACACTTATAATCGCGAATCTGAATTCAGCACTGAATTCTAATTTGATATCGCCCGACTGATCAAAATATCCGGTAAGATCGTCCTCATTCACATCATACGAACCCGGACCTAAAGAGCGAGGCAGAAAAGCCCGAATACTATTTGAACCTCCACTAAAGTACTGTTTTGAATAAGGCATTACAAATGAATTCCCATAAGGAATTCCGGCACCCGCCATCAATCTGGTCGCAAGTGTATTATTATCATCAAAATTCAGGTAGTATCTGAAGTCAGTGGTTAGTTTTGAATATTGACTATATCTTGAACCAAGAATTTCATATGGCCTTTCGTCTGTTGACTTTTCCCCTGTTGATATCCTATGCGCCAATGATGCCAGGTTTCCTGAAACATCTGCCATAACATTAAGATAGTATTGATGCTTTTGGGGAAGTTCTGCCATTGTGTTTAATGTGTATGAGGCTGTTGAACCCAAAGTGAATTGTTCTTCAAATGTCCTTCGTAAATAAGGATTCCGGTCTAACAATAAATTAAATGTATCTGTAGTATTCCTGAGTTTTGAATAATTAATGGCAATGGGGTTGACTTCAAACTCTTCGGTATTTGTCGACCTCCAGATATAACCGGCTGTAAAATTGAGACCATTCATATCATAATACTCTACCCGGTGAAGTGTCTTTAACTGCAAATCAAACTTTGTTTTTGGGATATGAACTGATGATGCATCGGATACTTTAAAGGGAGCAATGAACCGGGGGGTTATTAATTGGATACCTGTACCAAATTCCCATGAGTTGAATCCTTTCGACTTTCCACTTAACTGTAGCTCGTAGGCACCATTAATACTAAACTTTAATAGCTCTCCACCTTTCCATGTATTTCTGTTTGTAACACTTGTTATCAAAGAAGGACCGGTGTAATTATTGCTCTTTGAACCAATTTCCAGGTCAACCTTTAATGTTTTAGGTAAGAGTTGCGTCAGGTTTATCCTTGCATCCAATTTACCTTCGTTGTCAATGGATGTGTCAGTATATGCAATATTTACGAACTTGAAAGTTCCCATTGACATCAGACGACTTATGGTAAGATCATGATCTCGTTTACTATATAAACTGCCTTCTTCAATTTTTATATACCTACTTAATATCTTGTGTTTGAAATTATTAACCCTTTCAACAAAATAGTAGTTATTAAAATAAGTAGTATCATTTGTGCGTCTTGCTGTTTGAGCTCTTCGTCGTCCCAGAGAGTACTGGGGCATGACAAAAATTTTGTCGAAACGATACTTTAGAAGGGCCTTCTCAGGAACATCGGGTTTTACATGCAATGCTAAATTAATCCTTTTCTCTCCTACAGTTGTATCAGCGACAAATACTAAGAAATCAGGATTGAAAAAATAATAACCTAAGTTTTTTAATTCGCTATCAATTCTTGATCGTTCATCTCTTAGAATGTCTAAATTATATTGTAACCCATTGTAAACTAATGATTTGTTTTGCGTCCGCCTTATAGCTGCACTCAAACTGTCATTTCCCGAAGGGTATTTTATTTCATTAAATGTATAGGGCTTATTTACTGTAACAGTGTACTTTACCTCAGCTTTTTTATTTTTCTCAACTATTTCATGAGAGGCCTCACCTT
>JAEWSG010000074.1 GCA_023398495.1 Bacillota bacterium
TTTCCTAAGTCGTCCTGAGGACTGGAAAATCAACCTTAAGGATCTATATAAGCAATCAACAGATGGTTATGATTCAGTCAAAAGTGGACTAAAGGAGTTAAAGAAATTCGGATATCTTGAACTAAGATCAATAAAAGCCAACGGCAAGTTTGCTTCATGGGAATATATAGTACACGAAGTTCCCTTTAATGCAAATGACGAAAATGGCTTTTCACCACAAGAGGATTTTCCTCTAGTGGAAAATCCATTAGAGGAAAACCCACTAGTGGAAAATCCTCTAGTGGGAAAACCTCTAAAGGGAAAACCTCTGGAGGATAACCCTCCTTATACTAATAATGATATAACTAATAATGATTGTACTAATAATGACTATACTAATGATTATGAAAGAAATGATCTATCTATAAAAAAATATGAGGCCGTTTTGGCAAAATGTAAACTCAATGTTTTTGAAGACAGCATTTCAAAAATTGTAGAGGAGGCTTTAAAAAGTCTTTATTTTGATGATGAGTTTTCAAAAAAGAATCTAAATTTGCCTTTACCCTTAGTTCGAGATACTCTTGAAAAAATAAACCCTTGTGTCATTGAGGATGCACTCACTCGTATGAAAAGAGCCTTAGCCAACGGGATAACAATAAGTTCAACAAAACATTATCTAATGAGCTGCATCTTTAACTCCATAACTGATTACATGCACCGTGAACTTGTAGAGGGAAACATATACAAACCTCAAAAAACAATATTCGATATCGCAAAGGGCACTGAGTTTGAAGAACCGGTAAACACTTTATCCAAAAATTTTTCTGAAATAGTGTTCAATACATTTTTCAGAGATAAAATAACTGACATTAAATTCAAAAACGGTATCCTGACCTTATTCACCACATCTGACTACATCGCTTCAGCATTAACTACAAACTATTCAGATAGAGTGAAAGAGTGTTTCAAACAGCTTGATATTGAAAAAGTCATATTCTTATCAAATATTAAAAGGAGTGATAATTAAATGCTTGGTGATCAAATCGGCAAGGAAGCATTATCTGTTTCTGTAGATACTGCAAAAATTACCTTGAGTGTATTTAAGACAATCCTAAACGCAATAAATACACACATAAATAACCCTAAAAGTTCTCCAAAGACTTTAAGAGGATATCAATCTTTAAAAAAGCTCAACAGACAAGACCCTGAATTACATGATATGGCTCTTAGCAAAAAAGATTTACGAAGTTTTAAACGTGAACTAAAAAGTTATGGAGTTGATTTTGCAATTAAGAAAGACCCAACACAACCCAACAGCTACACAGTTTACTTCAAGGGAAAAGATGCAGCACAAATTCAAAATGCTTTAAAAAACTGCATAGCCAAACAATTTTCAAAAAGCCAAAAACCATCACTAAAAGAACGAATTAAAAATGTACTGAATAAATTTAAAACCCAGGAAAATGAATTCGCAAACGACAAAACAAAAGAAAAAACATATTCAAGATAAACATTACAAAATGGAGGCTAAATTATCATGGAGTTTTATAAAAATATGTGCGACGGTCAGTTACTAGCCTTTTATAGGGCAGCCAAAAGAAGTGCAGATTCCATCAAAAACATGCAAGCAGAAATAGTCAAAATGGAAAATGAAATGAATGCTCGGAAACTTGACACCGATAATCTCAAACCTTTTAAGGAATTGAGCTTCTACGCTTCAAGATTATCCGGAACGCACAAGGACTGCAGGTAAAATATGAAAAATAAAAACTCACTGGCAAAACTGATCTTCACCATCATCATTTCAGGCTTTGCTTTTTTTATATCCAACAGAGCAATGGATCTATATTCATCGCTTGACGGAGAGCCTGTAAAAAAGCTGCTCGATACACTAAATAACCTTATGTTTGAATTATCCAAACATCCTTTCAAACTTGGTCTAGATAGAAACTCATTGATAGCTGGTGTAACAGGATTCTTTATTCCCCTACTGGTGTACCTTTACAACTTAAGCGGAAGAAACAATTACCTCGTAGGTATGGAACACGGTTCAGCAAAATGGGGAACATCAACAGACATAGCAAGCTTTACAGATAAGATTTTCTCAAGGAACATGTTGTTTACAAAGACTGAAAGAATGAGCCTGAACACAAGAAAAACATTTAGGAATAACAATATCCTTGTAGTTGGAGGTTCAGGATCAGGAAAAACAAGGTTCTTTGTAAAACCAAACCTTATGCAGCTCCATAGCAGCTACGTAATCACAGATCCTAAAGGTGGGCTGCTTAAAGAATGCGGCAAAATGCTTGAAAACGCTGGATATCAAATAAAAGTGCTTAATCTCATTGATATGCAAAGTAGCGATAAGTATAATTTTTTCAATTACATACGTGATGAAAAAGATATACTTAAGCTCGTTACAAACCTCATAACAAACACTAACGCACCCGGAAGCAAAACTGCGGGTGACTTCTGGGAAAAAGCAGAGACCGCATTGCTTCAGGCTCTATTTGGATATGTATTTTATGAAGCTTTGCCTGAAGAACGAAACATTGGAACGGTAATGGAAATGTTGAGACTTGCCAAAGTAAGAGAGGATCAAGAAGATTTTAAATCTCCTCTTGATATTATGTTCGATGATCTGAAATCTGAAAATCCAGATCATTTTGTTTGTAAACAATATGACTTATTCAAACTGGCAGCCGGCAAAACAGCAAAATCTATTCTTGTTTCCGTTGGAGTACGTCTTTCCCCGTTTAATATCAATGTTGTTACAGAAATGTTGTCTGACGATACAATAGGAATTGATACAATAGGTGATGAAAAAACAGCTTTATTTATTATAATTCCGGACTCAGACCGAACTTTTAATTTTATATCGGCCATTATGTACCAACAGTTGTTCGATACTCTGTTTTTAAAAGCTGAAAACGAATATGGAGGCAGATTACCCTACCATGTCAGATTTCTGTTGGACGAATTTGCCAATATCGGCCAGATACCAAACTTCGAAATCTACATAGCAACAATGCGAAGCAGAGAAATATCTGTAAACGTAATACTTCAAAACCTGGCACAGCTAAAAAACTTATACAAGGACAGTTGGGAAACAATAACCGGCAACTGTGATACCCTTCTTTTTCTCGGAGGCAAAGAACAAAGCACATTAGAGTATATCTCTAAGCTCGTAGGAAAAACAACAATCGACCTTAAAACAACAAACGAAAGTAAGGGACAGTCAGGAAATTATTCAATCAACAACCAAGTTTTAGGACGGGATCTTATCACTCCCTCAGAAGTTGCACTTTTGGGCGGAAATGAATGTATTCTATCCATACGCGGAGTTCCTCCGTTTAAATCAATAAAGTTTGACATCACTAAACACAGCAAATATAAAGAGCTTTCAGACTTTGATAACAAAAACATCTATGTTTTGCCCAGTATCGAAGAACGTGAAAATCTCCTGTTCTTTAGCGATGTTAAAAAAATACATGAACTCAAAGTTCAAATTTAACTTAAAAAATAATTTAAAAAGGAGCGATTTATAATGGCATTATTAAAACAGGTAATAACATTGGTTCAACAATTTGCTACTATCGGGGGCGGGCTATGGTTGGTATGGGGTGTTATTGTACTGGCTGGAGGTCTTAAAGATAAAAACGGTCCAGCATTGCAGTCAGGTATATGGCAAATAGTAGGTGGTGCAATGATCGTCTCAGCAGCAACGGTCTTTGCAACACTCGTAAAATAAGGATGTGACAATACATGGAAGACTACATAATGTCACTAATTAAAGATGTCTTAAATGGTGTAAGTACTATGAGCTCGGGGATTGTTTTAAAATCCCCTGAGTCCTTCAATGCAACTTTATACAACAGTGTAATAAAAATAATGCAAAATGCCGTAATGCCTGTTGCCTATGTAATTCTTGGACTTTTATTTATGCTTGAACTTTATAACATCACAATAAGAACTGAAGGCATGAGCAACAGCGGTTTTGAAATACCATTTAAGGCAATGTTCAAGATAGCTGTCTGCAAAATATTTATAGACAGCACTCCCCTTGTTATGGGAGCAATATTTGCCATAAGTACGGCTGTCATATCAAACATTGGCAGTGTATTTTCCTCCGACACTGCAGGTATGGCTGCAAACTTTGAAGTCATGGAAACTACCTTGCGGGGAATGAACTTTGCAGCGAAGCTATTACTTAGTACACAGGTAACATTGATATGGCTTATATTCAAATTCTCGACACTGATTGTTTCTGTAATAATAATTGGTCGTATGGTAGAAACCTATATTTACTTAGCCATTTCGCCTCTTCCCCTTGCAACAATGCCAAACGGTGAATTAAGCTCTGTTGCAAAAAACTTTCTAAAGTCTTTCGCAGCTGTTAGTGTTCAGGGCATTCTTATCTTTATCGTATTAGCTATATACGGCACGCTGATAGGAAGTATAGCAAGCAAAGATGCCTTTACGGATATAACAACGGCTATGCTTGAAGCAACACTGTACTCACTGGTTTTGGTTGTGTCTATTTCCATGACTGGCAGATGGTCTAAATCAATCTGCAATGCAATGTAAAGGATGTGATGTAAATTGTCAATAGAAGTAAGAATACCCAAAGAAATCAACGAATATAAGGAAAAGATCCTTTTCGGTCTTACAATAAGACAATTGTTGTGTTTTATTTCTGCTGTCATATTAGGATTAGGTTCATACTTCCTTGTGTCAAGATTCTTAGGAACACAAACTGCAGGCTATGTTGTAATTATTGAGGTGCTCCCCCTTTTTGCAATTGGCTTTTTTAAGAAGGACGGATTTACCTTTGAAAAGTATCTAAAATTGATACTAAAGCATAAGCTGGGACAAAACAAGCGGAAATATCAAACCGAACTAAACATAGAGCACAAAAAGGAGGACATTAGAAATGCTGAAAAATCTACTGCAAAGAAAAATAACTACTACACAGAACAATCATACTTTGCAATCCCAGGAGCAGACCGTAAAAGAAAACTACAAGCAGCAAGACAAAGTATTGCAATTGCCACAAAAGACTTCAATTCTAAAAACCAAGAGCACAAAAAAACAGGAAAAGAAAAAAATTCCCCTGAGCGTGCAGCAGGCAATCAAGTATAACCGAATTTTTGAAGACGGAATTTGTGAAATCACAGAAAATCTATATTCAAAAACAATAAAGTTTTCAGACATGAATTATCAGATCGCTCGACGCGAGGATCAGGTAGAGATATTCTCGAAATATTGTGAGTTTCTAAACTATTTTGATTCATCAATCTCAATTCAAATAACAATCGTGAACAGAACGGTAGATAAGACAGAGTTTAAAAAGCAAATGTTCTTAAAAATGCGCAATGATGAAATTGACTTCTACAGAGAAGAATACAACCAAATGTTAAACGACAAAGCTCATCAGGGTCAAAACAGCATCTTAAGAGAAAAATATCTGACCTTTTCAGCTGAATCAGTTAACTATAAAGCAGCACTACCAATTCTCTCACGAATTGAGACCGATGTATTAGGAAACTTCAAATCCCTTGGATGCGATACCAAAGTATTATCCGGATGCGAGCGGCTAGAGCTCTTATACAACACCTTCAACTATGACAAAGAGCCCTTCAGCTTTAAATATGATCAGTTAATTGCTTCCGATCTTAAAACAAAAGACTTTATATCACCGGACTCTTTTGACTTTAGCAGCAAATCCCGTTTTGAGTTCGGTAATAGATACGGTCAGGTACTTTATCTAAAAGACCTTCCACCTGATCTATCAGATAAGCTATTGTCTGAAATATCGGATATACCTGTAAACATGAGTATAAACCTGCACATCAACAGCGTGAATCAGGATAACGCTCTTGACCTTGTAAAGAAAAAAATAGCCTTTATGGAGCAGCAAAAAATAGATGAGCAGAAAAAAGCATTAAAGTCTGGCTATGATGTTGATATGATCCCCTATGAGTTAAAATTCAGCCTTAATGAAGCAGCAGAACTTTTAGATGACCTTCAGAACAAAAACCAAAGGATGTTTAAGGCTACAATACTGATATTTACATCGGCAGGCTCCCCGGAAGACCTTGAGAAAAATGTATATCAGATAACATCCGTAGCAAGGAAGAACAACTGTAAAATCGGCAACCTTGATTACTTACAGGAAGAAGGTATTAACTCTTCCCTGCCCCTTGGCAAAAATCACATTGAAATACAGAGAACACTTACAACATCGAGCACAGCAATATTTATTCCGTTTACCACCGTTGAGCTTTTTCAAAAGGGTGGCATGTATTATGGGCTTAATGCTTTATCTAGAAATCTGATATTCTTCGACAGAAAATCCCTCAAGAACGCCAACGGTTTTATATTAGGAACACCTGGCTCCGGTAAAAGCTTTGCTGCCAAAAGAGAAATGGTTAATGTTCTTCTCAACAGTGATGATGAAGTACTTGTAATTGACCCTGAGAGAGAATATACACCGCTTGCAAAAGGTTTCAACGGTGAAATAATACACATATCTGCCGGAAGCAAAACTCATATAAATCCTTTGGATATAACTATGGACTATTCTGATGATGATAACCCCTTGCTTTTAAAGTCAGAATTCATATTATCCCTATGTGAGTTGCTTGTAGGAGGCAGAAGCGGTTTATCGGCTGCTGAAAAGACGGTTATAGACCGAAGCGTAAAACTTACTTATGCAAAGTATTTTTCAAACTCCAAAAACAAAACTGTACCCACACTTTTGGATTTCCATGAGATTCTTAGAAACCAGCCTGAACAGGAAGCAACAAGTATTGCCCTTGCTTTGGAGCTTTATGTTACCGGAAGTCTCGGAGTATTCGCACAGCCTACAAACATTGATATAAAAAACAGGTTTGTAATATATGACATAAAGGACTTAGGCAAGCAGTTACGAACAATGGGAATGTTAATAGTACTGGATCAGATATGGAACAGGATAACCCTCAACAGATCGATGGGAAAACGAACTTGGATCTACATGGATGAAATATATCTGCTGTTTCAAAATGAGTACTCAGCTAATTACCTTTTTGAATTATATAAAAGGGCAAGAAAATGGGGTGCAATACCGACAGGTATCACCCAAAATGTAGAAGACCTCCTGATCTCAGACCTCGCACGACGTATGCTTTCGAACTCAGACTATATAATGATGCTGAACCAGGCTCCGAGTGATCGAGCAGAACTTGCAAATTTACTTAATATCTCAAGTCAGCAATTAGGCTATGTAACAAACTCAAATGCAGGTCAGGGTTTATTGTTCAGTGGAACTTCCATTATCCCCTTTATAGACAAATTCCCGACTGAAACAATGCTGTACAAGATGATGACTACCAAACCTGAAGAAGTACAAAGGGATTGATTGAATGATTGATATGAATATAAAACCTGAAAATCATAAAAGTATGGGTTATAGTTCAAAAATAAGAAAAAAGGATTTCAGACCTGATTCAATATCAAATACTGAAATGCTTAAATCCTCTATTCATCAAGTTATTAAATACCCTGAAGACACCTGGAAAAGGAATTCCGACACAAAAAGAAACGCTGACTCCAAACTAATTAAAACGGAAAATGATGCAATTATTAATTCCAGCAATGACAAAAGTGATGACTTAGGAACTCAGACAATTATAAAAACAAAGAATGCAATTGTCAAATCTTCCAGAGCAGCAAGAAAGGCAGCACAAACAGCGACAAAAACCATTCGTACTGCAAAGACAGCGATTAAGCTTTTAGCAAATCCTATTGTACTAAAATTAATACTCGTTGTTGCAGTTATAGCTGTCGTTTTAATTGCTGCCATAACAGCTGCATCCTCTGTGACCGGAATTTTCTCAAGCTTGACCTTTACAAGTAAAACAAGCGATTTGAACGATACATATATTTTCATAACAGAACTGGACACAAAGCTTCAGCAAGAAATAAACAATATTGAAAGTGCTTCAAAATGGTCATCAATTGACAATTTCCACTTCTACACTGATTTTGAAAAACTCAAATCAGTTGATAACATCAAAATATCAACTGACACAACAAAACTCATTGCGTACTTAACCTCAAAATATGATGACTTCAACTTTAAATCCGTAAAAGATGAAATAAAAGCAATACACGAACAGCTCTATAAAATAAGTTATAGAAAGTGGTCGCAAAAAGTAGAGTACTACACAACTTATACCAATGTGTTAACCGGTGAAAAAATCATAGTAAAAAACACAAAAACTGTAGAACACCTTGATGTAGAACTTAGTGAATTGTTGTTTGAAGAATGGCTGGACGTATGTGGAAATCTTGACACTTCACAAAAAGATCGTTATGAAAGCATCCTGACTTGTGGTGGTAACGAAATGCTAAAATGCTATGGAAGTCCCTTCACTGATAAGGACTGGAGACATCACATCAGTTCAGGGTTTGGGTATCGCATAGATCCTGTATATGAAAAAAAGGCATTCCACAACGGTATTGACATAGCAATGCCATCTGGAACTAAAATCAATTCCGTTTCTGATGGTATTACGAAAGTTGGATATGATCCGGACGGTTATGGAAAATATGTGACAATAACCTATACCCTTAATGAAAAAAGCAAGGTATCTTTCCTCTATGCCCACTTAGAGACAATATATGTTGTTGACGGACAGCATGTAAAAAGAGGAGATGTAATTGCAACTGTAGGCTCCACCGGAAAAAGCACCGGCAGCCACCTGCATTTAACTTATATGATAAACGACACAGAATATAACCCTGAATTTTATCTGGAATGAAAGGAGTACTAAGTATGAGCGAAAAAGCAATTAAAACAACAGAAGACAAAATAGCCATTAGGTCAGGACAAATAGAAAAACTTCACGCCCGTATAAAAAGTGACACTGACAAAATCAGAGCAATTCAAAAGGAAATTGAAGAACTCAAGAACTTAGAGATAAAGGGTGTTATAAAAGAACTGGAACTGCCCTTTCCTGAAGTAATCAAGCTTTTAAAAGAGTTAAAGCAGTAAACCAATTACAAAAAGCAAAGGAGATTCGATATGATGGAAGATGTATTAAAAGCTATAGAAGAAATGAAGCGTGATATCAGTAAGAGAATTGATCTTTTAGAAGCACATCAATACAAAGAAAATACGCTATTAATCAGGGATGTATATAAAATTGTTACAAGTGAAAAAAGACAAGAATAAAACCTTCAAAAAACTACATCTTTTCCTAAAACAAAAAATCAAATAGAGGTGATGCATGTGATACTTATAATTGCGGAAAAACCTTCAGTTGCAAATGAATTGGCAAAAGCAGTGGGTGCATCAAAAAAAGAGTCAGGCTTTATCTCCGGCAACGGCTATTATGTGACCTGGTGTGTAGGTCATTTGATTGAAACTGCAATGCCTGAAGACTACAACCCAGAACTAAACAAATGGACAATAGACCCCTTGCCCATTATACCAGAATCATGGAAATATAAAGTATCTGAACGTACCCGCCTGCAGTACAAAACAGTTAAAGAACTTATCCAAAGAGCAGATGTTGATGAGCTAATATGTGCTACCGATGCAGGTCGGGAAGGTGAACTCATATTCAAACTGGTATATAACCAAACAGGCTGTAAAAAGCCTTATAAAAGGCTCTGGATAAGTTCCATGGAGGAATCAGCCATCAAAGAAGGTCTTTCAAAAATGAAAGACGGCCATGAATATGATAACCTCTACTACTCTGCCCTATCAAGGCTTCAAGCCGACTGGCTTGTTGGCATAAACATATCAAGACTTTTTAGCTGTCTTTACAATAAAACCCTCAATATAGGCCGTGTGCAAACACCAACTATAAACCTTATAGTAGAGAGGCAAAAAGAAATTGATAATTTCAAACCTAAACCTTATTACATTTTGTCCGCAGACTTTGGAACTTTTATTGCAACACGACGTGTAGATCAGGAGGCAGAAGCAAAAGAAATAATTTATCGATGCAACGGCAAAAATGCCGTTGTGTCAGATATAACCCAAAAGCCCTGTAAAGATAAACCATCAGCATTATATGATCTCACCACCCTACAAAGAGAGGCAAACAAATTATTGGGTTTATCCGCTCAACAAACCTTAGATTCCGCCCAAAGCCTTTACGAAAAGAAACTGATTACATATCCCAGAACTGACAGTCGTTATCTGACCTCGGATATGATACAAAGCACCGGAGCCGTTATAAACAAAATTATCGCCCTGGACTATATAAATCCCAAAACAACACATGAATACAATGTAAATGATGCAAACATCGCTACTCTTGTTAATAACAAGAAGGTCACCGACCATCACGCAATAATACCAACCGGTGCCATAGACCAAATACCGGAACTTAACCGTAATGACAAAAGTATTCTGCTGCTTGTAATCTACAAGTTACTGACCGCAGCATATATTCCTCATGAATATATAAAAACAGACTTAACATTGACAATTGATGATATCGAATTCACGGCCTCCGGGAAACAAATAACCAATGTCGGATATAAAGAAATTCAAGATCACCTTATTGAACTGCTGAAGGTAAAAGACCCTGAAACAGATAACAAACCCGATCAATTAGATAACGCTGTCATTCCTCAAGTGAACCAGGGAGATATCATAAAAACAGTATCAGTAACATTAAAAAAGAAACTTACTTCTCCCCCAAAACCATATACGGAGGATACACTTCTATCGGCTATGGAAAATGCCTTAAGGTCAATTGATAATGAAGACCTTAAAAAGGAAGTGGCCGGAATTGGATTAGGTACTCCGGCAACAAGAGCCGGAATAATAGAAAGGATAATTAAAACAGGCTTTATTGAAAGAAAGAATAAAAATTTGCTGCCCACACAGGCAGCATTTTCTCTTATTGATGTAGTTCCGGATAAAATCAAAAGTCCCTGTCTTACAGCTGAATGGGAACAAAGGCTTGAGCAGATAAATAAAGGCTCATTGAGCTATACCGATTTTTATGCCGGCATAGCAAATTTCGTAAAAGGCCTTACAGATGAATACAAAGGAAAGGATGGTGACAAAGAAAAATTCAGGGAAGAAAAGGAGGCTATAGGCAAGTGTCCACGCTGTGGGAAAAACATCTATGAAGGCAAGTCAAATTATTACTGTGAATCCGGTCGTGAATGCAATTTCAGTCTTTGGAAAGAAGACAAGTTCTTTAAATCAAAGAAAAAAGCACTTACTAAAACGGCAGTAAAAGAAATCCTTAATAAAGGCCGTACCAAGATGACAGGTCTGTTCTCAGAAAAAACAAGAAACACCTATGATGCCTTCGTTTCAATTGAAGATACCGGAACTTATATCAATTACAAAATGGAGTTCATTAACAAAAAGAAAGAGAGTTGATTTGATGAAGGTTTACGGAGAAGGAAAATATCCGGATGAGGTAGATGATTTTACATACGAATTAATGCTTGGAGTACTGGGTGAAGATCATATGCACCTTGAAATATTAGAGCGTGAGGAAATGAAGGAAAAAAGCACAGAATCAAAAGTTAGTATGAAGGATCGACTTTCGACGGCAAAAACCGAGTCGGAGAAAAGAAATTCCTGTAAACCACAGGAAAAAAGCTTTCACAATGAAAGATAATTCAAACGCTTTACACTAACTTTATGAAATGGAGGATTTTAAAATGAAAAGGTTTGCATTATTATTGGCAGCTTTAATAGCAATTCTATTGATTACGTCCAGTTGTAGTAGAGAAAATACCGAACTGGAAAAAAGGCAGACAGATAAACAGCTTATTGGTGTTTGGAGGCACCAAGAGGTATCCTCCCTTCCCCATTACAGTTCATGGGTAATTACTATAAAAGAAGATGGAACCTACAAAACTGAATCCGATACTTATAAAACCGCTGACAGTGGCACAAGATCCCACACTGAAGCCTTTGGTGAAAAAGGCACCTATGTTCTGTCTGAAAACAATATACTTTTCAGAAGTGATACCGGCCAATCAAGGACAGAAATCTATGAAATACTTGAAGCGAAGGGACAAACACAGTTAGTTTTCAAAGATTCAAACGGAAATAACAAAAGCAGTATAGGCATAGATGGTGTTATTTATGATCTCAAGTTTATCAAAGAAAACTAAACTATTTTAATTAAGAAGGTGGCAGAATGAAAGATAACAAGATAAATACTAAAGATGATAAAACAAAAGAACTTATTGCTAAACTTGAAAGCGGCATAAAAGACTTGTACTCTTCTGAAAACTATATCAATTATCTGAAAACCATGAGTAAATTTCATAACTACAGTATTAGCAACTCAATATTAATAGCTATTCAAAATCCAACCGCAAAATGTGTTGCAGGCTTTAACAGTTGGAAAAACAACTTTAAAAGAACTGTAAATAAAGGTGAAAAAGGAATTCAGATCCTTGCTCCTGCTCCATACAAAGTAGAGCTTGAAAAACAGAAGATAGATCCGAAAACTCAAAAACCAATGACTGATAAGAACGGCAGCCCCATTATAGAATTAATTGAAGTGACAAAACCATGTTTCAAGGTTGTTCATGTGTTTGATGTTTTCCAAACCAGCGGAGAACCTTTGCCAGTTTTAGCAAATGAACTGAAAGCTGGTGTTGAAAACTTCGAAGAATTCTATAATACTTTAAAAAAACTATCTCCCTTCCCTATTAAGGAAACAAACATTACCTCTGGTTCAAATGGATATTGCGACCCTGTTAATAAAGAAATAGCTATAAGAGATGGCATGAGTGAAGCACAAACCATTAAGACCTGCATTCATGAGATAGCACATTCAATTCTCCATGCCAATCATGAAGAAATGAATAAAGATAGTCACACCAGAGAAGTTGAAGCCGAAAGTGTTGCATTTGTAGTGTCAAATTACTTTGGAATCGAAACTTCAGACTATAGTTTTGGGTACATAGCCGGTTGGAGTATTGATAAAGAATTAAAAGAACTTAAAAGCTCATTAGATATCATACAGAAAACTGCAAACAAGCTCATTACAGATATTGAAGCAGCCTACAAGGAATTGCAGGTTTCAAAGCAGAATATGTTAGACAGTATTATCCATGATAATGAAATTGATCTGGACAGAGAAAAAAATTGTAATACCCATGAAAACTCAAATAATCATGTAATAGATACTCCTGAAAGATCAGAAAAAAGCACTTCCATTAAGGACAGAATAATGGAGGCAAAGGAAAAGGTAAAAGAGCAACTGACAAATAACACGAATGAAATTTTCGCAGAAAGGAGTCGTTAATATGCCCTTCACAGTTGAAGAATTAACATTTATAGATATTTACAGGACATCAGATATTGAAGCTACAAAAAAAGAGATCCGTAAAGCAATTCCCATTATTGATGATGCCAATATGATTGCCTTAGCTGAAAATGTTCTCTCAAAACTAGATAAAGTGTCCTCTAATGAGTTTGAGCAACTTGATTTCGCAAACGTATTGAGTATGGAAAACGTAGGGATGTAAGTATACCCCACACTCTTAAACCAATGTAAATTGACAGGTGCCTTTTCCTGTCGATTTATATTGGTTCCCACGGAGGAGGGGGAGCGACTTTAGGCGCGGGGGAGGCATCGTGGAGGGCTCCCCTTCTCACAAAGGCAAGCATAAGTATTCAAATTGTCACTAAACCTAATGATAAACCTTATTACAAAAATCATTCTTGAGAGGAGCGCTAAAATGAACAAAAATAAACCTGTTTATTATGAACAGCAACCAGAAGTATTCGGAGAACCATCACTAAAACTTGATGGTGATGAAAATCAAGATATACAGCAGTTTGCAAAGCTTATATCTGAACACACAGGAATACCTGAAGATAAGATTGAAAGTATGATTTCTAAGTTTGGAATAGAAGAAGTTTTAAAGAATCACTCTTTAATATGTGTAACTAAAGACCAGGAACAAAAATTAAAACAAATAGGAAAGCTTATAACGGGGTAATAACATGGAACAGATACAACTTGATAATTTAAGATTTTCAGACTTACTATCAAAATATACAGGTATAAGCAAAGCAAAAATAGATAATTATCTGAAGACTAATTCTATTGATAATATTTTTGCCCACCCCGCTTCAATCTCTTCAAATCACACTCAACTAAAAAAGATTGAAGAACTCCGGGAACTGCGCAATCTCTATAACAGAATCAAACTTCAGGAAGAGAATAAACATTATGAATTAAACAGCTCTAACAAAGCAGGTGAGTATTTTAAAACGTATTTTACTGACTTGAAAGACAAAGAGCATTTCCTTTGTGCCTTTTTAGACTGCCAAAACAAAATCATAGCTACAAAAGTAATGAGTTCCGGCACCATTAACGAATCACCAATATATGCAAGAGAACTTGTTAAAGAAGCGTTGATGTATGATGCAAACGCAGTAATTATTTCACACAACCATCCTGGAGGATCACTAAGTCCAAGCAGGGCTGATATAGAAGTCACAAGGGCTGTAATTCAAGCTTTTGCTTCCGTAGGAATAAAAGTTGTGGATCATGTAATTATTGCAGATAACAATTTTTATTCTTTTGCAGAGAATGGAAGATTGGAATCTGCGATGCTAACTGATAGATCTGTGATGGAACCTTCGATAAAAGATAGGATGATTGCAGCAAAGGAACAGGCTAATGAACAAAGACCTCAGTCAGTGGGGAGGGCATTAGATAGAGATAGAGATACTGTTATGGTTAAATAGAATTCATAAAAGAGTTATATCTAACCACATAGCAAGTAATAAAACGATATAAACTTTATTTTTGAATAGCTGGCTTCAGAAAGTTATATGAAAAATAGCAATACTAACTTTCTGCAACTTCAAGCAATTAGAAATCTTTATACTTCCAAAGGTTAGACAAACCTGAGAAGTATATACAAAAAAGATAATGACTGAGCTATTTTTATAAATCTCGTTCATTAATTCATACCAGCTTTATTCACAAAATCAGAATATTAGAAGCCCCTAAGTCAGTTTGAATTTAGGGGCTAATTAACTATTCTTCTTTCAAAAACCGGTTTGACATCGTTCTGGTTCACAAACTAGACCGGTTTGCACGAAACCGGTGTGACAGAATCGGCTACCGGATGGACCTCAAACGTCATAGTGTTACGCTCATCAGTATCCTTGAGTACATGGATGAAGGCAGTCCTGAGTCAGTGATTCTGAAATCGGTTCTGGAGGCAATGGAAGAATACTACTCACTGAATCTGGAGCGTGAGCCCCAGAAGGGCGAGCAAGATTTCAATATGCTAACCAAAATTGTTGAACATAATGGCAAACTAAGAGATCAGCCTGTTGAATTTATAAGTTTTGTGCCGATTTAATACCCTAATATCATATTTATGGTTCAGGAATCTTATTCTTATCAAAGGTTATGTTAATATTATGAAAATTGTAGAGGATTTCTTGATTCTCATTATAAACATGAGCTTCAACCTCTAGGTATCCATGTTTATTTTGTAAATAATCTTTTAAAAAACTATGGCTAAAATTGCATCTTAATCTTTTAATGTTGTAATTTCTGTTATGTGCCTCAGAGCCTGTAAAAGAAATTTTGCCTTCAAATCCTATAATATTAACAGAAAGTCCCAAATACTTATTGTTAACCTCTAAATTTTTATCTTTAGTTACACTATATTTTTCCATCATTGTATATTCTTCAGCAATTTTATTATCATATATATACTTATATCCGATTTTATTATTATCAATAAGGGTAATCAACATTTCGATTCTATCTGAATCAATAAAAATATCCTTAAACATCAATGTGTAACCATTTTCATTAATTACTATATCATCGAGCATATTATGACCATTTTCATTAGTTGTAAAGCTCTCATAAACTGATTTAAAAAAAATAAAAATTGTTTTATGACTCAATGTCAAAATCGCACAAGCAATAATGCATGTAATTACTACAAACAACATCTTTTTTTGGGCGTTTCGCTGTTTCATGTGGTTTTTCACCTCGCGTAAATAACGGTTTTAAAAAGCTGGATTTGATTAAATTTGAAATCAAAGCCCATGAAAAGGCTACCCACACAAAACGGCGATACAAACTGTTTATCATACGAATGATAAACAGTTTGTATCCGCTTTGTCAGCAGTAACCCACACTTTCTACTGGTTGATTTATACTATGTTACCATTCCCAATTTATAGGTGGAATAGGGACTGGTGAAACGACACTTTTGGGACTTGTTGGATTTTCTCTACTCCACACCCGTATCGATCTTTCTATGTCATAAGTGTTTCTAGAAACTGGATACTCATATACGCTGAAATAAGTCTTATTAAAGTAATTATAACAATAATATTTATATGTTCCACTGTAATCATCTACATAATAATATATGTAAGGACGCTTCATCACCTTAGTCCAAGCAGGACAGATAATCTCATGACCTTTACTAATTTCTGACGTTTTTGTTCCGGTTGCTGTAGCTTGTAACCCATACTTAATTGCTTCACTAGCTGTTAGTTGGGCATTTCCTTGAAAACCTACAGTTATTGAGGCTGATACTTTGGAGGAAAATGTATATTTCCCTGAAGCACTAGAATTATATAAATCAATACCGTTCCATGTTATATAATAATTAACCCACAAATCATGTTTTGACCTATATGGATTAACAGTCCATCCTTCACTTATAATTGATGTACGAGAATCTGGAACAAATGATGCACTAAAATTTTTTTCTTCACCTAAGGTATCTACTTTCTTCACAGGTGACAAATTGACAATTTTGCCATCAACGATTTGTCCTAAGGGAACAATTACCCTTTCTGCATTATTACTAGTAGCAGAACTTATTACATCATTACTATTTTTGTATTTATATTTACTGTCAGCAATCTCCATTGAACTGGTCAGTTCTTGTGCGATTTTTAATGCATTATTCTTACTTATTCCTTTGTTATTATCTAAAACATGTTTATACAACTTTAATACAGTGCTATTTTTATCAAACTTAACAATAGCACCTGCTTCCTCAGCCGTATATGTTTGAGAACTCAAGCATACAGTATCCTCAGTCTTTAAATTATTATCTTTTGCTAATGAAACATTAAATACAGAAATCGACATAATAATAACTAGAACAATACTAATTACCTTTTTAATATTCTTCATATGCTTCACACTCCTTTAATATTATTTTATTGCCAATATATCTCTTTTAATAAGAAATAAATTTGAGCATGCCATTACCATATACTGGATCATAACCCACGATAACAGCAAGTGTCATAGCCAATATTTTCTTTAACCTCATTTTCCTCCTTTCTTCAAATTCTCTCTTCACATGAGCCTAAAAGAGGTGTAAAATGAGATTATCCTCTCCTTGTGAAGGGGCTAAGTGAACTCAAGCCATTGTTACTTTGCTGATATGATTGGCTTGGGTTCTCTTTATGTACATTTTATATTATCATATTACACGGGGGGGGTGTCAATACCTTTTATGGAATTATTTGTCTATATAATTCGACATTTTCGCCATAAACACTTAAAAACAGCGGATTTCACAAGGCACTAAAATTGCAATTATTTTCTATTTGGCATAAATTTTGAGATAATTGTTGTTGCGTTTGACTTTTCAAATGAATATTCGGATTTGAAATCTGGAAAAGAAGCATAAATCTCATGTTGGCTCTTTGAAGGTGTTTATAAACCCTTTTAGTGTTTATATTATTTCGTTCAAAACCGTTATAGTAGTGTTTAATAAATTCAAACACCAAATACCGCCTAACAATCTCTATAAACCGCATTAATTCGGCATTCCTTGGGTGTTGGTGTTTATGTTCTCAAAATAAACGCCAATGTTCTTATTCTTAAGGGCTCTCGTATAATTCAGGCAGTCAACTGTATTTCTATCAAATCGGCTGATTGACTTGGTAATAACCATATCTATCTTTCCGTCATTGCAGTTGTTAATCATGCAGTGGAACTCATCACGCTTCTTTGTATTTTGTATTCATACCAGATATACCATCATCAGCATAAATACCGGCAAAAACCCAATCTGGATGACTTTCAATGTAAGAAGTATAATGCTCTATCTGCGTTTCGTAGCTGGTTTCCTGTTCATCACTGTCTGTGGAAGATTTATAGGCTGTCTCCTTGGAATAGTTGTATTGGAATTTATTCAAATTAATTATTTTGAATTTCTCCTTACAGAAATTCTGAAACATATGGAATATAAAATCTTGATTTCCTGGATAACCTTCTGTCATGGTAAGAAAGACTTCCAGATGAATGTAAAAAGCAGAATCAATAATTTTCCGGGGCTGTTGCACTAAGAAATTAGTGTAGCAGCCCTTTTTACTTGCAAAAAACAATTGCCAAACTATTCAAAGTCCGGCATAAGGTGTAAAATATTTTTATGCTAGTAAAAAATTTAACACATAAAGATTATACTACGCACGGTGGTTTCTATCAATTAAAATTGCCGTTAAATGTTGAATGTATGATTCCGAATGATGATTCTGTAAGGTTGCTGGGTCAAATTGTAGAGGAGATGAATTTATCAGAATTATATAAGACTTATTCCCGTTTAAGGAAAAAACAAGCAACCCCAACACAGATGCTGAAGATCATGCTATATGCTTATATGAATAGTAATTATTCTACAAGGAAAATCGAAAGAGCCTGCAAGCGGGACATTAATTATATGTACCTTCTTGAAGGCTCGCCTGCTCCGGATTATACAACAATTGCAAGATTCAGAAGTATTCATTTTGCACCTGTTTCAGAAAATCTTTTGGCACAGTTTACGCAGATGCTTGCTGAAAACAAAGAAATTTCAATGAAAAATCTATTTATTGATGGGACAAAGCTTGAAGCTGCATCAAATAAATATACTTTTGTCTGGAAAGGTTCTGTCACTAAGAATCAGAAAAAACTGATGGATAAGCTCCCAACTTTTTTTAAACAAACAGAAGAGAATTTTGGATTTAAGATTTTATATGGTGAAGAAATCAAGATGCACCATTTGAAAAAGCTCAGACGTAAACTTTGCAAAATAAAAAACGATGAAGATATTCAATTTGTCTCTGGTATAGGAAAAAGAAAATCTCCTCTCCAAAAAACATTTGAACAGCTGGATGAATACATATCAAGGCTCAAGAAATATAATAAGCATCTGCATCTTATGGGGGATAGAAATAGCTATTCAAAGACAGACCCTGATGCAACCTTCATGAGGATGAAAGAAGATGCTATGAAGAATGGACAATTAAAACCCGGCTACAACATTCAGTTTGGGGTAGATGCTGAATATATAGTATGGATTAGTGCTGGACCACAGCCTACAGATACAACCACGCTAATACCATTTTTAGACAGCATAAAGAGTCGTTTGAAGTATACTTACAGAAATATAGTTGCAGACTCAGGCTATGAAAGTGAGGAAAACTACGTCTATCTCGATGAGAACGGTCAGCTTGCTTTTATCAAACCTTCCAATTATGAAATTAGTAAGACACGGAAATATAAAACTGATATCAGTAGGAAGGAAAATATGAGCTATGACAAAGAAAACGACTTTTATATATGTAGCAGCGGTAAAAAGCTTGTAGCCACAGGGATTAAATTCAGCAAAAGCAAGACTGGCTATAGAAGCGAGAAAACCTGTTATACATGTGAAGATTGCACTCAATGCCCTACTAAATCAAAATGCATTAAGGGAAACAGCAAAAAGCCATTGGAAGAACGAACCAAGCATCTTGAAGTTTCAAAACTATTTCAGCAAAAACGTGAGGCAGCGATAACCAGAATCCTTAGTGATGAGGGAAAAGAGCTCAGAATGAACCGAAGTATTCAGTCTGAAGGTGCTTTTGGAGAAATAAAACAAGATATGGGATTCAGACGTTTTTTGTGTAAAGGGAAAAAGAATATCTTGGCAGAATGTATTCTTCTTGGCTTAGCTCATAATGTAAACAAACTGCACAACAAAATTCAGTCAGAACGATGTTCTACATATTTACATCCATTAAAAACAGCTTAGATAAAAAATGTTTATAATAAAGAGCATAAATCAGCAAGCTTTATTTGCTATACTCTTTTTTCAAAAGCAAGAAAAAGAATATAATATTTTGGTTAAAATATTTCACTATCATTATAGAAATGGGGCGTTGTACTACGATTATAAATCGTAATTGCAACAGCCCC
>JAEWSG010000086.1 GCA_023398495.1 Bacillota bacterium
AACAAATACTTTGATGAACTCGGACTCATAGACTTAACAAAGTATAAAGTTGGGTTGTTGTCAAACTACTATAGTCAACTGTAGTTTGGAGAGAATTTTCAGGAGCCGGATACGGCAAACGTAAGTCTGGTTCTGTGAGAGCAAAGAAAGCAGGGATGATTACCTGTTTTCTAGCTACTCGATCAAAGAAGGCGCGCGACTTTACATAACAACGCATACAAGGGTAGAAATGAATCACGGGTCGCTCACCAAACCTTTTCGGGGACATAGGAGCTATGTAACCCCTCAAAGGCTTCTCGTATGCAGACGTTATATAAAATCGCGCGCAAAGACCCCGACATCGTGTCGGGGTGGAGAAAGCAGGGCGTTGGAGAATTTAAAAAAATGTTTATGTATTAATAATGAATGATGCGTTTTGTAAGTTAAAATAAAGTCCTAATTAGATCTGATTAATGGGTGAGTTGAATATGAATAATTATAAGTTATCATTTACAAAAAAGTTTGATTATTATTTCAAGCAAAAAGAATTCACAAATATAATTTATTTACATGATGAGGAAGATAATGAGAGGTTGGATCATGTTCTTTTCTTTGAGAAAGATAATGGTAATGTTATAGGCTTGTATATTAGAGGAATGAACCCATTAATCTCGGAGAATAGCATTTATGAAATAGATGATTTTAATTTGTTTGCAAGTTATGAAGGATTAATTGAGTGCAAGGAAAATATTAAACTCAAAATAGAGTATATGTGTTTGTTTTTTGGTACTCAATATAACGAATTATTGGGTTTCTATTTGTCTAATGGAGATGTTTCAAGTTCTTTACTTGTTTTGTTTTTATATGACGAAATTTATGTAAAAAAGGATTGTAGCAAATATGATGCTGATATGATGCTTGAAAAAAGTTTTTTGCATGTAGAAGGTTTTATAACATATGAAAAGAGATATGAGACTGACTGGAAAAAAACAGGTTTCTAAATGGAAAACATATTATGCTTATGAGAAAAAAGAATTTAACTATTTAGCAAAATGTAGTTATGAGAATTACAGCAACAAAGAAAAGTGGAGTAAATTAAAAAAGTAATGTGAGGGGCGGACGTCCTGTCCGCCTCTGGCCTTCGAAGGCGCGCGACTTTACATAACAATCCATCTAGCGCAAGGGGCACGGAGGGAAAATCCATGGAGAAGGGCTACGAGGGATTATCATGCAGAATGCGTGCCCACAGCTCTTCGCGGATGCAGTCGCATGCTAACGCGGGACATCCCTCTGGAGACCGCTCAGAGCCGTCGCAGATGGGCGGACGATATATGAAATATCCTCTTGCTAACAAAAAAGTTTTATTTTTAAATTATGACACATAGAAAGGTAGTTTAGTTATGGAACAAATGAATGAAGAAAATAAAAAATTAGCTTTCGAGATGGGGCAAGCTGGATGGATTATTCCAGGGGGAATTGCTCGTGGGGATGTTTTTTTTGTGATGGCAAATGTCCTGAAAGAAGTTGAAATTCATAAAGAAAATAGACAATGGCAAGATATGGATACATATTTTCAAAGTATGTATATTGAGTTATTCACAATGAAAGATTGTCATTGGCTTAAAATTTTTATAGAAGATATTAAAAATGTATTAGAAGAAATGAATTTATCTAGAATTTTTGAGCAAGCAATTGAAGCATATTGGCATGAGCTATACATTCCATGTGTGTATACTATGATACCATTGTTTGAAGGAACTTTATCAATTGTATCTGGGTATAGTGGAACTAATATGAAAAGGTCATTTGATAATTTATTAAGGAAAAAAGACTTACCTTACTATGAAAAATATAATATTGAAGGATTTATTAATTCACTAACCGAAAATAAAAATTTTAAAGAGGATAGTGAACCAGATAGAGTTAATAGACATTGGTTACTACATGGGCGTTCAACTAAAGACATTAAAATGGCAGATTGTATAAAATTAATAAATGCATTAAAATTTTTAACTGATTTTTTGTGAAAAAAGGATAGAAGTTATATATTTAATGATGATTTTTAGGGTTTTAAAGAGACAATTTTGAAATTTGAACAAAAGAACGCGATGAAGTAAATAAGAAAGATTGATGTATTAACCGCGATTTGGGACGGATACTTCAGATAACAAGTCCATTTTCGTAAAGGGCAAAGCATGTAGAAAGCCTTCGAAGCAGGAGCACGTGGGTCATCCTGCCCGCATCGCTTCATCGGGTGCAAGCACCGCCAAGGGGTATTCCTTACGGGTCCGATTCAGCGACAGCCGCAAATGGCGGACGTTCTGTGAAATCCTTTTAAAGTTTGTGCAGGATTGTAAGTGTTTTGTTTTTATAAATACAATGGGAGGAAAAGGCAAAAAGATGAATATTATATCAATTAAAGATAATCCGGAATATAAGGAGAAAGCAATTCAGTATTTTCAAAGTAAATGGGCGAGTAAAGATAGTATGATGGTATATGAGGACTGTATTACTAATTGCATTACAACATCAAGACCATTACCACAATGGTATTTGCTCGAGGATAATGGAGTTATTATTGGTTGTGCCGGCCTTATTACAAATGATTTTATAAGTAGAATGGATTTGTATCCTTGGGTTTGTGCATTGTACATTGAGGAATCTTATCGTGGTAATGCTTATGGATCAAAGCTCTTGGAAAAAGCAAAGGAAGATGCAAAGTCTGGAGGTTTTTGTTCTTTGTATCTAAGTACTGATCATATTGGATATTACGAAAAATATGGTTTTACATACATTGGGCAAGGATACCATCCATGGGGCGACAGTTCACGAATATATGAAGCAAATTTATAATCGCAAAAGGAATTTTTTGTTTTTGTGCAATAAGTATATTTCAGTAGTTTTTAAGTGGCAATTTGAAGTATAGTGCCGACGGACTTCAGAGAACAAGTCCATTTGCGTGAAGGCCAAAGCATGTAGAAAAATCTCTGAAGTAGGAGCATGGGGTCATTCTGGCCGCATCGATTCATCGGGAACAAGTTCCGCCTTCGTAGAAGGGCTCTGTAAGTCCGATTCATCGACGCCGCAAATGGCGAGACGCTAGGCGAAAGACCATGATTTAATGCGACATCGTGTCGCATGGTTTTTTAGAAAGGCTTTGCAAGAAAAAAATATGAGGTGGTTTTATGAGGATATCTATAAACTATGCTGAATTTGCTGATTTGGAGTATCTTTTACAAAATGATAAACATATAAGTAAAGAAATGCTGGAAAAAAAGATTGAGGGAAAAGAAGTAATTACAATTCGTGTTGATGGCAATTTAGTAGGATGGCTGAGATATAATTGTTATCGGACAGGCTATTTGTCAGTAACTTGGACAAGATGAATTGCAGGGAAAATAGAAAGAAAAAAGCAGGTACATACGACCTGCACAAACTAAAATTCCGGATAGCTTAATTCGTCTGCCAA
>JAEWSG010000126.1 GCA_023398495.1 Bacillota bacterium
AACGGAAGACAGTCACTTTGCCAAATGGGAACTACCTGCCAGAGAATATATTGTTTGCGGATTTGAGGCGGAAAATTTTGAACAACTCGTAACTGTAGCTATAAATAAGGCTGTAAAATATAGCGGACTTTGGCTTGAAAAACATGGATTGACTATGGATGTTTATTCCCCTGAAGTTTACTACAACAGTTCACCTGAAGGTAGTTACATGGAATTGTGGATGCCTACATCGGAAAGATGCTGATAACGCCTAATCCATATTTGAAGCAGCAAATAATGGGGATTTGAAAGAATTTGTGAACTTAAATACAAAACAAAGTAAGGCACCCTACGTTGTAATTTCGTAGAGTGCCTCTTCGTTTTTAAGCTTATTCATCAACATCCACCGTCAAGCCAGACTTAAATTCCACGGTAAATTTGTCCTCGTATATGGTGACTTTTTTAATCAACCGCCGTACAAGCTTCTCGTCGTATTCAGTGAGGGCGGTGGATTGCTTCTTTAGATGTCAGGGTTCGTGAGTGGTCAGGTTAGATGTTTTTTTGGAATTCTTTGAGGTTGTGTGGTTAGGTTGGATGTTGATAAAAAATGTTGTTTATTGAGGCGAAAGATTTAAATTTGAACGGAGGGGTTGCATGGTAAATGAAAAAGATGCCCTTGAGATAATTTTATATGCCGAAGAAAATGAGATTGCCATTTGGTTAGATGGCGGCTGGGGAGTTGATGCGCTATTAGAAGAGGAAACAAGAGTCCACAACGATATTGATTTGTTTGTGGAAAAAAGCAATAGCAAAAAATTCCTTGAAATAATAAAAGAAAAGGGCTTTGCTGAAGTTATCGAAGCATATACCACTACAGATCACACGGTTTGGAAGGACGCTAAAGGCAGGATAATCGATCTTCATATATTTGAATTTGACGAACAGGGATACCTTGTTTTTGAAGGAGAAACTTATCCTCCGGAAGTTTTTAATGGTATCGGGAAAATAGGAGATAAAGTGGTAAAGTGTATAGATGCTGAGAATCAAGTTTTATTTCACCTGGGATATGGGCATGATGAGAATGATGTTCATGATGTAAGACTTTTGTGCGAGAGGTTTAATGTTCATATTCCGAATGAATATAAGTAACTGAGCAAATTTATTTGTCTTTGAGCCTAAACGCAAGAAAAAGTAATGCTGCCTATTTGAAATTACTTTCTACTATTGCCGAGGTTTTATGCCAGGTTAAATGTCGGCTCCGAGACTGACTATTTACATAGGAACGACCGAAACTTTAAGGAGAATTATATATGCAATATGGACCTGATCCAAATTCTATTTATCCAAATGAAAAAATAAAAAGCGTATGCTACATTAAAAATGTAATTACACGCCCAAATATTATCGTCGGTGATTACACCTACTATGACGATATCTGTGGTGCGGAACGGTTCGAAGAGCATGTTACACATCACTATGAATTTTTAGGTGATAAGCTCATCATTGGGAAATTCTGCGCTATAGCAAAAGGTATCGAGTTCATAATGAACGGTGCGAATCATAGAATGTGCGTGGCAATCCTATCAGAATTATTAAGAAAAGGTTTGAGGATGAACTCATTGGCTATCTGCTGGAATTAAAGTGGTGGGAATGGCCTGATAAAAATATTTTTGATAATCTCGATATCCTATGCAGTGGAAAAACGTATGCATGTTCAATAAAATCAATCCAGTGAAGGCAAGCTATACCAAGGAGAAACTCACCCTTTGAGTCATTCTATCCGATGAGCTCTATCTCTGATCTATTATTCTCCTTAAAGCCCAATATGTATTGTGGTTTTATAGCATAATAAGAAATCTTATTATGCTATTGACATATTATACTTATTAGTATATTATACTAATAAGTATTCTGTACCCAAAGGGGTTGATTATATTATGAATAAGCGCACAACCACTCAGCGCTCTTTGGTTCTTGAAACAGTAAAAGGGTTACGGAATCATGCCACCGCTGATGAGATATACGATACGATTGTGAGGAAATACCCCCATATCAGCAGAGGGACGGTATATCGGAATCTGAATCTGCTGTCAGATATCGGAGACATCCGTAAAGTGGCAATGCCCAACGGAGCCGATCGTTTCGATCATATATGCCACGATCATTATCATTCAAGATGCGTAAAGTGCGGTCAAGTCTTTGATGTAGAAATGGATTTTATAGCGGATTTGGAAAAGAATATTAAGGATACTCACGGGTTTGAAATTACCGGGCATGATATTTTTTTCAAGGGTATCTGCCAGGAATGCAATAAATGATTCTTCTTTTTTCCCTCCAATAAGTGCGCATACGGGAGCAAAAACACCCGTAAATATAAAGGAAGAGGTGAACGATTATGAGAAGTTTTACAAAACTAGACTTGCAGTACGCACACAGGTTCTATGGGTTCAAAGGCGAAGCACAGTATTTGCATGGACATACGGGAATACTGACGATTGAAGTTGAAGATACGGTCAACATGGGAGTCAATATGGTATTTCCGTGTAATGAAATTCAGAAAACCGCTTGGGAAGTTCTTCAGAACTTTGACCATGCACTGGTCTTAAGAGAAGACGATCCATTGCTTCCTGCGATTCTTGGTGTTTATGAAGCACAAGGCATTAAGAACGGCGCGCCAACCAATAAGCAAAAGGGTCCTGCTTTTAAGACTGAGCTTGCAACAGCATATCCGGAATGTCGGTTGGTTGTTACGAAAGAGACTATGACCGTTGAAGGAATGATAAAGATTGTCTATGATCTGTTGAAAGATAAGCTGAACATCGTTAAAATCACGTTTACAAGTGGTGTTAATGGAGCGACAGAAGAATATGAGCCACACTTGGCTATGGACCGTTGCCCGCTTTGCGGCATTGTGCTTAATGAAAATGGCGTATGCCCTAAATGTGGATATAAGAAGTAATCTAACTTGTTATTCAAAACACCCGTTTTAAGAACTTAAACTGACTGAAAAAATCAAGGCACTCTATGCAAAATATGCGTAGGGTGCCTTGCGTTATTACCTTATTTATCCACATCCACCGTCACACTGGACTTGAACGGTATATGCTTCGTTTTATCAACCTGTTTGGCAGTTATTTACAGTTCATCGAATTTATCAGCTTATAAAGAAGCTGATATAATGCTTGCGATTCCTCCTGGGACAATGGCAGGCAATGAATAATCTTTCCAGGAACCTCGATCGCTCTGTCTTTTAACTGCTCGCCCTCATGTGTGATATGAATATTGACAATACGTTCATCTTCTTCTGAACGAATGCGTCTTATATATCCCTTGATTTCAAGCCTTTTTAATAGTGGGGTTAGCGTACCGGAATCAAGATATAAATAACAACCCAAATCCTTGACGCTTATCATTTTTTTATCCCACAAAACCATCATGGCAATATATTGAGTATAAGTCAGACCAACATCATCGAGAAACGGTTTGTACAGGTTTACAATCTCTTTCGCTGCAACATAAAGGGGAAAGCACAGCTGGTTTTCGAGCTTTAAAATTTCATAGTTCATTTCAGCAACGCTTCTATATCCTTTATCATATCTTTAGGTTCAACTGTCGGTTCATAGCGACCAAAAACATTCCCTTCACGGTCAATCAAAAACTTGGTGAAGTTCCACTTGATTTGAGGATCAGCGTAATTCTTTTTGTATTTGACCTTGAGCATCAGTTCCATGGATTTAGCCTTTATTCCTTTCCCCAAACCTTCAAAATCCTTCTGGGACGTTAAATACTTATAAAGCGGATGGGCTGTTTCGTCACGTACGTCAACTTTTTGGGACAACGGGAAATTAACACCGTAACGAACCGAGCAGAAGCTGGAAATTTCTTGCTCGCTTCCGGGTTCCTGCTCCATAAACTGATTGCAGGGAAAGCCGATTACCACTAAGCCTTGATCGTGATAATGCTCATAAAGCTCCTGAAGCCCTTGATACTGCGGTGCAAAACCACATTTGCTGGTGGTGTTTACGATAATGAGAACTTTGCTTTCATATTCGGACATTTCTACAGTCTTTCCTTCTATGGATGTGTATTGGTAATCATAAATAGACATAATGATGATTCCTCCTAAATGCATTTATAACAATTAAATTGTGCAAAATAATTACAACTAATTATCTTGGAGTTGTAAAATGTTTTCTACATTTATTTTTGCCCATTATTTATACAGGAATGTACAGCCACATCCACCAACACGCCGGATTTAAATTCCACAGTAAATTTATCCTCAAATATGGTGACTTTTTCAATCAACCACTGGACAAGCGATTTTTCATATTCGCTCAGGATAGTGATCTGTCTCCGAAGGAAGGCCCTTATATCTGAGATCGGTTTTTTCAGTTACGCTTTTCTTTTAGAAGTGTACTTCGTGGTTTTTCGAGTCTTCCCAGTCTCTGTTTGAATAATGTTGCTGCGAGAGATCCTCTCAATTTTCACGGCTTCAAACATTTCCTTGCTGATAACAGCCGGATGATGACCATAAACACAATAACCATCTCTACCGCTTTGAGTTTTCTCAGGGTCAAGTATTTTTGAGTCTCCAGTATATTTACTATTATTTAGAATCATCTCGATTGACTGTTTGCACCATAATATTTTGTCTGTCGGTGAGTTAATTCCTTTTTCAAGTAGTAACTTACGCAGACCTAAAATGCTGTATCCTCCAGATAGCTTTCAAAAATCAATCGAACGGCCGATACTTCTGGCTCCTTGATAATTAGTTTGCCGTCTTTGTCATGGTCATAGCCAAAGCACTTTTTTGAGTAAAGCTTTGATGTGCCAGACATAGCTCCGAACTGGATTCCCATATTGATATTGTCACTGCGTGATTCATTTTCTGCCTGCGCAATAGATGTGGCAACAGATAGCATCAGAGAAGCTTCAAGGTTATCTGAATCAATCTCCTCCTCCTGAAATAGAATGTGAACGCCCAAAGGACGTATTTCATTAAATGCAGATAGTGCGTCAACATAAATATCCTTAAGTCTGCACCTTGGTAAATAATAAACCATTCTCGTCAGCGCAGATATCTGTGCTATTAGACTATTGAGCTGCCTTTCCTTTCCACTACTGACACGGCAGTATATGGCAGCGTTTTTAATGGTCTTTTCAGAAGTATCTATTTTTCTGATACTTTTAGCTCCCACACATATTTCCTCCTAAAATTTTAAATAGCCTATACAACGTTGCTTTCTGATAGTATATATTATATAGTAGAAATAGGCATATACACAAAGAAAAATGCGGATTTTCAGAAAAAATGTGAAATAGCCTAAGTTTCACACGTTGAGACGGTGGTATTGATGTCAAAGGTTGATGCCAGGTGTTAATGGTTGCTGCTTTATGTGTATTTATTAATAAGGAACGTAAAAAATAGGGATTACCCCTATGATTATTGCTATGATAATTTGTTACTTACTATATTTTGCTGGTTGGATGTTTTATTACAATGGTACAACTAATGTAATTATCATTTTATTATTAACAGTTCCACCTTGTTTGGCTTTTTTGTTTTTTGCTATTGACAGAAAAAATAAGATTGTAATTGTACCTATTTTAATTTTTACAATATGTTATCTGATATATGGAATTGTAAATTTTATCATATAACAAGAAAAATGGGATTTAATTTTAAGGAAGACAGACGTATGTTAGAAAATTCAAGAATACATTTCATACCGCCTAAACCTCCTAAAAGAGAAAAGCGGGTCGCTATTTATGCAAGGGTAAGTACAAACGATGCAGAGCAATTAAAAAGCCTTGCGGTACAAATAGAAAAGGCTCGCCGAAGTAATGTGACACAAGTCGAGAATGAAAACCAGAGAAAAAGCAAGAAATATAGTTCGAAAAAGTAAAATAGCCTAATCGAGATTGATTACCTTGACATGACAGAAATACTGTTTAAACCGCTTAAACACAGTGTTTTTGCTGAAAAAAGTGAAACGTGAAAAATAGCCTAAAAATTATACGTTGAGTGCGTTACATTGATGTCACGCAATATCGTTACTGATGATGACGGTACGCGTCGCAGCAGTAAGAAATATAGCTCGAAGAAGCAATAATAAAATTTGATTTTTCATTATAGGTAAATGGAGGGGAATTGCATTGAAACGAAAAAGTAGGATAATACTAAAAATTTTAAAGTATATTGGTTTAATTCTTATTACATTATTGATTATATTTTTTGCCGTAAGAGCAGTTGGAGTAACTATCAATAAAAAGACTCCAGCTAGCGGCATCAATGAGTCCATGTATGTTGATATTAACGGAACCAAACAATGGATAAATATTTATGGTGAAGATATTAATAATCCGGTTTTGTTGTATCTGCATGGCGGTCCAGGGTCATCAACAAGTGACATAGATTATGCGATTACAAGAAAATGGGCAGATGTTTATACGGTGGTAACCTGGGACCAGAGGAACTGTGGAAAGAGTTATGATGAAGAACAGAATGACATCGAATTAACAAGAGATATATTCATGGAAGACGGAAAGGAAATGACGGAATTTATACGCGATTATTTGTACGTAGACAAGATAACCATACTTGGTCATTCCTGGGGCTCTATTTATGGTGCTAATCTTGTGCTTGAATATCCGGAATATTATGAATGCTTTATAGGAACGGGACAACTTGTTGATTCGGTTGATAACGATAAAGCATTTAAGGATGAAGCATATGTTTGGGCTGATGGAGATGATGAAGCACTAGGACTTGTAGAGAAATTAACTCCGGATAATATTACAATGGATCATATTACAGCCAAAAACTTGCTTATGAAAAAATATGGTTATAGCATGATGAAGGACGGTTCGGATTATAATCTCATAACTACAGTTATATTTAATCCTAATTATTCAGCTATTGACTGGATTAAATACTTTTCCAGAAATATGAGCGTGTATTTAAATTTCTTACAATCAGAGGAATTTGAGTCATTCTCTTTGAATGGTAGATTTAATTATAAAGTTCCATATTATAATATCAATGGAAATATGGATTATCAGACCAACTATAAATTGGCCCAGGAATATTTTGATAGTGTAAATGCTCCTTATAAAAAAATGTTCATTATGGAAAATACGACACATGGGCTACTAGAATCAAAATCTGAAGAATTTTCAAAGATAGTACATCAGATTGCAGAGAATGAGAGATAAATAATAATTTGTATGTTGACTGGAATTGTAAATAGCCTACTTATTTGAAGCAACAGATTAGATGTCGGGTTTTCAGGAGGTACTTGAAAAAGCCTGTAAAATAAGGTGCTTTCGCTATTTTTGGACTTGTTCCCTAAATAGCCTAACTATCACACATGTGGAGTGTGTTGTCTTGATGTCAAGGGTTGAGAAATAGCAGAGTGGAAAGTATAGAAAATAAGGGGATTTCGGGCATTGGACTTTTTTCGGTTGATTGACTGGAAGTTTCAATGTAGGGAAATCCTTATTTTATTGTTCGTGGGAACATATCAACTTGCTAGGGTTGAGTTGACAGATTAGCTTTTTATATAGGGTTGAGGAGACAGAAAGGATGTTGGAATTTGGTATAAGTCATCTCTTAAATAAAAAAGATAGGTTGATACCTACCTTTTTTATTTCTTATAAGATTGGAAATGGTTATTGCTTAATAACTTTCATAATGTCTTCTTTTAATATTCATAAAGTTTGGTTTTCATTTGTGTTATCGGACAGGCTATTTGTCAGTAACTTGGACAAGATAAATTGCAGGGAAAATAAAAAGAAAAAAGCAGGTACATATGACCTGCATAAACTAAAATTCCGGATAGCATAATTCATCTGCCAAT
>JAEWSG010000144.1 GCA_023398495.1 Bacillota bacterium
GAGTCTTTTTACACGTCTGGGACGTTTAATCTGTATCTGTTCCCAATTGCGTTTAAGCACATCAACCTGCATGATTTTGAAGGCACTGATGTATTGGTTAATCAAGGAAGTGGAGATTTCTTCACTGGTAATCCTTCGAAGTACATAGTCTTTGAGTTGTTGAGTGGATATCTGATCAAACGGCAGGTGATAAAAACTTTCTATCTTTGATAGAAGTGAACTGTATGAGCTAACAGTTTTGGAACTGTAATTTCGTAATTGCATCTCATGAATGAGACGCTCAACATAGGGAGAGTTTTGATTCTTCATGAAACAGTATACGGTGATATTTCAATAAACTTATTTGGAATAAACAGCCACATGAATAAATTTGAATCTAGTGTTGGTTATCTTATGTCAGTGGCAAAAATGCCAAAGGAGATGTTTTCAGATACAACAGCATTTTTCAAAGACCGGATCGATAATTATATGAATACGAACCCACAGGTCTTAAAGGAATTACTAGATCAACACTGGATCACCTACAAAGGTCGCATTGGCGTGGAAGCGCATATAAAAGAAGTTGAAGCAGATATCACGTCATCATTAAGATGGATCATAAATGATGATTATATATATATCCTATCTGTTGGATCAAAATCAGGTAAAGAGAATAACCCTGATATTGACAAGTTCTTTAATTCGTTAAATTTTAAAGACTGATAATTATGTACGTGTTAGCAGTTTATGGCATTCCGCTGGTTATTTGGGCTTTACTTGCATTATTATACCGGCATATCGGCAAAAGGAGGCATATAGGACCCGTCTGGTCATTAATATTCGCCTTTATTAGTCCGATTTTCGCCCCATTTATCATTCTTGCCAGCAAGCGCAATTATCAACCCATATACCAAAAGAAAGCATGGCTGAAAGTAATCGCTATTCTCATTGGAGCTTATGGCCTTCTAATTCTTATTGGAGGTTTCAATACTAATATATATTCCCAAGGCGGGTCGTTTAACAGATATCAGGGTGAACCCAATCCGGTGAACAAAACGAATGAGACGCAAATCTACATGGACACTGGTGGTAATCTAGGAAGAGTTCTTTTTTTAGGTCCTTCTTCTCTCATGTTAGAATATCATACATCCTTGCTGCTTGATTACCGGTATGCCCGTTTTAATAAGATTTGGATAGGGCTGTTGCTAATTTCATTAGCTGTCTATCTTATGACACCAAGAACTATATCTACTGAAATAGCAGAAAATGACGAATCAGTTAAAATCACAGATAAGATAAATAAAGCACTGCTCAAAGCTCAAACGATACTCTTCAATTATTATTCCCGATTTAAATTAGAGTTTAAGCACTTAATTTATGCAGTAATTTCAATTTCAATAGGTTTTATAGCAGGCTGGTATTATAAGCAACCTGACCCGGAGCTTATTGCTGATTTGCTTAGATCAAGTGCTGAATGGCGTAAAGATCTGCTTCTTCAAAAATATGCTGCAGAAGGGTTTTTCTTTAATCCTCACTTTCATTTTAACTGGCTGGTATTTCTTGTAATCAGTATTGTTTCCTTTGTGTTTATTTCATTCTTGTATAATAGAACTTTCCGAAAGAAACTATACCAACGCATTGGGATGCTGAAAGAAGAAGTTAGAGGATAGACCGCTAACTTTTTTACTCCTCATCAATCGTTTTCGGACGTGGAAGAAGTGAATAGATTCAATCTGAACATAATGAAAAAACAATTTTTGGTACTTTGTCTATGGCCACAGCAAAGTCGTCCATTGATCTTTCACCTGAAGGCTTTTCCAGCAGCGTTTGCCAAAACTGCATGAGTTGGTAAGTTGTCCGTCCATATAGCAGAACTCCTGCATTGTCCAGAAGTTCGGTATAATGTTGATGTATATCTTCATCAGTGATGCCCACTGTATGGTCGCAAATCCCGTCAAGTGTCATGTTTATTGCTCCAATTACTTTGCTCATATCTCAAGGCTAACAGCTATCGCTTGTTCTTTGTTCTTTGTTAAAAGCGAAGCGCCAAGCGCTGAGCGCAGAGCAACTACAAGTCAGTTACCTAATGGAACACAATTATCCCGCAGCGAAGCAAGGGATCTCCTCCAAACAGCACTCAAGCCACACTTGCGAACATCAACCACCAACCAGTTACCTATGGAACACGGTCATCTCGTAGTCCCGAAACTTCGGGAAAGAGATCTGCTTAATACTGGTGGGCCGGTTTGAATAGACCTGCTCTTTCACCCTATCCTAAGGTAACTTTAAACTCTATGCTTTCATGATATTGTTTGCCGACACAGATCACTTGCTTCGCTGCGGGATGACGGGTTTTAAATCATAAAATTTCATCAAATGAATATTCGTCCGTGTCTAATGAATATTCGTATTGATCCATTTACCAAACGTCATGTGTTTTTTTGAATAATCTTCTTAAATTACGCATCAGGAAAACAAAAATTTTAGTCATGGGATTATTCAATTTTTTAAAGAAAAAAGAACTCGAAGAAATTTCAAGGTTATCAGCTTTACTTAAAAAGTATGAACCAATAATTGACATCGAGAAAGAAAAAGAAACTAAGCTTAAGGAGTTTAATGACCTAAAACTCTCGCTAAAAGCCAAAGAAGATGAAGTTAAAAAGGAGCTTCATGAACTCAACAGAAATTATCAGAGTGCCCTTGATGTATATGCTAAGTTAAAGCATGAAGTAAGTGTTTATGAATCAAAATTAGATCTGATAGAATTCGGCATTTATGAGCCTGAGTATAATTTTGACCGTTCAGATGATTATAGAAAAGAGCAAGAGAGAATTTGCAGTCTTCAAAAAGAAATGATTTCAAACGACACAGCCGCCCACTGTAATACAAACTGGACGGTTGAAGGCAGTGAAGCTAAAGGGCGTGTTGTTGTAAAAAGATATAAAAAGTTAATGTTAAGAGCTTTCAATGGTGAATGTAATTCCCTTATCTCAAAAGTAAAATGGAACAATGTTAACCAAATGAAAGAGAGAATGTACAAACTGTTTGAATCAGTTAATAAGCTTGGTGAGGGGTTTTCAGTATATATTGATTTAGACTACTACCGTCTTAAACAGCAAGAGTTGATACTAGAATATGAATACCTGGTTAAGCGTCAACAAGAGAAAGAAGATATGAAGCGTATTCAGGACGAATTAAGAGAAGAGGAAAAAGTAAAGAGAGAGATAGAGAACGCTACCCGTCAGGCTGAAAAAGAAGAAGCGCAATATGAGAAGGAACTTTCAAAAGTAAAACTGACCATTGATAATGTCCATGGAGAAGAGCATGAGAAACTGTTAGCCCAGATTGCGGAATTAGAACAAAAATTATCAGAAGCACAGGAAAAGAAAGAAAGAGCACTTTCAATGGCACAACAGACAAAGCGAGGCCACGTTTACATCATTTCAAATATTGGTTCCTTTGGTGAAAATGTTTATAAAATTGGCATGACACGACGCCTTGAACCTGAAGAAAGAGTTCGTGAATTAGGTGATGCTTCTGTTCCTTTTGGGTTCGACATCCATGCGATGATTTTCTCAGAAGACGCTCCTGCACTTGAAGCTCAATTACATCAGGCATTTGACAAGCAAAAAGTCAATATGGTCAATGGAAGAAAAGAGTTCTTTAAAGTTACCCTCCAAGAAATTGAAGAGGAAGTAAAAAAGAACACATCTACAGCTGAATTTATTACATTCCCTGAAGCGATGGAGTATAAAGAAACCCAAGCTATTCTTTTCAGACTCCAGAACCCACCGAATAAAGGAGTACCTGAAATTGAAGAAGCTGAATTCCCGCTTTCATTGACAGTCTGAGAGTTTCTACGCATTGGCTAATTATTGGTGGAAGCCTGCTCGATTGGGCAGCCGTTTTTCTTTTTCTCATTGCTATATTGTTCAATTTTTGTTCATTAACTTCTACGGCTCGCCGATTTTTGTGGTCTTGCATCTATAATAAGTACGTCTGGAACTCTTTCACCTTTATCCTTTGCCGCTTTATTAATTTTCTGAAGTTGTTTAATAGAGTTATCCGTTTGGGTTGTTCTCAAAACCAAATAAATGCTATTATTTGCACTCTCTGCCTTGTTATATGTAGGAAGTTGAATAGAATATCCTTTGAACAGATTTGTGTTAGAAGAATACTTGATTTCAACTGTCACTATTGCTTGATAACCTTTTGTAATCTTGAAGTCCAAAGCTCCACTGCCGGCATTTGGCTCTCTACTTAAATTCAAATCGTTTGCAAGACAATATTGATCTGCAATTCCGTAAAATAGTTTCTGAGCAAACCTTTCATTACGCAGATTCCCTGAATCATCGTACAGAAATTCAAACCACCCATTGCTCTCAATAAGTTTTGCGTATTGCTCACAAATAGTCTTTGTAACGTGTATAATATTCTCACTAGTTACCGGTTTCAATTTTAAAGTCGCAAAGTCTAATGGAAAATCATTTACTGCTTTTTCAGAAAGCTCTGCCCAAATGACTTGCCCACTAGGGTCGTTAACAAAGTCGTAAGGTATTTTAGGTTTTTGCTTATATTGTTTAATTAAATCCTTTAAAACTTCAGGATTAGCAAGGAGAGTTTCTTTTAATTGTGATTTTGCAACTCTTGTAGATGTTGCATATTTCCATGTTTTCCCGATTTGTTTGTTTACTCTATATCGAATATCGTCATTCTCCCTACAAACTCTGTCTATGTCGTCCCAACAAAAAGCAATTGGTAAATCTTGGAGTAGTTCTTTTGGTGTAAAAACTATTGGTTCTCCTGTCTTCGAATTGAAAGGTAATTTAATTTTTGATTTTCCAAACTCCCTTTGTTTGATGTTTAATTCATCACTAACTCGTTGGGTAAATTTTATCAAATCTTCTTTTATGATTTGGATTGTCATGTCGCTTATTCGGTCTGCGCCAATACCTTTTTCAAAAAGTCCAACTAGTTCAAAAATTATTGGGTCTTTAATTCCTGCTTTAATTATCTGATGCGATGTATTTAAAAGATTAATAGCTAATTCAGGTCCTATGGCATTACCACTTTTATTGCCAATTGAATAGCCAAGAGCCACATATTTGAATTCTTTAAATTGGAGTCTCTTGAATGCTTCTTGACTAAATCTATCATTTTGATTTTGCGAATGGTCAATAAGTGTAAGGACTTGACTAAAGTAATCTTTGAATTTCGAATAGGAGTTTCTAAATTCCTTAATTTTAGGCTTATTCAAAAGACTCGGATCAATGTAAAGCTGACTGTCAATATCCACAAAAGCATTGAAAACACCCTTCCTATCAAGGAGTTTTCCTGAAACATCTAATATGGTGCTTAATCTTTGTGGCATAGTTATAAAATTTATGAGTGTCCATAATGAATGATAACATATAGCATTTTATTCATCGTTACCACAAATGTATAAAGAATGGTTTTATATAAAAATTTCCAAGTGAAAATTTTTTAAGGTGTTAAGGGAATGATGAATAAGAACGAGTTGGAGTTTGCCGCTCCGGTACCTTTATTGGATTCATGTACTTATACCAATCCCATTATGGCTTTTAAAATGCTCCCGGTTGCATAAAAAAAATCTCCTCCTTCGGTAATTCCTATATCTTAAATAATTAAATTTATCCCATAATTACAGAACAATAACCGTTACCTAACGGAAC
>JAEWSG010000165.1 GCA_023398495.1 Bacillota bacterium
TCATTGAAAAGGTCCTAATTTACCAATGTTTCCGCTATTTCTTTAACTTTATCAATGGATATCTTTGTAACCCTTGATATCTTTTCAAGAGAATCTCCTTCTTTTAACATTTCTTGGATTACTTCTATTTTGCCTTCCATTTTGCTTTCCATTTTTTCTTTTCTAAAAGCTCTTTCTAAAGCATATACCATATTTTTCACCTTTCCTTCCTTTTGAAAAATATCATCGATTTCTTTTCTAACTTCACTTTTTAATCCTCTTGCTATAATATTCTTCATCCAATTCCACATTACATTTGTATCTTCATCAGATAAACCTTGTACTTTTACTGCTACTTCCTGCAGTCTACCAATAATTTCACTACTCTTATCCTTGGTCTTATCTATAAAAAACACTGTTGCTATCAAATTTGCCAGTTCTAAAAGCTCATCATCTCGGTATCTTCTTATGTCAAACAATATATATTTAAAGTCTAGTACAAGATCGCCGAACTGTTCATATTCGTATAAGGTTTCTTTAAAGCTTCTCTTTGCAGTCCATTTTTCACTGCCATTGTACAATACACACGGTATAATTACAGGTAGTTTGAAATCTTTTCTTCTAGCTTCTCTCTTGTCAGTCTCTTTTAATATATTTCTCCATATCTCTACCATATAAAGCATCAATCTATATGGCATTTGATGATCAACTCTTGATTGCAATTCAAGAAGATAAAAGTAAACACTATTTCCATCTATATTAACCTTATATACTAAGTCTGCTTCTTTGTTCTTAAAATCCGGCAGTATAAAGGATTTATCAACTAGTTCCACATCACTAGTATAGCGTTAAATAATTAGCTGGACTGTTCATTAACGTCTGGTTTAATTTCATCCATTTTATATTTCCAGTGATATACTACCGGAACCTCATTTACTTCATCAAAATACTTATAGATTCGATCAATAAGTTCATTCTTTGACTGAACACGAATACCACGAAGCATTTGTTTTGTCATTTTACTAAAGAAGCCTTCTATCATATTTAGCCAAGAGCCATGTTTGGGTGTGAAAACAAACTCAAAGCGTCCTGGCATAGTTGTTAAAAATGCCCGTGTTTCCTTTGAAGTATGTGCTGAGTGATTATCAAGAATAACACGTATTTTATCTTCTTTGGGATACTTTTCATCAAGTATTTTAAGAAAGCGGATAAAATCAGAACTTTTATGTGTCTCCGACACAAGCGGGATAGCTTCACCACTAAGAAGATCTATCCCTGCAAGAAGCGATACTGTTCCTAATCGCCTATATTCATAATCACGCTGAATTGTCCCATTATCAGTTGTCGGGTTTCTATCGGGTGAAGTTGTTGCAATCGCCTGAATACCAGGCTTTTCATCATACGACAAAGTATGAACCATTTGACCCACAACAGGCAGTAAGTTGCCATCTTCATCAAACTGTAATTCCACCTGCTTATATACGACGAGAACATCATGCATTTTTTGCTTGAATTCAGGGTCACGCTTTTCACAATAATATGTGATTTTGAAAGGCTTAATCTCTGCGGCATCCAGGATGTTTTTGATACTGGTCTTTGTCAGGGTTGACAGCCTTGCATAGCCTGCTAATTCTGCCGTGGTATTAATATGCTGTGTCAGTTTTGCATAAGTCCATGTTTCAGCAGCATATCCGAATTCTCGAGGTTTTCTGCAGGCAATGTCTATTATCCAGGTCTTCTCATCATCTGTGATTTCCGGATTACGCCCGCGACCTGGGGCATCAGATAAAGCGTTTTCAACACCACCTTCATTGTACTTTTTCAAACAAAGCATGACACTCTTTCTATTAATATCTAATTTATATGCAACAGAATCAATCGTCTCACCAGCTGCTTTAAGAAGCAAAATTTTTGCACGATTTACAACCTGTGCCTGTATAGTTCTTGTTCGAACGACCGACTCTAAATATGATTTATCACTATCTGAAATAATTAACATCTGGGATTTAGCCATAATCAAAACACCTCCAATGTTTTAATTATACACCCACACAAACAATTAGTCCATTTATTTATTTTACGTTATACTAGGTTCAATTTTCTTTGCCCAGCCTTGGTCTACAAAGCTTTTTAGCAACTGTACAAATAGCCTTTTTATACTTAATATATATTTATATCCCTTGTCATGAGCATTATGTATTTCTTCCTTCAATTCATCACATCCTATGTAATTATTATAGCATTAATTACATAGCCTTATCAACTTAATAAAATTAACAGCCAAGCCAGTTTAAATACTTTTAAAACAAACATCTATAATACGATTTGTGAATTGAGAAAAAAACAAACATAAGAGTAGTATTTATAGATGCTAAAACTAATGCAAGAATATGTGGTTTTTATGTGCCAGCAGTAGGAATTTATACAGGAACGTCAATAAATCCTTACATTGATGTTAACCAAGCTTTTGATCAAATATTTCCTGGAGAATTAAAACCAAGTGATAAGGAAATTTTGGGTACTGTTAACAGTGGTATGGCAAGCGGAGACAAAGAACTGGACAGTATTAATATTAGCGGTGTTAAAAATAGTAAATATGTATTGGTATATACTCAATGGAATGGATATTTTACGAATAATAACTCTATTC
>JAEWSG010000175.1 GCA_023398495.1 Bacillota bacterium
TGAAAAGAGAATTTTATATCGCTATGAGCGTTAGTGAACATTGGAGCTTCAGGACATTGAATGAACGGATTAACTCGATGCTGTACGAACGAACTCAAATTTCAAAATTACCAGAAGAAACTATTAATACAGTTTTGATGGATAAAGGGTATTTGCAGGAAATTATGAGAGAAGATGCCCATTCTGACAAGCTTCAAAGCTCTCAATATTATCAGAAGTGGATGAAATTAAGAACGGATGATATTCAGTTTGTACTAGATACCATTATTGGTACGAAAAAGAGTAATACTACAGATACCATATATGGGCTGGTGGATTACTCAAAAATCGGTGTTATCGGGCATTCCCTGGGAGGTTCGGCAGCTCTTGGAATTGGGCGTATGAGGAAGGATGTGGGAGCTGTTATTGCATTGGAATCTCCTTTTCTGTGTGATATTAAAGGTGTCAAAGACGGAGAATTTGTCTTTGAGGATGCAAATTATCCCATACCTGTTCTCAATGTTTATACAGACAGTTCATGGAGCCATCTGTCGGAATGGACTCAGTATTTACAAAACAACAGAATGCTTTTGAGCTCTCAATCCTTTGTCCATAACTACCACATTCCGGGAAGCGGTCATTTGTCCATAACGGATCTTGCATTGGCAAGTCCTGTTCTGACAAGAGTGCTGAACGGGCATAAGACAAGTATTGATGCACACCATTGCTTAAGGATAATCAACCGCATCACTTTGGAGTTTTTTGACCATTATCTGAAGGGATATCCCCAAATTCCTTAACGCACAATAATTATTATGAATACTGGAATTCAAGGCTTTTTATTGATAGAATAGTGTATGTAATTAATAAAAATGCTTGAAAGGCTGTGTTTTGCAGTTAATATAAAATATTTGTCTAAAGTTAACTATTTGTCCTAAAAATAAAAAAGGAGGCTGGCAATATGGAACGAAAAATTAGTCATCACGTTAGAGGTTATAGAACTATCGACGGAGCAGGAGTAAGTTTGGTCAGAGTATTGGGGGACCAAACTGTTCAGAAATATGATCCGATTTTACTGCTGGATTCCTTTGACAGCACCAATCCGGAGGATTACACGGCAGGTTTTCCTATGCATCCCCACAGAGGCATTGAGACAATCAGTTATGTGTATCGCGGATTTATGACTCATAAGGACAGTTTAGGAAATGAGGATACAATTGGTGATGGAGAGGTGCAATGGATGACAGCAGGTTCTGGTATTTTGCATGAAGAAAGACTTCCGGCAGCCGAAAGACTATTGGGCGTGCAGCTGTGGCTTAACCTTCCAGCAAAGGACAAAATGGCTCCACCCGCATATCACAACATCAAAAAATCAGAAATTGAGGAAATTGAGTTTGATGGCGGTAAATTAAGATTGTTGGCAGGGCAATTTAAAGATAGAAAAGGATATATGAGCAAATATTTGCCCCTGGATTACTATGATATTCATCTTAATCCTAATTCTTCTATGGTCTTGAATACTGATAGTGAACGTTCAGTAATGATGTTCACACTTTTAGGAGATGCCTATATCGCCGGAGAACTGATAAAGGAAAAGACTGCGGTAAAGCTTACGTCAGGTGATGAAGTCGAGATAAAGTCTACGGATAAAAATGCCCAGGTACTATTTATTAGTTCGATGCTTTTAGACGAACCGGTAGCCTGGGGAGGTCCTATTGTAATGAACACTAAGGAAGAATTGAATAAAGCTTTTGATGATTTGAGAAAGGGCACATTTATTCAGGATACAATATCTTACTTATAAATGTGACAGTGAAAAGAGTTCGTCATCAAGGAGGCCGTGAAAATGAAAGTTGAGCTAAAGCAGGTTACTATTGACGAAAAGGAAATTCTGAGGAATCTATTAGAAAAATACAATTTAATTTTGTAATCGAGGAGGCTTTATAATGGAAAAGCCAGCAAATAGTTCACCGGTTTTCTTTACACAGCAAGTGTTCTTAATCGGCACATACAATGAAGATGGAAAAGAGAATTTTGCCCCTATATCATGGGTGAGTTATACATGGGGCCAGCCAAGCTGCCTGGTTATTAGCATGAATGGCAATAAGCAAACAAAGCAAAACTTTGAACGAACCAAACAGCTTTCTGCCACTGTTGTAACACCGGATTTGATGTGTTTTATGGAAACCTGCGGAAGCAAAATTCATAAAAGACGCTATTATGATAAAGAAAAACCGACGATTATAAAAGGTAATAAGCTTAATGTACCAATTATAGCAAATAGCAAGTGGTCGTACGAATGTGAGTTATATCATAGGGTTCAAGTGGGTGATACAACTACTTATTTTGCTGAAATCAAGAATATTAATGTGGACGATGAGCTTTTAAAGCTTGATTTTATTGATTTACGACAAATCAATCCTGTTGTTTACTCACCAATCAATTATTTCACTATAGGTGAACACCTTGGAAAAATAGGACAGTTTTCCGAACCCTTAGAAAATGATGAATTAAAAATGATATTAGAAAAATTCGCTGCTTCCGGCTGGGACTTAATTGCTGTTCCTTCTATTAGATATCTTAATGGAGATGAAACAAAAGAAGTGCTGATAAAGGCAATTGAGGAAGCAGACAAGGAATGCGGTAACTGTGGTTGTGAGTTGGATGCTTTATATAAGAGGTTTTTCCAATTGAAAGATTTGCTGTATTAAGTTCTGTTATTTAAAGGGGGATAAGTTATGTTGGAAGTAGGAACAAAAGCACCGGATTTCGAATTGCCGGACCAGAACGGAAAAATGCACAAATTATCTGATTATAGAGGAAAGAAGGTAATCCTTTATTTTTATTCCAAGGATAACACAGCAGGCTGTTCCAAGCAGGCGTGCGGTTATTCGGAAAGGTACGCGCAGTTTACGGAAAAGGGTGCGGTAGTTCTTGGGGTGAGTAAGGATTCAGTTGATTCCCACAAGAAGTTTGAAGAAAAATACGGATTAGCCTTTACACTTCTGTCAGACCCTGAGCGTAAGGCCATTGAAGCTTATGATGTGTGGAAGGAAAAGATGCAATACGGTAAAAAGTATATGGGGGTTGTAAGAACCACATATCTTATAAATGAAGAGGGTATTATTGTTAAGGCAAACCGTAAAGTAAAGGCTGCAACTGACCCGGAAAAGATGTTGGCTGAGTTATAATAAGAAAAATCAAAATAATCATAAGACACATAATGAAACCTATTATCAAATTCCTTAATGGATGACCTTCAATTAATACATTTAAAGTATACGTTGGAGGTCAATCTGGAAAATTACTATACCATTCGTATATTAATTTTTATGGAAATTTTACCGATAATAGGTTTACTTATGGAAATCTCAACTTTAAAGTTTTATTCTTAAATTCTTAATTAACATTCCATTAAACTAAAGAATTGAATAAGTGAACATCTTAAATGACAATGGTGTATCCAATCGAAAGGGGTGGAAAGTAACATGACAATAACGAAGATATTTGCGGCAATTCTATCGGTTGCCATGCTTTTGACACTTATGCCGGTGACGGCACTGGCAAAGGATACTGTAAAGGACGTGGGCACAGTAGCCGAGCTGCGTGCAGCACTTGAAAACGATGCGGGGGCCCATGTGAGACTCACAAAGGATATCATATTCACCAAGGCAAATGCCACTAACAAAAACGTTGGTGTTTTTCTTGGCAACGGCATTACAGGCGGCGGACTTATTGTAAAAAACAGCTTTGTCAATAAAGGCACATTTACATATGAAGGTGGTTTGAAAGTATTGGTGGTGAGGTCACCATCAAGCGGAATACTGAAGGCTCACATGCAACGGTAGAAATATTATTTGATACCAGCTTCAATAGCCTGGATATACAGGAAGGTGCCCATCTAAAAATCCTAAACGATGCAACTGTGACTGTTACTGGTGCCTTTTTCAGCGGCAGAAACAGCGGCGTAGTGGCTGAAAACGGAACACTGCGGTTACTGGGCAGCATAGAACATAAAGGTTGGTCAGAGGGCATACCGGAACTTGCGGTACTGGAGGAGCATGGCGGAGACCCGGAACCGGGGCTGCAGCGTAATTATGACAAGGAAATGGATGCCGCTCAAAGGCTCTTGAATCTTGGATTGCTTCAAGGGGTGGCTACTCTGATGGCCCCGATGGTGATTTCACATGGGACGCACCGGAAAGATTTGCACAAGGCGTTGGTATCCTGCCGGAGAGTGTTCACATGGAAGATTTCCGTCGTGCCGATATGGTTCTTATTTCTGAAGCCGCACTCTATGCCAAGCTCAAGGACAGTGACATCACACTGCTGGACAAGCTAATTGAAGAAGGTGCGGTATTATTGCCGGATGGTGAAATGCCGTAACCAGATGGTGGTATAGCACGATAATGGATCCGGAGTATTATAAGAGAGCTTGAGTTGAAAGAACAATAGGGTATCTCTTTGGCACTCCTTTTTGGAAACATCTGATACATTATGGAATAAAGGAGGAATATTTAATTATGAACATTTCTATTTTTAATTTAGCCTGGGAATCTGCAGAAAAAATATTTCTGAATCCTTCTGTCCTTTATAAATATGAGGATATTATCAAGGGTGTAACAGTAAATGGAAAGCGTAAAAAGGCTGTGGATATAAACACTACACAAGCATTTGGGAAAAAGCTTAATTATGGCAATTTCTATGATAATAAGATAAAAGCTATGGAAGTGTTTGATGAGATTTTTCTAGTGAAGGGTGACCGGATAATCAATGAGCTTAAACAAATTAGAACAAGAGAAGAAATGGATGTATTTGAACATAAATTGTACCGTATTTTGTATGAAGCGCTTCTTCCTAATTCCAATCAAACTTTGTTAAATGAATCATATAATAGAATTCGTAAGATAGTGGATCTATACATAGAACATATTGTGGCTATGTCTGAAGAAATTGATAATGAAACACGGAAGCAATTAATGCCGTTACTTTTTCTTCCAATAGACAGTTGGATTATAAATAATGAAGAAATTTTTGACAATGAAAGTATCCGCCGTTGGGGTCTGACACGGAAATCATCCTTTGGGGAAATTAGAACAAAAGATTTGTACGATGACATGCAACAATACGTAGTGAAAAAGGCGAATGAAGTAAGTGTGAGACTTGGCAGGCAATTCAATGTTATTTATTTTGATGTATTCTGGAATAACCGATTAAACATGCCCGGGTGCAATCTATTTGGTGAATATGTTGCTGGGAAAACAGGAAATATGAAATCAGAAAGTAAAGAAACTAAAGATTCTTCTAACATTGCTTCTGTGTTGAGCCATTTAGAGGCACCGCATAAAAAGCATAATAGTACATCGTATCCGAATTTAGTAAACATTCTGATTAATGAACTTGCAGAAATAGATGTTTATTTGGATAAGGATTATAAGTGTATTAAGCGAAAGGATGGAGCATATATTTTTGAAGCGATTTTTTCGCGTGGAATACCTAAAAACATAGTTACAATCTGGCCGAATAAACAAGGCGGAGGAGATATAAGGATTGTGAGTATTGGGAAATATGAAAATCGACGACGTTTTGAGCAAAGTGATATAGGAACAAATACACTTAAACAAGATCTACGAAAAGCATATGCAAGAACACAGTAAGAACAAACCTTCATAATTATATAGAAACCGCATATGAGTACCAGTGGGTCAAAAAATAAACAACGGGGGCATGGTGAAATCATTAATGTAATAACCAATATTTGCCGATATAAGTATTATAAACGGTAAGTTGGTAGGAGGTAAGTAATATGATAAATGCAGTAAATCTTTCCGGTAGGGAAAATCTAATTAATGCAAATGAGAAAAAGGCTACAAAACAGGAAAACACCGTGGAAACAACTGCCCAGCAAGAAGCTTGTGTTGTTGAAATCGGCAGAGTTCCGGAGAAGAAAGCAACCTATGACAACCCAAAAGTTTTGAAGCCTGATGTTCAGAAAATAGAGCAGTTGAAGAAGGAAGCAGAGGATGCATTAAGTCCATTGAGGCAAATGGTAGAAGAATTGTTAAAGCAGCAAGGAATGCATTTCAAGGGTGCAAACCGTAAGGCAAATGAAGACAGAATGGTTCAAATTGATGCCAACACAAGGGCAGAGGCTCAAAGGCTTATTTCAGAAGACGGAGAATATGGCGTTAAAAAAACTGCCAACAGGCTTTTTGAATTTGCCAAAGCTGTGTCAGGTAATGATAAGACAAAGGTTAAAGAATTAAAATCAGCTATTGAGCAAGGCTATAAGGCAGCAGAAAAAGCTTTTGGCGGACAGTTACCTGAAATATGTAAGAATACACTTAAGTGTGTAATGGATAAATTGGATCAATGGGCAGCGTCAGAAGAGGAATAAGTATTATTTAGTAAAAAAGCATCTATCTATCGGTAGGTGCTTTTTTTATACCTAAAATTTCGGATTATCAGTACTTCCTCAAAGTACCACAAATATTGTATAATTACAGGAGCAAGTTGCATAAGAAGTGAATATTTACAAAGGAGCAATTATGAGTAATGGATTAAAAATCACTATCGATTTTGTAGCACTAGCTATATTGTATGCAATTGTATTTTTTAATAAATGGAGAACAAAGGGTAAAGCTAAGTTGGTTGTTAATACACTTATGTACATCTATATATCATTAGTTTTATATGTGACATTAATGCCTATTGTTGTGTCATTGCCATTTATTTTTAATCATCCGTATGATCCGATGAATATAATACCTTTTAATGATTATTTTTCAGGTAGAGGTGATGCAGTTGGTCAGATTATACTTAATGTAATCATGATGATACCCTTTGGATTTTTGTTACCTTTGGTAAAAAAGCAAAGCGTACTGTCCTGCTTGTTACGGACGTTTTTATTTAGCTTGGGGATTGAATTAATACAACCTCTTATTAATGGTTTTCGCTCAGCAGATATAACAGATTTAATCACAAATACTATAGGAGGTCTTTTGGGATATTTACTCTATCTAGTATTCAAACCTTTAATAAATAAGATAATGTTACACTTAAAATAATATCACAATAAGATCAAAGTAATTTGGTCAGGAAAAGTAAAGGGGGCTTAAAGCACAATGAATAAAGAATGGTCAGATAAGAATAAATACATTCAGGTTTCTCTTGGTAAGCAGACTACATATAAAGAAGGAATAAATCTGCTCATAGACTTTAGGGCGGAGATGTTTGAGCAAATTTCTCAAATTGTGAAGGTGTACCCTGTTGAGGCATTTTATCAGATGCCTTTTCCAAAGGCTAAGGGTTATCACAGTAAGACCCTTTCCTATTCTATCTGGCATATCTTTAGAATTGAGGATATTGTGGCACATACTTTGATTTTAAGGGATGAGCAGGTATTTATGGCTGGTGACTACCAGAACAAAATCGGTTCTCACATTATTACCACCGGAAATGAGCTACAAGGGCAAGAAATTGCGGAGTTCTCAAAGAAACTCAACATAGAGGCATTATATGAATATGCTAAAGAAGTTATGCTTTCTACCAACTCAATGCTTTCAAACCTGGAATATCCACAGTTGAAGAGAAGGTTTTCTGATGAAGATAAGAAAAGACTTGAAGATTCAGCTTGCGTCAGCACGGATGAGAATGCTCACTGGCTTATCGATTACTGGCATGGTAAGGAGGTATGCGGTTTGATAAAAATGCCCTTCAGCAGGCATTGGATAATGCATATTGAGGCAATGGGCAGAATAAAGACTAAATTGCCTATGAAGGATTGAGGATACTGGAGAAGGAATATATGAAAGATTGATATATGTAAATACATACTACTTTTCTGTATCTTTTCCTGTTATGCATTCTGCTGGCTACTTCTAGAAAGCAGCATTTTGTACGTCGAATCCACAAAGGCTGCACCAAGTGGAGCTGTAATCAGAATGGACAGTACCGCTACTGTTAAAACAATGTCACCGCAGGCAAGGCCCATGGATAAGGGCAGACCTCCAATTGCTGCTTGTACAGTGGCTTTTGGTATATAAGCTAATGCAGAGAAAATCCGCTCTTTTTTATTAAGTTTAGTTTTAATAAAGCACACAAAGACGCCAGACATGCGAAAAACTAAAACGCATAAAATAAGTACAATTGACATAAGTCCTGCCTTTAGTGCATAGCTTATATTTACAGTAGCTCCTACAAGAACAAACAATAAAACTTCCGCACCAACCCACAGTTTTGAAAACTTGCTTGATAACCGTTTTGAAAGCTCATATTTTCTTTGCTGCAATGTAGCACCCAGTGCCATTACCGCCAGTAGCCCGGAAAATCCAATGGTACCGTTAAGACTGTGTTCCAAAGTAACAAGGAGACAGGATATTGATAGAATAATGATTACCTTACTACTATCTCTCATATGAACCTTTGAAAAGAAAACAGACAGCAAAAGCCCTATTACAATCCCTCCCGCCAGTCCAAGAACAATGGAGGTGGGTATGGTCATAAAACTCATAGGTGTGATGGTTCCACCCTGGGCCAATCCGGTAAATGCAGTAAATAAAACTATTACAAATACATCATCAACAGAGGCTCCTGCCATAATTATCTGGGGAATGCTCTTGTCCCTGCCATATCCATTTTCCATAAGCTTGATCATTCTCGGTACGATAACAGCAGGTGAGACTGCAGCTACAACGGTTCCCATGATGGCGGCATCTAGAAGTGATATACCAAGAAGCATTGGAGCAAATATCAGCATCCCTATAATTTCAAAGCATGCGGGCACAAAGCACATTAATATGGCAGGCCGTCCAACTTCCTTCAAATCTTTGATATCCAGATTCAATCCTGCACGTGTCAGGATGATTATTAAAGCAATCTGCCTTAGTTCGGTAGATATATTTAAAATGGTTGAATCCAGTAAATTGAGCACATATGGGCCAAGGATAATGCCTGTGATGAGCATTCCAAGTAAACTTGGCAGCTTCAGTTTTTCAAATATTTTTCCCAGTGCCATACCGCAAAGGAAAACAAAAGCCAGTGATAAAAGCATATTTATTTCTCCATTCTCTCGCAAGTAACAATATTCTCCAAACTCTACCGGAGAAAATTTTTATCTTCTTTTAAAATTAGCTCTTTCTATAAAAGATAATTTCGATTAATATGATTATAGTACATGTAGTTTTCCACGTAAAGAAATCAAAAATTTATTTTAAGTTTATCTTACTATTATAAACTAATAAGGAGATATCATATGAATATTGGACATTTGAATGAAATATTATCTCGTATTGAAGAGATAAAGGTAATGGGGAAGAATGTTAAGGTTGGTGATGATATCTATAATGTTATGGGAATAGTACGCCATGGCACGGAGCTCCGGCTTATAATTTTACATTATGATGAGAGTTTCCGGCAACATATTGAGGAGTATGAAGAAGCGGAACTCAATGGGACTCCCGGCATAACTGAGACTAACAGGATAATGATGCGTAAATTTAGAAAAAATAATGAAACAAATCCCTTCGATTCAGTTATAAAAGTATTCATTGACGATAGTGAATTTAATGTATGCAGTTTTCAACAAAGCAGATTAAGTGAGCAGGACTGGGAAAATATATTGACCATCTCAAGTTTCCTTAAGAATGGGTGGCAGCCCCAGGATATTGATTATCAGAACATTAATATGTTGTTTATCACTAGTCTGACACTGGAGGGTGAGTATTTATCCATTCCGGCTTTCAATGAGAAGCCTCAGCTCCGTTTTATATCAGGGCTACGCTGTGTGGCACGTCAGGTGGAAAAACCAGTTACTTTGGATGTGGGAGATAATTATTCCCACAAACTGGTGTTTCAGGATGAAACTGGTGAAGAACATACTGTACAGATTAATAGAGTATACTTGTCAGATATGTGGACAGAGATGGATAAGGTTTTTTCTGATCCTAAGCTTCAAGAACACATCACTTCTGAAGAAATTACTGAGCAAAGGCTGGATTTTGAGAAAAGATTCTCAGAAATGTGCCCCAGAGGTTTGTGTTATCCTGTAATTGAGTACGAATGTGAGGAAGAAATATCTCTGGAGTTTTATTCTAAATCCTATTTAGATGCAGAACCTTTACATAGAGATAGTAGCATGGGATTCATAGTTCCACCGGAAAAGCCTGAAGGAGTATTGGGATTAAAGCTGAGAGCCGCCGTTATACAGGAGCCTGTTCCTGTGGGCACTGTCAGAATTGAAGCAGAGTTATTTAGATTTATTCTTTTAACAAAAAGTGATGATATAGTATTATAATAGGGATATGATTGGAGAGTGGAATTATGATGGCAAGATATTCCTTGAAACAGACATGAAGTATAAAAATATGACGCATGCCAGATTTATTGAACGCCCGAATCGCTTTGTAGCACATGTGGAGCTTGATGGCAAGGAAGAGACAGTGCATGTAAAGAACACCGGCCGTTGTAAGGAGCTGCTTTTGCCCGGAAGCCATGTCATACTTGTGAAAACTGATAATCCCGAAAGGAAAACCCAATACGATCTGGTGGCAGTGTTCAAGGAGGGACTTGGCTGGGTCAATATTGACAGTCAGGCTCCAAATCAGGTGGTAAAAGAATGGCTTAACAATTCACCGGAGCTGTTTAAAAACATCTCCTTGCTTAAACCGGAATATACTTATGAAAAGCATCGGGTGGATTTTTATCTGGAATGTGATTTCCGAAAGGTCTTAATTGAAGTTAAAGGTTGTACCCTTGAAATTGATGGTATCGGATATTTTCCTGATGCACCAACCGAGCGAGGGGTAAAGCATTTATACAAACTTGCGGAAGCGTCGACAAAAGGATATGAGTGCTATATCGCATTCGTTATTGCTATGCCTGGTGTACGTAAAGTACTGCCCAATGTGAAAACACACCCGGAGTTTGGTACAGCTTTGGCAGCCGCAATGGAAGCAGGTGTGAAGGTGCTTTACCTTCCCTGTAATGTATTGCCGGATGAACTGAGTATTCAAGACATGGTAATAGTTGATTGATAAGTTTGCTTTTACTCCTATATCAAATCATAACTTTCTAGCTTGTTTTAGTACGTAAAAATGAAAAGAAGGTGATTGTTTTGAATAGATATGTTATTGCCTTTTTCCTTTTTAGCTTTCTGGGATGGATATGGGAAAGTATTTATTGTACTATAGTTGAACAAAAGTGGGCTAATCGCGGCTTTCTTTACGGCCCGATTTGCCCTATTTATGGCTTTGGATCACTATTTGGCCTTCTTACATATGACTTGGTAAAAAGTAGCCATCTGCTGAAATTTGAATGGTGGATGATGTTTATACTTGGTTTTGTTACAAGTATGATTCTGGAATATATTACATCATGGGCTCTTGAGAAGATATTCAAGGCAAGATGGTGGGATTATAGTAAACTTCCTCTGAACATCAACGGAAGGACAAGTGTGCCCACGTCTATTGCATTTGGATTTGTTGCAATACTGGTGATGAAAATTCTGATACCTTTAGCAGATAGAGGCCTTGATGCTTTGCCTGAATTTTTAGTAAATATTCTGGCCCTTCTACTGGTTTCAATTGTATCTATTGATACCACATTAACAATATCATCCCTGACGGATTTTCAGAATTATGTTATTTCCCTTGATGAGGAATTTCAGAATCATATGACAAATATAGTTGATCAGGTTTACAGTAAACGTAAATCTATTTACAATAAAGCAATTCAGCGTATTGTTGTTTTTAAACTTACAGGACGTAAAAACAGGATAGCGAGACAAATTCGTGAAAAGCAGTTTGTGGAATTGATTAAGGATTATTATGAGTCTGATGGTATAAAGCAGATGGATGAATATATTCAACATGGTAGAACTACTACACTGGAGCACTGCGAAAATGTTGCATGGATCAGTTATCTGATTAATGAAAAATTACACCTTAACGCAGATGAAAAGGAGTTGATAGAAGCGGCAATGTTTCACGATCTATATCTCCATGACAGGAATGATGGTGATGCTACCCGCAAAATTAACGGTGGTGAGCATTCTGATATTGCTTCTAATAAATCTGGTATGCACCAAAAAGAACAGGAGACTATACGCAGTCATATGTGGCCCCTGAATATTGTGAAAATCCCTAAGAGCAGGGAGGCCATGATAATATATTTAGCGGACAAATATTGTGCTCTTATTGAGAAAATCCGATTAAATAAACACTTTGGATTAAGACATTGAGAAGATTATTTCGCGTTTTTGCCGAATATGGTAATTACACCGTTGATAAGCAAATAAACAGCCACGGCAGCAGAACCTGCTATGTCCATGAAATATGCGGCGGAAGAGCCGGGGAAGATTGCCACAACTAATAGTGCTGTTGTAACGCAGGTGTCAACCACTGCCTTCGCACTGTAAAGCCTGCTCTGTATTGCAAGAATTGAGTTGGGCTTTACTTTGTTTAACCTTCGGTAACGTAACCAGAACCATGTATTTGTGGTTAAACCCAAAATTGAAATTACAAGGCTGGGTATTACATTGCCCTTCTCTATGGAGGGATAAAACAATGCCACTAAAAGCATCACTATGCCGCTAAGGCACATAGCGGTGCCTACGCAATTGTTTGCAATCCGTTCAAGACGAAGCCTGTCATTTTCATCATATTTTGTACTCTTATGTGTCACCCGGTATATAACCCAGGAATAGATAGGTATTTGCTTTTTTCATAATATCATATAAAATTCTGTTTTTCACTACTAAAAGCAAAAAATTATCCAAAATAATATCCATTCGCTTTAATTTTAAATAAAAATCCCAAAATAATATTA
>JAEWSG010000035.1 GCA_023398495.1 Bacillota bacterium
CTTATTAAAAACCAGTCATTTACCGGCTTTCCATCATCAGATAGTTCAATAAATCTGAGTACAGCATCAGTACAACTGCAGCCAGGATTAACGCAGTATTCTTCATGAACCAAAATATTAGAATTAAGTCCGGTGAACTTTATTACAATATAGTCAATCTTTTCCCCATCATTTAAAACTTTAGCGTATGGTAAAACACTTGCAGACATTAATTTTATCCTCCTCAATTATGCTCAAATAAGCCTCATCTATTCTTGCAATTATCCTCTTATCTTAACCCTCTGGTAATGCGGGTTTCAATCAAATTTCTGTTGTGTCTCCACATACAATGTCTTTATTCTAATAGGTTTTCATAGGGAAGTATTCACGTAATGCGTTACATAAAATCTTTTCAATCTATATATTCCTTCAATGCTCCTCTAAAAGCTGTGTGCCGTGAATATCTTTTTAAATACGTTTCTATAATAATATTTTTTGCCCTTTTCTCACCTAACGATTCCTTTACTTCTCCCACTGCAGCAGCCAATAAAGCAACGTCATTATATTTACTTCTGTATTTTCCACCTACAATCCCATCTATTCTTTTATCAACTACAGTTTTCAGCCACTCAACATATGGCTTTGTATCATTCAAGGCTAATCTATAATTTACTTTCCATAAACAAAAGATATTCCAAAATATTTCTTCACCTTTTTGCATGCTCACTTCAGTTTCAAATACAGAATTTTCTTTCATAAACACAAGATTCTTGCTCTCATTAAATCCCAGCCTATTTGAAAGATGGGCTGCTATCTTTTTACCGGCTTTTCTCAAACTTTTATCTGCATATAGATACAATAACATCAAATCTATACCAGCCCCAATAAAATGACCGCTCCACCCCAATGAACTTTTCTGTTCCATACACCAATCTCTAATCTTTTCAAAATGCCCTGAAAAAAAGTACAGATACTTATATTCTATTTCATCAATATTATTTTTCGCAGTTTCAGATAAGTACTGCTTATAGTTATCCGATACGTACAATTTTTCTATTCTTTTTTCAGCAAGATCTTTATATTCCCTCGTCACTTCTCCGTCTACAAAAAGTCTTAAATAATTTGGTATGGTTGAATTGGAGAAAAAGGCTTCATACCAACATTTTTTCATGAGATCACTATCATTGACACAAAAGGAAGCCTGGGCGGTTTTTAAAGCAATTTCACCGCGTATTTTCAAATCACATTCTAGTTGATCAAGAGCTTCCTTTCCAATCTCTTTCATTTTCTCGTAATTATGAGCCTTTTCATATTCCAATAATGCAGCCATGTAAACAGATGGTTGCTCTTTATAGCCTTGTCTTGCCATTTCTACCAAACCCTCTGTACCTTTATAATACAATATACCTTCCTTTAGCAAACGTGCTGCAATATCGCCACTTTGCTGCATAAGAAAATCAATCCATGATTGAAAAAACAGTTCTGTATCTCTCAATTCTTCCCTGCCTATCGAAAAAATGTCTTCAATATGTATCTCCTTAAAATACGGATAAGAAAAATATGAATACAAACTACTTGCTCGTTTATTTGCCGGTTGTAACTGATAATCCAAATACAGTACATCTAATGCAAGTACTTTCAAATCAACTGCAACTAACTTTTCTTCTACCATTTCTTCAAGACTTAGTTCAAAGGAATCTCCGCCCCACTCATCTTCAACAAAAATTTGTGTGTCCATAACCAATTTAAATACTGACAATGCTTCTTCATATCTGCAATCATTCAGACAGTCATGCGCAAATAAAACAGCATCTACGATTATCCTTCCGATACCCTCATTGTCCTCATATTCCCATATCCATTCACTTCCCCAATATCCGTTAGAATAATCCTCATATCCTTGGGCAGATAAACACAAATCACCATCTTTTATTTTTGAAAAAACTTCTTTTATATCAGATAGCTTATCTTTAACTTTTTTATCCGGTATTAATCTTTTTAATTGAATTTTATTATCATTCTCTTTTTTATCACTTTGATTACAACAATCATTAAGCAGCTGAAGAAATGCCTCTCTTTTGTTTTCAGGTGTTTTCCTTGCAATATTATGCAGACACCTTCTTAATTCTTCTGCACTCATACTGTCCAATATTTCACCTGACTTCTGAACAAATTCTTTCTGATTCATTTTACCTCCCTAAATTGCTTCTCATGATTATTCTATTTATTCTCCAGTTTTCTAATTACATCCGTACCTATTTTTTCAATTGCTTTTAACTTGCGAATGGCTCATTGATTCAACAGTTGAAACCTTTCTGATTGCGGTCTGCCTTGATTAATCAAAAACACATTATAAGCAATCAATCCTTATTGAAAACATCAATATATCGTTTGTAAACAAATACCTTCTTTCGCTTGCGATTGTCTAGATTACTCAAAATCCCTTCTTCACAAAGCCTTTCAAGTAAACGGCCACTTGTAGCAACACTAATATCAAGCTTGGCTGTTGCATCTTCAATACTTATAGTAGGCTTATCAAATAAACCTTCATAAATTGTCATAGCATTTTCGCTAGTACGTCCCATAGCATTTATCTTTCTCAAATCGTCCTCACGAAGTGCAGTAATATCTCTTGCAATGTCTACAGCTTCTTGAGCCGTTTCAATAACACCTGTTAAAAAGAATTTTATCCATGTTTCATAGTCTCCCTTTGCATGAATGTTGTAGAGGCAGTCATAGTAAGCCTGTTGATTACGTTTTATAAATTTCGAAATATAAAGAGTTGGCTTATGCAAAATATCTTTTGCCGCTAAATAGAATGCAATCAAAAGTCTGCCTACTCTACCATTACCATCAAGAAAAGGATGAATCATTTCAAATTGACTGTGAATTAGTGCCACCTTTACAAGTGGTGATAATCTATCATTCTCATGCATGAATTTTTCAAAATTATCAAGGCAGCCATTTAAATAATCAACTGAAGGCGGAACATAGCTCGCTGTACTTATAGAGTAGCCTCCAATCCAATTTTGTGATCTTCTGAATTCACCCGGGTTGCATGGCGAGCAGTGAAGTGAAACTTCACGACCAGCTGGAGTTTTGTTTTCGCCTCTGACACCTTCCATAAGTATAGCATGTATCTCTCTGATTAGCCTAAGTGAAAGCGGTAGTGTCTCCAAACGTTCAAAACCAAAACTTGTAGCCCTAATATAATTTTCAATTTCCTTAACATCATTGGGGACTTCATCTGCCATTCCAGCTTCTGCTTTTATCAAATCAGAAAACGTAGCTCTCGTACCTTCTATTTGGGAGGAAAGAGTTGCTTCTTTTCGTGCATACATATATACAAAATAACTGGGAGATATAAGAGTGTCTGTTACTTCATCCAATCTGCCGATATATCTGTTTGCTTCGGATAATAAATAAATCATTTCATCATCATATTGAATTGTTGGGTTTTGAGGTGGCAGAGGTGCAGGAATAAAACATGAATATTCTGCATTACCACTACCAATTTTTAATTTTCGGCCTGCTCTATTCTCCACAAAATCACTCCTCATTTTCATCATCAAAATGATTATAATATTTTTTTATTTGCATTTCAATCACTTGATTGCAAATAAAGTTTTTTTATTTGCATTTCATTTTACTTTTTGCAAATAATTATATGCACATAACTAAATATACAAGAAACAAAGTAAAAGAAGAAGCTATGAACACCTCATCAACCCCTTCAAAATCATACCTACATGTCTCCTCATACTATATCCTAACTGAAATACACACTTCAAGCTCGTTTACCTGCTCTTTATTCCTAAAATCATCCCTATCTGTATTAAACGAAACAACCCTTGCAGCCCGCTTAAATACTAGGATTCCGACTAATTCTTTCTTTGTATTCTTACTACGCACTCAACGGCACTCTCATTATCCCACAAAATTTTATTCCCTGTGTCATCACCATATTTTACAGGGAACTGAAAGGTTATTGACTTTAGTTTGCTACCATCTCTCGGCTTAGCTTTTTTGTAAACCTCTATCTCATCAATCAAATACGAAATCACTTTCTTCTGCTCTGTATCTGTCATCTTATCGTAAATTTTATCAAAGCTCAAAAGTATTTGATATACTTGCTCTAAATTTAGGACATTTGTTTCTACGGCACGTTTCTTTTTAATCAAGTCATCTATCTTTTCTTCTAACTCATACAATTCATCATACTGTTTATTTAAACGCTTGTTTTTATCCTGTAGCTTACGCTCTCTATGTGGCTCATCAAGAGGCATTGTGTCTATCTCTTGCTCCAAGCTATCTTTAGCAGTCTCACACAACCTCAAGCTTTTCATATATTCACTTAGCTCTTTATCAATCTCTGAGGTATCAACTTCTTTTCCAATCTTAGACTTAATCTGCTCTGCAAATAAGGGGTTTCAAATGAATCTCCACCCCAATTTCTTGCATCATATTTCTCAATATCAGCTAGACTGTCAGCTGTGAACAAAATTTCTCCCCATATTACCCCCCGCATCTGTGCACAAGCAGCTAATGCAGAACATTCCATTTCAACAACTGAGCAACCTTCTTCTTTTCTATATAATACCTTTTCTTTTGTTTCTCGATAAAATCCATCTGTAGACCAAGATATAACCTCAGTATATTTTAAACCATGTTCTTTCAATGTTTTTTCGATTGCTCTTAATGCAGATTTATTAATATCAACATAGCGTGATGGCATCATATAGTGATAAGATGTACCTTCATCTCTTAAAGCTTTTTGGGGAATAAGAAAAGTATTTTCAGGAAAATTCTCTAATGCTCCACACGAACCAGCAGAAATAATTTCCTTAACACCATAACCTATTAACCAATCTAATAGCTGTGCTGCTGATGCTGAACCTACTGGAGCTTGGCACAAACAAATATTTTCACCTCTATAGTTAGTGTAGTCCTTGGCTTTAATATAATGAGAAATCAGCTTTTCTTTGAATTCGTCAATATTGTCTACAAATTCCTTAATCATTTTTTTACTTTAATCATTTTGTTGAGTACTTTCTTCTCGGTAACTTTCCAAGTATGCATATCCAATCTTATTAAAAACCAGTCATTTACCGGCTTTCCATCATCAGATAGTTCAATAAATCTGAGTACAGCATC
>JAEWSG010000015.1 GCA_023398495.1 Bacillota bacterium
GGGTTTGGCTAAGGCATATCCGCCTTGGGCCCCTCTTTGGCTAATAACTAATTTATTCTTTTTTAAAAGTGCAATAAGCTGCTCTAAATAATTTTCTGACATTGATAGTCTCTCTGCTATGCTCTTAAGTGAGATGTGCTTTTCTTTTGAATACACCCCTAAATCCACCATAGCTTGAAGACCATATCTCCCTTTTGTGGATAATTTCATATCCCCACCTCCATTCCCTACTTTACTACTAGGAATTATATTTCCAAGCATATCACTAGGAATTGGTTTTGTCAACATTTTAAGCCCATAAATACATAGTTTTTATAGTTTAATTTTTTGAAGTTTTTTATGAAAATCTAACAAAAAAGACATCTTCTTTTTGCTTTTTAAGAAGATGTCTTTTTCTTATTTATAGTCATAATAATACTCTGATTAGCATATATTTTAGAATAGTTTAATAGTTGATATATTTATATACTTAAATGAGCTTAGGGCTTAATAATAATATATTCGGAAATATACTACCACTAAGTGACTTCTACACACTTTACCGGTTATAAGCGTGTTAGGACTATCTTTTGCATACTACAAGGGGGTAAGTCCTAAGCTCACTATTTTAAATAAATTTAAGGCTATTTCTTATTTTCCCTTCAAAAGGGGATACTCTACCATTTTAACTTCTATGGTATATAGTATTCAATATCTGAGTAATGTGTGCTTTATATTTTATAAATATTTGTAACTGTTCAGTCGCCAAGCTAAGCGAATATAAAATCACCTTCATTAACAAGTGCTTTTCTTAAAGCTTTCATTGGACTGATATTATGTTTTTTGGCTGTGCCAACATAGGACATAATAGTCATAAAGTTTTGAGCGCCTTCTTGTGTTCTAAAACAACCAGCAACTTTGGTTTTGACTTTTATCATCCTAACATCTCTTTCTGCTTGATTGTTATCAAAAGGTACTGAGATATTTTTTGTAAATAGGCAGACTGATGCCTCGTAGTCAAAGAGTCTTTCAATAAGTGCACGGATTTTTCCTTTTCCTTGTCTGCCTCTTTTACCTAGTTCCTTTTCTGGAATAGGATTCAGTATTCTAGCTTTCTCAATAATGATTTGATATTTTTTATGAAAGCCATGTGCATAATAATAGCTTAATCCCTCTTTCCTCATAAATATAGCTTTATCTCTTTGTTCTTTCATCTCCAGCAGTAGATCAATCATCTCTTGCGCCCATAATTGAACAGGATGATTTTCTATAACGCCTGTAAGTTCTCTTAAAAGGTGCGCACAACATACTGCATGCGTGACTAAGTTATATTTCCAATAGGAGGCCCAACAATCGTGAACGGCTATGCCTCGATATTGTGGAAGGATTCCACTCGATTCCATGCCTTCATAGCCCCGTCTATCCTCTACTGCAAGATGCGTGTATTTAGAGTTTGAAGCATTATGTACCCAACGTGTTTTATTTTCTACACGTGTTCCTGTTTCATCAAAATGAACAAGGGCTGATGCAATAATCTTCTCTTTAATCATTTTAACAACAGGTGTTATCTTTTGGGCACATTCCGTCACCATTTTATGAATGGTTCCTGTACTGATAGGTATGCAAAATAAGTCACTTAAAATTTCATGTGTTCGGTTAATACTTACCATGCCAATCGTATTAAGTGCTACAGTTAAAGCTTGTAAATTCTGCCCATATTGCATAGTGGATTTGATATGTTCTGGAAAACTCCCTCTAAGCTCGTCATTATTACGACAAGGGCATCTGAATATCTGTACTTGGTGCAAGATGACTTTCGTATCTATGACAATATCCACTTCATATCTTTTATCTGAAACAGTACATTGCGTAGAACATTTACCCCAAAAAGCACAGTTTTTACAGACATCAGGTGCATGGTTGATTACCTTATCAGGTTCCTGTGTAATTACAAAACCCGAGCCTTTATGCCCCTTTTGAGCACCTTGTTTTTTGTCGGATGATTTACGAAGACTTTTAGGCTGTGGCTTATTTAAACCATCACTTGAAGGTGGCTTAGAGCTATTTTTACTATTCTTATTCAGTTTTTGTTTAAGTTCAGAAATCTCTTGTTGCTGCTTTTGAATAGTTTCAGTAAGCTTGTTGATTGTGGCAGTTTGTTCAGAAATAATATGAGTCTGATTAATAGATAATGTTGTTAAATGATCTATTTTATCCAATAATAATTGCATAAAACCAGGTGTAATTTCATTACTCAAACTGCACACAACCTTTCGAAATAATATACTTAAAGTATACCTTTTCAAAGAGGTAAAATACCAGTTGATAACTAAATTTAAATGTGGAAATATAGCCTATAAAACAAACGAAAAAACATCTTATCCACATCGAAAGAGAAATTTGTTCAGCCTATGACTGAACAGTTACAAAAATTCAATAAAAAGATGGACATTCCAGGAATGCCCATCTTTTGTATTATTATTTCTTTTTAAAGAGCTTAATAATATCAAGAATACCTTTTGCTAATGTAGCTGCTAAAAATACAATATTCACCACAAAGCCTGCAATAGCCATGCCTTTGTGCTTTTTACTCTTCATATTAATAGCACCTAATACAATCCCCACTACTGTAATAGGAAGTCCAATAATAGGTATGATCCAAGCAATGGAACTAATAATACCTAATACTAATGAAGTCGTTGCTCCTGCACTACTGTTTTTTTCAAGTTCATATTCACCGTTTTCAAACCATTGATCTTCTATTGCTGTTTCAAACACTTCATTTTCTGTATTCATGATATACCTCCACTATTTTTATTTTGTTTAATTCAATATACACTACTGCGATAATTTTACCTCTAACCATAGGTTCGTGTAAAGTTCTATTACATCTGATGGGTCATTAAACATTTCTAAGTTTTTAAAAACAGAGGGGTCTGGATAGGCTACAGTATTTTCTTGGACTTCTTTTGGCAAAAGTG
>JAEWSG010000046.1 GCA_023398495.1 Bacillota bacterium
AGTCTATGCGGTATGTAAGGATTCAGCAGCAAATACAAGTGAAGAAGCATCTATAGTTGTAACAAATATAGATAAAATTGCACCAGATGCACCAACACTTGAACAGAATCCGACAACACCGACAAACCAAAGTGTTTCTGTAACTGTATATTATCCTGCAGACGCAGCAGTAAAAGAAATTAAAATAAATGATGGAGACTGGTTGGATTTTGAAGATACATCAAAAGACGGCAAAGTAGTCATGGAAGATAACGGAACTGTGTATGCAAGAGCTAAAGATGCGGCAGGAAACGTATCTGAAACAGGGAAGTTAGATGTAACCAATATCGATAAAACTACACCTGATACACCTAAGTTGACTCCAGACACAACAGAGCCAACAAACCAAACAGTTACAGTATCTGTTTATTATCCTGGTGATCCGGTAGCAAAAGAAATAAAAATTGGAGATGGTGACTGGATACCGTACGTAGATCCGGTTACAGTAGATGAAAATACGAAAATTGACGCAAGGTCTATAGATGATGCTGGAAATGTTTCTCCTATAGGTGAATATGTTGTTAATAATATTGACACTATTCCTCCAACAGAACCTGTGATATTAACTGATGCTGACAAAACAACAGAAAAACCGATAACTGCGACAATAACACCTGGAAAAGATGAAGAATCCGGAGTAGATAGAACGGAGTATCGTCTAGAAGGAGCTACAACCAGCGATTGGCAAAAATACGAGGAAACTAAAGGAATTGTAATAAGAAGCATAGGTGATACAAAGATTAGTGCAAAGACTTTTGATAAGGCAGGAAATGTTTCAGATGTAACAACTAAAACAGTCACTATAATAAAGGGTAAAAACGATAACGGAAACGATAACGGAAACGATAACGGAAACGATAATGGAAACAATAATGGAAACGATAATGGAAGCGGCAATGACAACGATAAGGATAAAGGGAATAACACAGGTTCAAATAATGATAATGGTAGTGGAAGAGTTACTGAAGATGATACAAGTGTACCTGCAATTACAGCCGTTGATCTTTCAGTGTTTATAAACTCAGATAAATCCAAGTATGCAGAAGGTGACACAATTACATTTACAATAGATTATAAAAACAAATCTACTGCTGCTGCAACCAATGTCATTGTAAAAGCTGAAATTCCAGCAGATACAACTATTGTTGAACCTGCTGGGGGAGTTGTAAATGGAACGGCAATTGAATGGAAAATTGCTAAGTTGGATGCAAACACTTCAGGAAAGATTGAATATAAAGTAAGCGTAAACAAGTTAGAGAAGGCAGAAGTGAGCACATCAAACACGGCTACTGTCAGTTGTGTAAATGTTGCAAAGACAGAGGATGATACATCAAAAACCATATTCCTACTGTATTCAAAAACAGCTAATCACCACACAAAGTATATGGCAGGGTATGAAGATAATACCTTCAGGCCAGGCAACAACATCACCAGGGCTGAGGTTGCTGCGATGATGTCAAAAGTGCTTGGAATCAATAAAGTTGAATCGGTCAGTAAAAATTATATTGACCTGAAAAACACTCACTGGGCTTATGAAAGTATAAATGCAGTAACATCGGCTGGCTTGTTTGAAGGTTATCAAGATGGGTCATTCCATCCTGATAGTTACATAACAAGAGCTGAATTTGCTACGGTACTTGCAAATTACCTGGAGTTGAAAAATGTCGATCATGATAGTACAAACTTCATAGATATTGGTAATCATTGGGCAAGGAATTTTATTGAAGAGATATTCAGGGTTAAGTTAATAGAAGGTTATATAGAAAAAGGTGAAAGATTATTCAAACCGGATAATAATATCTCAAGAAGTGAAGCAGTTACGATAGTTAACAAAATGTTGTTCAGAGGGCCGCTTTCAGGTATAGAAATGCCATTTACAGATGTGAGCAAAACTCACTGGGCATATGTTCAAATTCTTGAAAGTGCTTTGGATCACGATTTTGTAAGGAATGAAGATGATTCGGAAACAGCAATTGTAAAGAAATAAAATCAAATTAAAATTATAAAATAAGTATGGGAGTGTTGTCCGCACTACTTTTCGTAGTTGGTAAACACTCCTGTTTTTTGCACATTCATTAAATGTACCCCATGATAATTTTAAATGTTGCGAAAGTTTTGATACTGTTGTATCATTTATATAAACTAAACAATTTTAGGGTGATGAATATGGATATTAGGGAAGTTGCATATAATGCAAAGAAGGCATCAATCAGGCTTGCAGCTGCGGATACGGAGCTGAAAAACAAGGCGTTAGGGGAGATTTCAAGACTTATTGAAGAGAAAAAGGAAGAAATCTTTATGGCAAATAAGGAAGACATTCAAAGGAGCGAAAAAGAAAATCTTGCTTCTCCGCTGCTAAAGAGGCTTAAGTTTGATGAAAACAAATTATCTGAAGTTATTAATGGAATAAAAAGCTTGATGGAGCTTCCTGATCCTGTAGGGAAAACAATTGATTCAACTGAGTTGGACAAAGGGCTGGAGCTTTATAGAGTAAGTTGCCCGATAGGAGTAATTGGAGTAATATTTGAATCAAGACCTGATGCATTGGTTCAGATATCAACACTGTGTCTGAAGAGCGGTAATTCAGTGCTTTTAAAGGGTGGAAGGGAAGCTATAAATACCAATAGAGTTTTAGCGGGAATAATCAGGGAGGCTACTGAAAAGTCAGGTATTCCATCCGGTTGGATACAACTTCTTGAAACAAGAGATGATGTCAACGAGATGCTGAAAATGGATGAGTATATAGATTTGATAATACCAAGGGGTTCGAATGAATTTGTAAAATACATTATGGAAAACTCAAACATTGCTGTTTTGGGTCATGCTGATGGTATATGCCACTGTTATGTTGATGCTGGTGCAGATTTAAAAATGGCTGTTGAAATTGTTGTTGATTCAAAAACGCAATATGTAGCGGTATGTAATGCTACTGAGACACTGCTTGTGCACAAGGGTGTGGCAAAGGAATTTTTGCCCGTGCTCAAGGACGAAATGCTGAGGAAAAATGTTGAACTTGTTGGTTGTGAAAGAACAAGAGCGATAATCGATGTGTCAGCTGCATCAGAGGAAGACTGGAAAACAGAATATCTGGACTATAAATTATCAATAAAGATTGTAGATAGTACAGATGAGGCGATAGACCACATAAACACTTATGGTTCGGGTCATACCGATTCGATTATATCAAACAACAAACAAAATGCTGAATTATTTATGAACCTTGTGGATTCCGGAAACGTATTATGGAATTGCTCAACACGTTTTAGCGATGGCTTCAGATACGGATTTGGGGCAGAAGTTGGAATCAGTACGAACAAGATACACGCAAGAGGACCGGTGGGTCTGGAAGGTCTGTTGATATACAAATACAAGCTTAAAGGAAATGGTCATGTAGTTTCTGACTATGCAAGTCAAACAAAAAGTTTTACCCATAAGAAGATTAATAAAGATTTTAAACTGTAAATACTTTTTGACTGAGAAGGTGCAGCTAAAAATCAAATCTCGATAAATTCAGGTGTTTCCGCATTGAAAAATAAATCCTCCCATTGATTTTAGAATGGGGGGATTTTTATGTTTATCTGAAATTTTCCCCAAATTATATGTAAAGTTATCCAGGAAAGTCGTCGATATATTAGCATACAATTCATTGTAAAATTATGTATAGGTGTGAACACATGTCCATTCGTGTTTTTGATAATCAATATTGAGTAAGCAAGTCTTTTCGTATAGTGATCTTTAAAACAGGATTGTAATAAAGGTTTTGCTGTACCTCGAACAATACATATGCAACATAATGATATCTGACATATATAGCAAAGAGTACAAAAAATTACAAGAGGTGATGTATAGTGAAGTTTGAGTATTCTGATACAATAGCAGGTTATGTTTCGAGCTTTGAAGCAGAAAGCGGTGTATTCGTTATTAAGACCTCTAACGGAGAAGAAATTTCAGCTAAGTTGACTTCCAATACTTTTGCTCGTTTGGTTCGAAATCTGGATGAGCCCTATTCTGATTGTACCGGACGGATAACAGAAATGCTTGTACCGGGGCAATTTCTCTTTACATACGGAGTTTTCTACCCCCAAGCAGGTGAATATTTTTTTGAGGCCAAAGTTATCGACTTTCCGGGCCAAGGCGTAGATAATTATAGGTTTGAAGAACCTGATTGGTGGGCAAAACAGGCAAAGAGTATAGCCCAATTTTTCCTCAAGGCACAGTTTGGTGAAAACAAGGAAATTGATTATCGCAACTATCGTACAATAATTGAGTTGGGTGGAGCAAAAAAAGGTGACTATCGTCAGGAAACCGACACAATATCCCGTCTTGTATACGGATTTGCATCAACCTTTTTACTTACGGGAGAAGATGTTTTTCTGGAAGCAGCGGAAAAAGGTACAGCTTATTTGAGAGATCATATGAGATTCTATGATACTGATGAAAACACTGTTTACTGGTATCATGGAATAGATGTAAAAGGTGAAAAGGAACATAAGGTTTTTGCATCAGAATTTGGTGATGACTATGAAGCAATACCTATGTATGAACAGATATACGCTTTGGCAGGTCCAACTCAGACCTACCGTATAAACGGTGATCCTACAATAATGAAAGACATAAAAATGACTATTGATCTATTTGATAGATTTTTCCTTGATAGCGAAAAAGAAGGCTACTTTTCACATCTAGACCCTTTATCTTTGGATCCAAGAAGCGAAAGCCTTGGAAGAAACAGAGCGAGAAAGAATTGGAATTCAGTTGGAGATCATGCACCGGCATATCTCATTAATCTATGGCTTGCGACGGGAGATCCAAAATATAAGGACTTTCTTGAATACACTGCCGACTGTATAGAGAAATATTTCCCTGACTATGAAAACAGTCCGTTTGTTCAGGAACGTTTTTATGAAGATTGGAGCCATGACAAGACCTGGGGATGGCAACAGGACAATGCTGTTGTAGGGCACAACTTAAAAATCGCTTGGAATCTTATGAGGATAAACAGTATAGTTCCAAAGGACAAGTACGTCAACTTCGCAAAGAAAATTGCAGGAATAATGCCTGAAGTAGGAATGGATGTTCAAAGAGGCGGATGGTATGATGTTATGGCAAGAACCCTTGGACCTAATGAAGAATTTTACAGGTTTGCATGGCACGACAGAAAAGCCTGGTGGCAACAAGAACAAGGTATTCTTGCTTATGAAATACTTTACGGTGTATTGAAAGAAGCTGAATATTTAAAATATGCAAGAGAATCAGCTGCATTTTATAATGCATTTTTCCCTGACCATGATGACGGAGCAGTTTACTTTAATGTTCTAAACAACGGATTACCATATCTTTTAGGCAATGAACGATTAAAAGGAAGCCATTCAATGAGCGGATACCATTCTATAGAATTAGCTTATCTTGCAACAGTTTACACAAATTTGTTGCATACCAAAAAACCTGTAGATATCTATTTTAAACCATTAGAAAACGGATTTGCTGATGGCGTTCTAAGAGTTCAACCTGACATTCTCCCGAAAGGATCTTGTTACATTTCTGAGGTTTGGATTGATAACAAACCATGGAATAATTTTAATCCTGATGAATTTACAGTTCAGCTTCCAAATCTTAATTACAGACCCAAAATAAAAGTTAGAATAATGCCAAAGCCCTAATTATATTCGTACTATATTGAACGCGATAAAGATTTTATATCGGGCTTCAATTTTCTTGATTTATTATTGTGAAAATTCAATTTTCCATTGTAAAATCTTTTTCACGATTAATATAATAACCTGTATTCTTGTTGAAATCATGCAGAGTTTATAGCTTTATGCAAATTTAAGAAATAGCGAGGTGCAACTTATGGAGATAAAAAGCTATCTGAGAGACGGAGCTGAAATATTTGAATTGCACGGGAAGCTTGATGTAAATACTGCTCCAAAGGTTCAGGAGGAGGTTATGGCTAAAGTTGGACAGGATTGCAGGCTTGTACTTGATATGAAGGATTGTGATTATGTATCAAGTGCAGGTTTAAGGGTTATGCTTGTAATCGCCAAACAGCTTACAAAGGTTGGAGGCTATGGAGTCATAGCCAATCTTTTAGAGGAAGTAAAAGACGTTATGCAAATGACGGGGTTTGACAACCTGTTTAAAAGCTATGAAAGTATTGACCAGGCAGTTGCAGCAGTTGTGAAGGGGGATGTAGCATGATTCGTGTTGATACATACCCTACACATAAGTATGGTGATTTCAATTTAAGACCTGGAAAACCGATTCCCTTCGGGGCTACAATTGTTCCTGGAGGAGTGAACTTTTCGGTATATTCAAGGTATGCAGTATCCTGCGAACTGGTTTTGTACAACAAGCATGAAAGAGAACCCTATGCAGTTATACCTTTCTTTGACGAATTTAGGATCGGTAATGTATTTACCATGATTGTCTTTGACCTTGATTACGAAAATATTGAGTATGGCTTCAAAATGGACGGACCCTTTAACTTTAATGAAGGGCAGTGGTTTAACCGGGAAAAGATTCTTCTCGACCCATATGCAAAAGCAATCGGAGGAAGGGATGTATGGGGAGAAGAGCCGGATTGGAGCAATGCATATCAGTATCGTGCAAGAATTGCTTTTGACGATTTTGACTGGGAGGATGACAGACCTCTTGAATTCTCTATGAAAGATCTGATTATATATGAGATGCATGTGAGGGGCTTTACCAAGCATAATTCGTCAGGAGTGAAATATCCGGGAACTTTTGCGGCAATAAGGGAAAAGATACCTCACATTAAGGAATTGGGTGTAAATTGTGTTGAGCTTATGCCTATCTATGAGTTTGACGAGTTTGAAAACTCCAGAATATCTCCAACCACAAATGAGCGGCTTTTAAATTATTGGGGGTACAGTACAGTTGGCTTCTTTGCACCTAAGTCTGCTTATGCTGCCACTGGGAAATATGGTATGCAAGTGGATGAATTTAAAGCTCTTGTCAAGGATTTACACAAAAATGGCATAGAAGTAATACTGGATGTAGTTTTTAACCATACCGCAGAAGGGAATGAGAATGGTCCATATATATCTTTCAGGGGTATAGACAATAAAACATATTATATGCTGACACCGGAAGGGTATTACTATAACTTCAGCGGATGTGGAAATACTTTGAACTGCAATAATCCGGTTGTGAGGAACATGATTCTTGATTGCTTGCGTTGCTGGGCTGCAGAATATCATATTGATGGATTCCGTTTCGATCTTGCAGCTATTTTAGGACGCAATCAGGATGGCTCTCCAATGCATAATCCACCTCTTCTTGAGACCTTGGCATTTGATCCTGTACTGGGCAAATGCAAGTTGATTGCTGAGGCCTGGGATGCAGGCGGGCTTTACCAGGTAGGTGCTTTTCCTTCATGGGGACGCTGGGCTGAATGGAATGGAAAGTACAGAGATGACATAAGAAAATTCCTCAAGGGTGAAGAAGGACTTGCTGGAGCTATGGCACAAAGGATTCAAGGATCTCCTGACTTGTATAACAGGGAGTACCGTGGTACTTGTGCTTCGATAAATTTCGTCACATGTCATGATGGTTTTACTCTCATGGATCTTGTTTCTTATAATGGAAAGCATAATGAAGCTAATGGAGAAAATAACCGTGACGGAAGTGATGATAATTACAGTTGGAATTGCGGCTGGGAAGGCGAAACCTGTGATGAGGGAATAAAGTTTTTGAGGAAAAAGCAGATCAAGAATGCTTTAAGCATTCTCATGCTAAGCCAGGGTGTTCCAATGATTCTTTCAGGTGATGAGATTGGCAATACCCAGTATGGTAATAACAACGCATATTGTCAGGACAATGAAATATCATGGCTTGATTGGAGATTATTGAACACAAATTATGAGCTGTTTAACTTTTTCAAGAAAGTAGTTGCATTCCGTAAAAAACATCCAATATTAAAGAGCAATGATGAAAATGATTACTCAACCCATATGGATAATGGATATCCTCGTATTTCTTGGCATGGAACAAAGGCATGGAATGGAGATTTTTCAGGGACGAGCCGTTTGCTTGCCATGCTGCGCTGTGGCAAAAATAAAGATAAATCCGGAAATACAAAGGATGATTTCGTTTATATGGCAATGAATATGCATTGGGAAATGCATGTTTTTGAGCTTCCGGCACTTCCGGAGGGCTTCAAATGGTATGTGTTTGCAAACACAGATCTAGCAATAAAGGATGTATGCGAAGTTGGACAAGAGGTGTTGCTTGAAAACCAGAATGAATTTCTGGTAGGGCCAAGGTCGGTAGTTATATTAGTTGGCAAGTGAAAAAAATCTAAACTAAGGAGATGGAAATATGGACAATAAATTTATAGAACGAAGCGGAGAAATCACAAAAATAGTGCTCAAAGGAAAACTTGATGCAGTTAATGCACCTGCATTGATGGAAGAACTTAAAAGCCTTATAGGTCAGAATATAAATAAGATAGTATTTTATGCTGATGAGCTTGAGTATATCTCAAGTGCAGGACTAAGAACAATAATTTTTGCAAAACAGAAGATCGGTAAGGATACTGAAGTATACATGATTGGAGCACAGGATGCAGTGAGTGATGTTGTTAAAATGAGCGGGTTGGATAACTTCCTCTATCTTCAAGATTCTTTTGAAGGTTAAGCAGGGGGGCTATATGAAAAGAGTAAAAACGCCTGCCGTTCTTGATAAGCTTGGAGAGATGATGGATTTTATAGTTGTTAATCTGGACAAAGCTGTATCGGATAATAAGTTGATTAACCAGGTAAGGTTGTCCTGTGAAGAAGTTTTGGTGAATGTAATAAGTTATGCATATCCAAAAGGACATGGAGAGGTTGAAATAATATTTGACTTGTCCGAAGATAAAGGAACACTTTTTATTCAATTTATTGATGAAGGCATTTCTTATAATCCGCTTTTAAAGCCCGACCCTGATATTGATGCTCCAGTTGAAGACAGAGGAATAGGTGGATTGGGTGTTTATCTGTATAAGACTATTATGGATGAAGTTTTGTATGAACGAAAAGATGAAAAGAATGTGTTGACCTTTATAAAAAAATTGCATAAAAGTTAAAAGGTGTTCTGCGGTAAATCATCGGTCAGGAGTTGATGAATTTGTTTTTTAAGCTTGGAATCAAGGCAAAGATACTGGTATTGGTACTTGGTATATCTCTTGTTTCACTTTTAGCTGCAGCTTTTATATCTTACGATGCAATGAAAAATCTCGGTGACTATGCTTTGGATTGTAGTGTTGAACTTGGAAACAGTGCAGCGAATGATAGTCAAGGTTCGCTTGAAAAGCTTACGAGCGAGTATTTATTGAGAGTTGCAGGTGATCAGGCAGATATCAGCAACAGTATATTATCTAAAGTCAAGGATAAGGTATTGGTTATGTCCGGGTACGCAGAGAGTATGTGGGACAACCCTGCAGGGTTTGTTCCCTCAAAACCTCTATCCCCGTCCGATGCTCAAAATATGACAAGGGTTCCTGTGTATGAACTTGCATCAGGTGTAGATAAAGCTAATGTATCGGAGGAATTGGGGATCCTGGGTAATATGAGATATCTTTTTAATCCGATACTTACCGGAGATTCAAATTTATCGTCTATTTATCTGGGGACACAGTCAGGCATTACAATAATATTTTCTAATTTCCCTCCTGTTGCCAATCCTGGATATGATCCGAGAGCCAGACCATGGTATATTGAAGCATCAAATTCAAAAGATGTAAAATGGACACAAACATATAAAGATGCTTTTGGAAATGGACTGATGGTTACATGCTCAAAGTCATGTTTTGATAAAGCTGGTACTCTAAAGGGTGTTGTATCGGCGGACGTTACTTTGAAGGCTTTAAACGATCAAGTCATAAGTACCCAGATTGGAAGTCTCGGATATGCTCTTCTCATTGACGAAAATGGTAAGGTTATTGCCCGTCCAGGTCTTGAATCGGATGATAAAAAGTGGGACGAATCCTTTAAGGTTGATAATCTGACAAAGACGGATAATATGGAGTTTAAGAAGATAGTGGACAATATGATGGACAGAAAGACAGGTGTTGAGACTTGTAAGTTTGAAAATGGAGAAAAATACATTGCATATGCACCTATATCTTCAACCAACTGGAGTCTTGCCGTGGTTATGCCACTTGATGAAATCGTAAAACCAATAGTGGAGACCAAGAATAAGATTGAAGTTTCAACCCAAAGTACAGGTAACTATATTAACCGTTTTATATCGGAGGTCTTAAAGAAGTTCGGACTGATTTTTGCTGCTTTGCTGCTTGTTACAGTACTTATTGCAGTGGGTTTGTCTGGCAAAATGGTAAAACCTCTACTTGAATTGAATGAAGGCGTTAAAATTGCAGGTAGCGGAAATCTGGACTACAGTCTCAATGTAAACACAGGTGATGAGATTGAGGATCTGGCAACAGCTTTTAATAAGATGACACAAGACCTTAAAGCCTATATAAAAAACCTGAAGGAAACAACAGCTGAAAAAGAACGAATTGAGAGTGAACTGAAAATTGCCCATTCCATCCAAAACAGTATGCTTCCACGTATTTTTCCTCCATTTCCCCATAGAAAGGAAATTGGAATATATGCCAGTATGGAACCTGCAAAAGAGGTGGGAGGAGACTTCTTTGACTTCTTCTTTATCGATGAGAAAAAGTTTTGTTTTGTTATGGCTGATGTATCTGGAAAAGGTGTTCCAGCAGCTTTGTTTATGGTAATAACAAAAACACTTTTGAAAAATCAGGCTCTTTTAGGAATGCCTGCAGAGGAAATAATGACTACTGTAAATAGTCTGCTTTGTGCAGACAACGATGAGTGTATGTTTGTAACTGCTTTTCTCGGGATACTTGAAGTTGATACCGGAAGGCTTACATTTTCAAACGCAGGGCATAATCCACCTCTTCTGTATAGAAATGGTGGAGAATATGACTGGCTGGAATGCAAAAAGGGCTTTGTACTTGCAGGAATGGAGAATACAAAGTTTCAAGCGAGCGAAATAGAACTCAATAGAGGCGACACATTGTTTCTTTATACAGATGGTGTTACTGAAGCAATGAACATTGATAGCAAGTTGTTTTCAGATGAACGGCTTAAAGTTACGCTTAATAAACTTAAGAACCTTAGCGGAAAAGAACTGACCGAAGGAGTAAGAAATGAAATCAGGGATCATGTAAAGGAAGCAGAGCAGTCCGATGATATTACTATGATGGTTTTAAAATATAATGGGTCTTAAAAAAGCTGATAAGAGGTGGAAAAATGAGTGACAAAAAGATATGTGTTTTAGTTGAAAACCGTTTTATTGATTACGAGATAAGTTACTATATGCATCGCTTTAAGGAAGAGGGTATACAGGTAGACTTTATGACAAGACTCTGGGGGCAGCAAAGATTGACTTTTAAAGGTATGGAGCTTGGCATGGAACTTTCTGTGGATAAGAGCTTTGAAGATATGGACGAGAATACATTGGCGTCATATTCAGCCATTATTATGCCAGCAGGTTATGTTGCGGATATGCTCAGATACGCTGAAAAACCAGGTGAGTTGGCTCCGGCTGTAAAATTTATGAAACGGGCAATGGCAAATAAAAGTATTATTAAAGGGGCTATATGCCATTCATTGTGGATTTTTGATCCTATTCCTGAAACCATCAGGGGTAGAAAGGTAACATGCCACAACAATGTTATAGGTAGTGTAACAAATACCGGAGCTATATATGTGGACCAGGATATTGTAATAGATAATGATCTTATAACGGCACGCACAGGAGGTTTATTTGCACCACTTGCACGAACAATAATTGAAGAAATTGAAAAGACAAGGAGGACTTGAAGCTTATGTTTTGTTATCACAAAGAGATCGAAAAGAAGGATTTGGGTAAAGGAGTCATATTTCAGTACCTTGGTAAGGGCCAAAATATGAATGTTTTTCATTGGAATATGGCAGCAGGGAGTGTTGTTGCCCTTCATAAACACCCCGAAGAGCAGTTTGGTTATGTCATAAAGGGTGGATTTGAAATTGAGCTTGAAGGCAAAAAGTACACACTTAAGCAAGGTGATGCCTATTTTATTCCACCGGATGCATTACACTCCTTTGTAGCAATAGGTGATACCGAGGCTATAGATGTTTTCGCTCCTGTTAAGAAGGAAATACCGGGAGAAAAATAATTTAATTTATAAATGAGCAATTTCATTAAAAAAATTATAGTTTAAAGTTGTTCATCTATAGCAATGTGCAGTGAATTAAAAACAAAATTTAAGGAGGATTTAAAAATGGCAAAAAAGGTTCTTGTTGCAGCGACAAACTATGGTACATGGGGAGAAGAACTGCAGGCTCCATGGGATGCATTGAAAAAAGCGGGTTATGAACTTACACTTACTACTCCTTTAGGAAAGAAACCATTACCTTTGATGGTAAGTGTAGATCCTGATTTTGTAGATCCTATTCAAAATTACAAAACAAACCCTCCTGAAGTATGTAAAAGGATAAAGGAACTGACAGACGGTAATGAATGGGCAAACCCAATAAAATTTAAAGATGCAAAAATGGATGACTATGATGCGATAGTTTTGACCGGTGGTCTTGGAGCTATGATAGATATGGGCAACAATTATCATCTTCATAAACTTGTAATGGATGCATACAGGTCGAACAAGCTTATAGGATCACTCTGTTATGCAGTGGCTGCACTGGTATTTTTAAGAGATCCTAAAAATGATTACAAGAGCATTATATATGGAAAGACGATAACTGCACACCCAAGGGCGTGGGACTTCTATGGAGACTTTGATTTTACATATGACTTGTATGGGGCAACACCGGACAATAAAGGTACTGATGTGCATACTCCTGGATTTTTATTTCCTCTAGAGGAGCTTGTGAAAGATGCTGTAGGTCCTGACGGTAAGTGCATAGCCAGGGAAAATACCAGCCGTGAAAACCCTGAAGTTGCTTTTGACTGGCCTTTTGTAACAGGAACATCTGTTGAATCTTCAATAGCTTATGGAAATAAGATTGTTGAGGTTCTTAAAAGCAGATAAGCAATATAAGCCTTACCTGTTTGTGTCTCGGCAGGTAAGGCTTAAAATCCAGTAAATTAATTTTATAAGGGAGATGATTATTACATGCCTGCAATAACTATTCAAAGTCTTGAATTGACAGACCAGCAAAAGGAGTATCTGGCAGAAAAATATATTTCTATATTTTCTGAAGTTACCAATGTACCTAAAGACAGGATTTACTTGTTTTTTGATGGGTATCCTCTAGACTGTGTTGCGGCCGATGGGGTCCTTTTTTCGAAAAGACCGCCTAAACTGGCAAAGGGGAAATTCAACCAGGATGAAAAATAATGAGGTTTGATGACAAGAGACGGAGGTTTAATAATACAAAAACTTAATATTTACAGAATATCTGGCCTTGGAACAGGCAGTCGGGAGGAATCATAATGGATGTGAATCAGTGTGTGGTAAAAATATTGGATAGCATTGGGGTAGATCACGTATTTGGAGGATCCGGGCAGGTTAATGCTTCAATGCTTTTGGCACTTAAAAAATCTGAGAATATTAAGACCGTAATTGTCAGAAATGAACAAGCAGCTTCATTTATGGCATGTGGTTATGCAATGTTCTCTCGGAAATTGGGAGTGTGCTTTGCGACAGGAGGTCCTGGAGCATTTAATTTGTTTTCAGGGATGGCCGTAGCATATTCCGATTCTCTGCCGGTACTTGGTATAACGGGGTATACATCAGGTGCGATCCGTGGAAAAGGAGCTTTGAATGAATCTACCGGATTATCGAGGACACCTGATTCTCATGCAATGTTCAGTGCAACTACAAAAAAGTCATTTATAATAGAAAATCCGTCGGATACATGCGATATACTTGAAGAAGCTATAAATATAGCGTTTGACGGACGCCCGGGGCCTGTCCATATACATATCCCAAAAGATATAACCATGGCGGAAGTCAAAAATTATCGTCCGGTAAAGCTTGATATAAAACCGGTTTTTCCTGAAAAACAAACACTCATGAAAATATCTGAAGCACTAAAAAGAGCATTAAAAAGCAAGGACAAAATTGTCTTGCTTATTGGTTATGGTACTTTAAGAAGCGGAGCAAAGAGTGAGGTGCTTGATTTTATCGAAAGATATCAGATACCATTCATGACAACAATGGATGCAAAAGGAATAATACCCGAAGATCATCCGTTATCATTAGGTGTTTTTGGAACTTCGGGAGATCCGGGAGCTAAAAAGTACTTTGATGAAGCAAAGCTTGTAATTGCTCTTGGTAACTCATTTGCAGAAAATGCTACCTTTGCATTTAAGAAAGACCTCTATGACAACAAGGTTCTTATTCATGTGAATATCGATAAAAATGAGATAGACAAGGTGTATAAAACTGAATATGGCCTTGTAAGTGATATAAAGCCGGCTGTAGCGGCTATTTTAGAAATGCTTTCTAAAGAGGTTGAGAGTGTTGATAAAACTAATATTATTCGTGATAAATACTGTGACAAGCCTTTAGAATACAAGGGAGATAAAATACATCCGGCAGAACTTGTCAAAGCTATTTCTGATGCGTTACCAGAAAATAGCATTATTATGGGTGATGCAGGGGCTCATATGTTATGGCTCAACTGCTATCTGAATTTAAATAAGAATCAGATTTACCAGAATCCCGGAAGTTTTGGCCCGATGGCAAGTAATGTAAACGGAGCTATTGGTGTAAAATGTGCAAATCCTGATAAAACAGTAGTTTGTGCATGCGGCGATGGGGACTACCTTATGGCTGGATTTGAATTGCTAACAGCTGTAGAAAACAACATTCCTGTTGTTTGGGTTATTTTTAATAATGGTGAATTCAATATAATAAAGAAATTTCTATTAAATATTTTCGGAGAACATGCCTTTATGAGCTTCAAAAATCCTGATTATGAGCTATATGCAAAAGCTTGTGAGGCTTTAGGATACAGGGTGGAAAGAATTGAAGAATTCGATGGCATCTTTAAAAGTGCAATTAATTCGGGAAGACCGGCAATTATAGATGTATGTGTTGAAGCAGATGTTTATCCGCCGTTTGAACTAAAAAAAGTATAGGGGTGATTATGTGTGAGAAAAAAGATATGTTCATTTATTATAGCTATCAGCATACTATGTAACTTTGGTATTTATGCACAAGGAAAGGAAAACAAAACACATTGGGCACAGAATACAATTGACAGGTTTTTGCGTATGGGTATAATTAAGGGCTATGAAAGCGGAGGTGTAAGGCCTGGAGACATTATAACAAGAGCTGAGTTTTGTGCCGTTATAAACAACATATGCAATTTAACGGAAAGAAAGGATGTGGGTTTTACAGATATTAAGGACGGTGACTGGTATAAAAATATAATTGAAATTGCCAGCAATGCGGAATACTTTTCGGGATATATTGAAAATGGTGTTAAATATGCCGGACCTGAAAAACCTATAACCCGTGAGGAAGCTGCTGTTATTATTTGCAAAGTATTTGAACTTGATGACAGTGATGTTGAAACCTTGAACATGATTGCTGATGAATATTCCATATCTGATTATGCAAAAAAAAGCGTTAATGTGCTGATGAGTTTGAAATACATTAAGGGTTATCCTGATGGTTCCTTTAAGCCAAAAGCAAACTTGACACGTGCTGAGGCTTTCGCAATGCTTGAAAATGTCTCGGGGGAATTATATGGATACCTGAAGGAAAGTAATACTCAAACGTTTAAAAACCTCACAGTCAATAAGTCGGGGGCTCTAATAGAGAATATTGATGTAGAACAGGATGTGTTTATAACGGCCGGTGTTATGAGTGGAGAGGTTACATTTAGTAACGTAAATGTAGGAGGCCGTGTAGTAATACAGGGTGGCGGTGAAAATAGTATTATTTTTGAAAATTGTATTATTAATAAAGTAGTTGTTAATAAAAAAGACGGTAAAATATCTGTTAAGGCATCAGGAAAGACCAATGTGTCAAGTGTGCTTTGTAAATCCGGAGCAAGGATTATTGAGCAGAATATTGACAAATCCTCGCAAGGATTTAAAGCAGTAGAAATTTCTGATGGCATAGCTTCCGGTTATATAAATTCTTTTTCAGGTATATTTGATTTGATAAAAGTTAACGGAATCAGTCGTATAGAAATCAACGACGGAATGGTGAATCAGCTTGATTTATCGGTGAAAACTCTCGTAAATATTACCCGGGATGCTGTTATTTCATATCTTAATGTATTACTTGGAGCCGAAGGTAGTGAAATAAGTAATCAAGGAAAAGTATTGGCTGGAAAAATTGAAATAGACGGTGTTGCTATAAATGGAACCGTAGCCGTAAAAGGAGATTTACCCGTAAATTCGACAGTTGTTACTAATACTCCAACACCCTCTTCAACAGCACCTTCATCAAGTAAAAGCACAGTTACAACAGCTTTATCAATAAAGCGTGCATATATGCTTGACGGGAAACTTTACGTTAAATACAACAAAAATCCTGATCTGGATGCTGATGAAATGCTTACAGTCATTGATGACTATGAGGATACCACAGTTTCAGGTGCTGTGTATTACAGTGGAAATATTTCGGGTGATAACACTGCAGAATTTTATTTATCTAATGGAACAGAAACCATACCCTTTAAAGAAGGTAGTTATACAGTTCCATGCGGAAGCAAGGAATATCCAGTTCTGTCTTTTGCTACAATAGAAGAACCCATAATAAATAGTGTTTATGCATCGGTTTACCAATGTGTATATAATGCACAAGAATACTCATGGGACATTTCTATAATAGGTTCTGATGCCTCTGTTATTTATATAGATGTAGAAAGTGAAAACTATCAAGTACCTGATGGGGCAGAGCCACTTCAAAATGGAGATATAATATCGGTGAGTTTCGATGGACAGGAGATTTTCAGAAGAACTTGGGATCAGTGGAGTAAAATATGGTGCAAGGAACCGGAAAACACAATGGAGATGGTACTGGTTGAAGGCGGGGAGTTTACAATGGGTGATTGGCTTGAACCTTTGTATGCTTATACATACCCAACCTATGATATGAATTTAAAAAAGCCGAAGGAAGTTATGCCAGATGAGGCAAGGTTTAATGAAACCCATGAATTCTGGGATATTACTTTTGATGAAAGAGATGAACATCTTGTAAAGGTTAATGACTTCTACATTGGCAAATATGAAGTTACTTTTGAGATGTTTGACGAGTTTTGCGAGGCTACATCAAGGGACATGAAAAGCGACTATAATTGGGGAAGAGAGTATAGACCTGCGGTTGATATAACGTGGTATGATGCAATTGAATTCTGTAACTGGTTAAGTGAGGAAGAGGGGCTTGAACCATGCTATACAATTGAGGTTATAGGCGAAATTGAAAATGTTAAAACAATGATTGAGACTGTTGACGGTTCAGGTAATACTATAAAAGCTGTTCAGCCTATGACACATGAGGAACTTAAGGTGACCTGCGATTTTACAAAGAACGGGTACAGGCTTCCAACTGAAGCGGAATATGAATATGCAGCTAAAGGCGGTAATAGCATAGCGGACATAAATAGCGGAAACGGAAGTATATACAATGGTGTTTCAAATATGAACAGCCTTATATATTACGCATGGAATAAGGATAATGTGGATAATCCTACTGTCTCGGAAGAAAATCCTAATGGGGTAGATGGGGCACTTGCTGACAGTTTCAGTGCAAATGGTTATACTTCTCCAGTGGGGCAGCTTCTGCCTAATCATATAGGTGCTCATGATATGAGCGGAAATGTGTGGGAGTGGATGTGGGATTATTATGACCCTGAGTACTATTTAGTAAGTGATTATGACAATCCCACAGGTTATACATATGAGGAGATTCAGGAAAGGGCACTAACTCGCACTGATGAGATGGGAAAATATTCCCATGTGTTGAGAGGTGGCTGCTGGGCGAACCCAAAACCATTCCTGTTTACATTCTTCAGATTTTTCAGTGGACAGCAATACGGAAATAATATTCCTAACTTTACAGACGCAAGAATTGGCTTTAGACTTTGCAGGACGAAAACAAACTGATAAACAGAGGAGGAAACTAGTTATGTTTCTGGAGGTTAAAAACGCTGCCTTGGTAAATATGGGACATGAAAACAAAATAGCAGAAATCAGCTTTGATATATCTTGGAATAAAGCATGGAAAAATGAGGTCAACTGCGATGGAGCATGGATTTTTGCAAAATATAGAATTGATAAGGGACAGTGGCACCATGTAAATTTGTTAGGAGATAGTGGTTGTATGTTTGATTATGAAGATCACACACCCTCCGGTTTTTCAAAAGGTATGCTTAAGTCAAACAGTCAGATTGGTATATGGGTGCCTGAAAGCCGTAAAGGAATGTTTTTGTATAGAACCGAAGGAAATGGAGATGTTTTTTCTGAGAAAGTCAAAATACTTTGGGATATTGAGAAGGTTGAGCTTACAGATAAGAAAAGGATAGAAATTAAAGTTTTCGGGATTGAAATGGTATATATTCCGGAGGGAAGACACTATGTAGGAGATCCTATGGGGCCGAAAGGCCCCAGAAACTGCTTGTACACTTATCCGGATGGAGGAGCTTATCTGATAGACAGTGAAAAATCTATAGAGGTTGCTCCTAAGGAAGGCTGCCTTTATTGCAATCAGGATTCACCATATAGCAGAGACGAAGAAGCATATATCATACCTGAGGAATTTCCTAAGGGTTATAAAGCTATGTGGTATATGAAATATTCTTTGACCTGTAAACAATATGTAGATTTTTTGAATACCTTGACAAGAAAACAGCAGCAATCAAGAGTTGCATCAGATATAAGCGGTGACTTTATAGAGAACTACTATGTGATGACAAATACAAATACCGAGTTTGAAAGACAGGCAGTTTTTTGCAGGAGGGAAGGCAACGGAACGGATAAACCTATACAGTTTTATACGAACGCACCTCAGAGGGCATGTAATGTTACAAGCTGGGGTGATCTTACTGCATATGCATGCTGGTCTGGTTTGCGCCCGATTACAGAGCTGGAGTTTGAAAAAGCGGCGAGAGGGACTGCCGAGCCAGTCCCGTCAGAATTTGCGTGGGGTACCACAAATATAGGAAGAGTATTCAATTTTGATGGACCTGATGGAAGCGGACACGAAAAAAAGATACCTGAAAATGGGCTGGTTAACTGTAATTTTGGTACAGGAATAGCACCTTTTGAAAAAGATACACGGACTGAATCACGTAATCCTGGCTGGGTCGGACCTGTCAGTGTAGGCTTGTTTGCAAACTCCTGGGATGAAGCATATTCTGAGAGGGAAAACAGTGGAGCATCTTTTTATGGTGTAATGGAGATGTGTGGAAATGTTTGGGAACAATTAATCAGCACAGGTAAAGCTGAGGGACGGAAGTTCAAGCCTGTACATGGGACCGGAGATTTAGATGAAGACGGCAATGCAAATGTTTCAGAGTGGCCCAGTCCATTTACCGGTGATGGAGGAGGTGTACGCGGAGGAGTATTTGTAAGCCCGGAACCAGTATACCTGATAATGGCCTTTAGGGGATTTGCCGCAAATTCTCAACCAAAGCGAAGATTTCATGGTGGAATAAGGGTGGGATTTTAAAGGAGGTAAAATATGCAGGAGTTTTTAGATAAGATTGGTTCAATAGCCAATGTTCAGAAAAAAGACTATAAAGATTCATATATTGAAAATAAAATAAAGGCTTTTATCTATGATTACTGTGCAAGAGAATTAATAAACCGGAAACAGGACTGTCCAAAGGCTTTTATTTATGACGTAGAAGATATTAGATTTATTGAGGAAGGCAGAGGCATTTATAGTGTAAATGCTAATTTCCGGGCTTTGGATATTGATTCAATGTCAAAGCCCTTAAGAGTAATGTTGAAGCTTAAAGAAGAGGCTGACTGGTGGACTATTATTCATATGGAATCAGTTCCTCAAATTGGAGGGGTGCCTACAACAGGAAATTTTAATGAATATATCGACAAGAATATACTTAAGCTCAGGTCAATTGCTGCTGTATACTATTCATTCTGTCTGTTTGAAGCTCCAAAAAAGAATCTTGAAGCCATTGTAAACTGCTATGCAAAGGAATTTGAAGTATTGTATCCATGGGGTGGATGCAAAACAAATGAACAACTGATTAAATGGGTTTCTGGAATATCTGAAAAATCGAGCTATGCACATCATGTACGGAATATAAGTATAACTGATATTCAGAAAGCTAAAGTTCATTGTACTGTTGATGTTACATATCAAACTGTTAACGATAGTGGAGAATTCAGGAGCATGGAACTGAAGTATGAGTTTGTAATTGAAGAAAGTGGAGAGGGTTTTCCTAGAATATCAAAATCTATTACAACTGTAAAAAAGTAATAATGTAATTTAGGGAGGTTTATATGAGCAAATCGGAGTTTTTAATGCCTGACAGTGGTCAAAAAGTACTTTGTTATAAAGCTGAAAAGGAAATATATGAGGACAGCGGTTATGATATAAATAAGGCGTACTTCGGACGAAATCCGATGGCATTTAAAAAGCTTGGAGTTGGAGGGGTTGAACTTTTATTCAACTCAAAATGGGATGATGGACTTAGAATGGTATTTGATATAAACACAGGACTATATTGGGAAGTTAAGTCTCCCGAGCCCCAGGAAGTAAATTTTTGTGAAGATACTTACACATGGGAAGATGCTCAGAAGGTTTACGTAAAGAAGCTAAATGACAAAAGGTATGGAGGATTTGATGACTGGAGAATACCTAATAAGGATGAACTCAGGTCAATTATAAATTATGGTCTGGTAAATCCTGCCGTCGATACAACCTTTTTTGAAAATTGCAAAATTGATGATTATTGGACAAGCGTTACATACGAAATGCAGCCATATTTTGGATGGGTATTGTTTTTTGGTTTGGGCAGTGGAATAGCTAAAAGCAAAAAGTCAAGAAGGTATGTTATGGCTGTGAGGGGCGGGTATGAGAAGCTTTTTGGAGTGCCTGACAAAAGCAGGTTTAAGGATAACAGTGACGGGACAGTTTCGGATAACGTTACAGGCCTTATGTGGCAAAAGTCAGAAAATCCAAGGATGAACTGGTATGATGCAATAGATTTTTGTGAAAAGATGAACCTTGCTGGATATAATAATTGGAGACTTCCTAATATAAAGGAGCTTAATACCATCTTAAACTTGAATTATGAGAATGGTTGGTGGTACTTCAAGGATGTATTTCCTGCAGAAGGATTAAATCCACCCCTTTTACACTATTTTTCGTCTTCTTCCTTTCAAAATTCATATGCATGGGTTACAAATTTCTGTTTTGGATATGACGGGTACTATGCAAACAAAAATACACCCCTTTTGTTTAGGGCAGTAAGAAATACTGAAGTTTGCAATAAAGAGAGCAGGGTATTTTCGTTGCCTTCTACGGGTCAAAATCAGGCCTTTGATTTACAGGGAAACCAGATGAATTTACCGTCTGAAGGAGAATATCTTTATGGCATTGATTCGTCAATACAGACAAATCCCATGAGATACAGAGCGATGGAAGGCAATAAATCGGTACTGGATTTAAATACCGGTTTATTGTGGGAAAAGAAATCACCGAATTCCGGAGATGTTAATTATAAAATGCAAAGGTATACATGGAGCGAAGCGGTTTTATATATTGAAAAGCTTAATAGCATTGCTTACGAAGGATACAGAGACTGGAGACTTCCTAACAGAGAAGAACTCAGAAGCATTGTAAAATATGATGACTGTGTTCCTTCTGTAGACAATAACTTCTTTGAAGATATTATACCTGAATTTTATTGGGCAAAGGAGGAATACTGTGCAGACAATAAGCTTGCTTGGGGAATATACTTTGCATATGGTTGTGCCATAAGCTTTTTAAAAACTCTTAAGTTTCCTGTGATAGCTGTAAGAGGCGGTTATGACAAGAGGTTTGGGGATTGTTCCTCTCAAAGGTTTGTGGATAATGGAGACGGAACAGTTACAGACCTGGTTTCAAAGCTCATGTGGGTTAAGTCAGAGTCCCCACTAATGACACTGGAAGAATCATTGAATTACTGTCAGGGGTTAAGAATTGCCGATTATTCAGATTGGAGACTTCCGGGTATAAAAGAGTTGGCAACCTTGATAGATGTATCCTACAAAGATGCCTGCTGGTTTGACAAAGCATTTTTTCCGGATGTAGTGACCAAACCTCAAGGGTTCTACTTGTCATCCACCACCTTTGGTGGGACTTTCGGGTGGGGAGTAAATTTCCAGTTTGGATATGATGGATATTATGCTGATAGAAGAAACGGTAAATATCCAATAAGACCTGTCAGGAAAGTTTAAAGTATTTCGTTGTAAGTTTTATGAACAATCAGGCTTCCTTCCTAGATAAATCACGAAAATGATTATACATAGGAAAATTTGATTTTCGTGATATTTTATTAAGGAAATTGAAGCGCGATGTAAAATCTTTATCGCGTTCAATATAGATACAAAAATATTCCAGGCGGTGATAAATATGGCTATGATCTGTTTTGCACATATAGGTCTGAATTGTATTGACCCTATAAAAATAGAAAAGTTTTATGAAAAGCATTTTGGATTTGAGCGAAGAAATGTTTTTAAAACAGATTCTGGAGAAGAGATTATCATGATTGGAGATGGAAAAACCTATATTGAACTGTTTTCAACATTTCAGGTTTCAAACAGGAAGAAGAGTGAATTGACAGGGCCTGAGGGAAGAGGTTGGAGACATATTTGTTTTGCTGTTGACAATCTGGAGGAAAAACTTTCTCAAATTGGTGAGGAACTGAAAATAACATATGGTCCTGTTAAATTGGATAGCTTTGTTCAGGGAATGAAGGCCTGCTGGATTGAAGATCCTGAGGGGAATGTGATAGAGCTGTGTGAAGGCTACAGAGATTGGTAATGAATGAAAAAAAGCAAAGATTTATAGTTGTTTTTACATTCCATGGAAGGAGCAATTTATTGTGAGAAAGTTATTAAGGGGTTTTGCGGCATTTATAATGCTTGTTATGTTTTGTGTTAATGTCTCTGCAAGTGCAGTATCTGCTACAGCTGAGATTGAAAATGAGTTGGTGGCAAGTACGAATGAGGGTAATAAATGGAGGATTGGCTACTGTGAGAGTCAACCATATTTTGAATTTGATGGCACACTGTATTATATAGTTAAAGGGCTCCAAGAACTTGGATGGGTGGCAAATACTGAAGGTTTTAAGTATACTCCTTTTCAGGAGGATACGAGGACTATGTGGAAATGGCTGTCTGAAAATGATATGGGGCCTTATATTGAGTTTGTTAAAGATGCTTATTATGACATGAGTGAACAGCCTGATACAGGTGAAAAAGTAGTAAAACGGCTAAGTGAGAAGAAAGACATAGATCTAATGATTGTCAATGGTACCTATGCTGCTTTAAATACTGCTAATGACAAACACAGTGTGCCCACTCTGGTCTTTTCTACCAGCAATGCAGTCCAGTCTGAAATAATCAAGTCTCCTACCGATTCAGGTCATAAACATGTATGGGCACATGTGGATCCTGAAAGGTTCAAAAGGCAGGTAGAGATTTTCTACGATATATTCAAGTTTAAAAAGGTGGGACTTGTATATGAAAACTCTTACAGAAAGGTTTTTGCTGCGGTTGATGATGTTGAGGAAGTAAGCAAGGAACGTGGGTTTGAAATAGAGCACTATTATGTTGATGGTCCCGTTGATGATAATGACTATGACAGATATATAAATGATGTCATTAAGGCTCATAAGGTGCTTGCGGAAAAAGTAGATGCGATGTATGTCACCAATGGGGCATGGAAATTCTCCGATTTACCAAAGCTATTAAAACCCTTTTATGATAAAAGGATACCTGTATTTTCACAAGCAGGCTCTATAGAGGTTAGAAATGGAGCGTTAATGAGTATTGCAAGGGCAAATTTTTTGGGTATTGGCCGCTTTGGAGCGGATAAGATAGCGAGAATTTTTAATGGAAGTCTCTCTGGAGAACTTTCGCAAGTTTTTGAAGACACTCCTAATATTGCGATTAATATGGAGGCCGCAGACAAGATAGGATACAGGCCTACTTTTGAGATACTTCTTGTGGCTGATGAGATATATACTTCTATTGAGAACAATAAATAAAAGAGGGGGCTCTATATGTCTATACATAAGTCGCGTTTACTTTTTATAGTTTCTACAATGGTTGTTTTAATTATTGTTCTCTCCTTTACTGCAGGTCTTAATATTGCTACTTTCAAAAAGAATTATACAAACTCTCTTGTCAGAAGTTATACGGTGATAGGGGGAGAAACTGTAAGGAAAATTGAATACGCAGTGAAATATGGTAAACCTTTAACCAATTTTTTTGGAATGAAGGAACTGCTTATAGAGGTAATTGATAATTCGCAGGATATAAAATCTGTTAAGGTGATCTTGCCGGATGGAAAAATAGCGTATGACATTAATGGAACAGTGTCTGATGAAGTTTTGCCGGAGGAGCTTTTAAAAGAAGTAAATTTTAAAGAGCTTAACGAGGAAAAGCAATACGTTTCGAAGCTATATCAAGGTGAATACCATACTTTCCTTCCGCTTAGGAACAGGGAAGGTGAGTGGGTTGGAAGCCTTGATTTGATCTTTGATGAAGCTATTGTAAGTATGCATGCCGATAGATATCTTAAGTCAAATATTCAATTCATACTTATTCTTGCTCTTGTTGTGGCAATGATTCTCATATTGTTGTTTTTTAAGATCAGAATATTAAATGAAAAGGGAGAGATTCTTGAGAAAAGGGTCTTAATTTTAGTACTACTTATTTTAGCTGTATCTCAGGCTTTATACACTGTAAATAATGTTTTTATGTTCCGCAATGCGTATAACAATATTGCAATAAAGAATACGGAGTTGACGGCTGGAATAATTGAAAAAGACATAAGTAATGTTGTAAAAAAGGGGATTAAACTGGAAAGCTTATATGAAGTAGACCTTTGGATGGACAAAGTGATAAGTGTTCTACCTGAGATAGAAGGTGTTTACATTGAGGATAAAGATGGAAAAATTCTTTATACATCCGGTTTGGTGACAAAAGAGAACTACTTGAATTATGAAAACGAAGATAAGTATGCCTTATCTGTAAGAAATGTAGAGAGTGAGCAGGTTGGTAGCATTAAAGCGGTTTATTCCCAAAGATATATGTCCCAAAAGATACGAGATATTCTTCTTGATGCGGCTACAATATTTATAATCTCTTTTTTCTTCCTTTTTGAGGTCTTACTGTTTATGATAATATTCCTAAAAGGTAGGGCAAAGACCCATGAGATAGAATCCGGGCAGGGATTTTATGGCGGAGGTAAAGCAATACGAACCCTTTCATTTATTATGTTTATGGGTGCATATATGTCAATTTCATTTGTTCCTGTACTTATGCGGCAATTATATCAACCTATTGCAGGTCTGTCGGAGGAAATTGTAATTGGATTGCCTACCTCAGCAGAAATGTTTTGTTGTGGGATTTCAACAGTGATTGCAGGTTTGGCAATTGATAAAAAAGGTTGGAGGAAGGTATTTTATGTAGGAACTGCTATTTTTGGAATAGGTATGCTTGCATCTGGACTTGCGTGGAATACTGTCATGTATATAATAGCCCGAGGAATTTGTGGGTCCGGCTATGGATTCTGGCTCATGGCCATGAGGAGTTTTGCAGTGTCTGCGTCTACAGAACTTGAGAAAGGTGAAAATGTTTCAGCCATGAACTCGGGTGCATATGCAGGACTAAACTGCGGCTCTGTTCTAGGTGGTATGCTTGCAGATAGGATTGGTTTTTCGAGAGTTTTCTATATAGCTATAGTGTTTTTAGTCATGGCAGTGATTTTTGCATTGACCTATTTTAGAAGTACAAATATGAATGTGTGTAAGGAAGTTAAAGTATCTGTTCCTGATAAACAGAGTGGAAAAACAGGAGTCAATGTAAAGAAATTCTTTACTGATTTTAAGGTCTTGACTTTTTTTGTTCTTATAATTATTCCTACATCAATATGCGGTATGTTCCTTGATTACCTTTTTCCTCTGTTGGCAGTGAGTCTTAATGTTTCAACAGCGAATATCAGCCGTGCATTTCTTCTTAATGGAATGTGTGTAATTATTTTTGGCCCAATATTTAGCAAGGTATTAGGCAAGAAGTTCAAGTCCTTTACTGTTGTTACTATTGCAGCTATAACAACTGCCGCAGCAATGCTTGCATTTTCTGTCAGCGGAAAACTAGCTTCGGGTTTTATTGCAGCTATACTCTTAGGACTGGCCGGCAGCTTTGGTGTCGCAGCACAGAGCAACTACTTCCATAAACTTAATGCTGTTAACATATTTGGTAGAGGAAAAGCTCTTGGTTTTTTCAGCAATGTTGAAAAAACCGGTCAGACTTTAGGACCTATGGTATTTGGTTCAATTATTGCGATTGGAACTGCAAAGGGTGTTGGTATTATAGGCATTTCATTTATTGCTCTAATTATAGTATTTGTTTTGATAAATATAAAATCTGAGAGAATAACAAAAACAGAGTGTTAAAATGAGAGGTTATTATGTTTAAGGAAACAGTAAAAGCAAGTTTTGAAGGACTATATCAGAAGTACATAATAAAAAACGGTTCACAGGTATTGGTAAGAAAAGCTTGTGAAGAAGACATCCCTGGAATTTTGAAGCTTTATGAGACTATTAAAATTGATTCTTTCAACTTAGAAGTAAAGCTTTTAGCCGACCATGAGAACAGCTTTAAGAATAGGGGTGGATTCTTTGAAATTCTCTCCAGGCAAGAAATAGTGGAGTTTTTAAAGAGTGAAGAATATTTTTTTTTGGTTTCAGTTATTCCTGGATTAAATGGTAAAGAGGAGATCAACAGTTGCTTATACTGCAGGCTTAATGCCGATGCATTTTCCGATATGGAGTGGAAGCTGAATAAGTCGGGACTCCCTGATTCTACAAAAAGAGACTTTGTATCAGCCATTAAAAACGGTAAGGTATTTACAGCTGTCGAACATGCGATTTTACCGGTTGTACAAAGCCGGGGAGTTGCATACCCTGTAATATATGAAATGTATAGCCGATTTGCACAAGCTGGCTTTTTGTTTGTAATGCTTCAGATATATACAATAACCGGTGTGAAATCCTTAAAAGAATACAATCCGCTCTATCTTCCAAACACGAGAAGCAGGATTCTTAATGAAAAGCTTGGAGCAGCTTTAGTGGGTTCAAATAGTATTGAACCTAAGAGGATCGGTGATAAGGAAATTGAAATCAAATCAGATGTGTATGCTGTGGAAGTAAAAAATGCAATTGATATACTAGGTGGTAAGGTTATACCGATTAAATCTCTAGAAAACAGAAAGGTCGGTGTTGACAGTAAATAACTGCAATTGTATAATTTACTTAGAAGTTGGATGTACTATGAACTGTATAAATACGTTGGAAATTAATGAAATTTGCTTAACATCTATCTTTGGTTAAGCACTTATTTTTTTGTTGGGGGAATAAAATGTTAAAATTTATAAGATTTTTATTGTTATTGGTAATTGCTTTATTGATAACCCAGGGCATAAATGCTTTTGGTTTTAGTGGTGTTGTTTTAGCTGATGGAGAGGCAGAGATTGATAGTCCGGATTTTATTTATGGGGATGTAACCGGAGATAATAAAGTCAATTCCATTGACTTTGCCACTATGAGACAATATCTTTTAGGAATTATATCCGAGTTTAAATATGAAAATGGTATTAAGTCAGCCGATGTGGATGGGAATGGAGTATTTAATTCAATTGATTTTGCGTATGAGAGGCAGTACCTTCTTCGGATTATTGATGACTTTCCTGTAAATATCCCTACTCCGACAACAACACCAATACCGACAGCTACAGAAGGAGTAACACCAACCCCTTCACCAGACAGTTTTTCACAATTAAGACCTTCAAATATTGAAGTTGATATAATTGGTTCACAAAGCATAAGAATATCCTGGGATGAGGTAGATGGAGCAATTGTGTACGAGATTTACAGGGATGATGTAATAGTTGATACAACTTTAATACCAGTGTATTGTACTTCAGGTTTAGAGGAAGGTAAAGATTATAAATACTCTATTAAGGCAGTAAATAAAGAGGGGCAGAAATCTCTTGGGAGCTCTGAGATAATTGTAAATACCGGTGACGTCACTATAAATTCTGATACTATCCTGAGTGAAAACAGATTTTACAGGGGTTTGCATGTGGATAATGGTGCATCGCTTGATCTTAATGGATATACACTTAATGTTCAGTTGGATTTAAATGAGATTTCTGGAAAAGTGAATGTAAATGCTGGGAGACTGATAGTAGGAAGAGAGTATTCGGTAGGAGAATTTGGCTTAATTGAAATGAAAAATGAAGCTGATTATGTGTATGTAGGTGGAAATTTTTCTGCAGAAAGTTCGTATTATGCAACTGATAAGACGGAGAAGTTGTTAACAGCAGGGATACTTGAGGTTACAGGGAATTTCAGTTATGTAGGTGAACATGGAAACTTTATTGCATCAGGAAGTCACAAGGTAATATTATCAGGAGATGGTGATCAAATTGTAAGCCATGGTTCAACATTGGTGTTTAACGAGTTGGAAATTAAGAATGAAAAGGGAGTAAAATTTGCTTCGCCAATAGGTATAAGAAAAATGATAGGTACTTATAAAGTTATTGGGGAAATGGAAATTGTAGTTTTACCACAGATAATTGGCGATGTGTCAATAGACGGAGATTTAAAGATTAGAGATATAGCACTAGACATGGGAGGACATAATATTTTAGTAACTGGTAATGTTACTCAAATATCCAAAAGTAAAAAATGTATAGTAAATATTAACGGAGGCAGTTTGGAAGTGCTTGGGAATTATATAATGGGACCAGATTATAATTATACAGATATTTATTCAATACTACAAATGACTAATGATTCAGACTA
>JAEWSG010000054.1 GCA_023398495.1 Bacillota bacterium
ACCCGGGTCGCGTGCCTGAACCGGCGCATCTATACGCACGACTCAAACGAGATCACGGCGGATATGCTCGAGGCCGCGTACCACTGCCCGGTGGACCTGATCGCCCACGGCGTCCCGCACCGGGTCCTGTCCGAACACTCGCGGGAGGAGTGAGAGGATGTTTGAGGTGCTCGGATTCGAGTTCTTCAGGAACGCGCTCATCGCCGGGATGCTTGCAAGCATCGCCTGCGGGATCATCGGCACCTACGTCGTGGTGCGGCGGATGGTCTCGGTCAGCGGCGGCATCTCCCACGCGGCCTTCGGGGGGATAGGCCTCGGCTACTACTTCGGGATCGATCCGCTCCTCGGCGCCGCCGGGTTCACCGTCGCCACGGCGCTCGGGATGGGAACGCTCCAGCTCCGCGCCCGGCAGCAGATGGACACGCTCATCGGCGCGGTCTGGGCGGCCGGGATGGCCATCGGGATCCTCTTCGTCTACCTGACACCGGGATTCGCCCCCGACCTCTTCTCCTACCTCTTCGGGAACATCCTCCTCGTGCCGCAGGGCGACATCCTGCTGATGGCCGCCCTCGTCGCCATCATCATCGCCGTCGTGGCCTTCCTCTACCGGGAGCTCCAGGCGGTCACCTTCGATCCGGATTACGCGACGGTCATGTGCCTCCCGGTCGAGCGGCTCTCGCTCCTCCTCCTGGTGCTGATCGCCCTCACGGTGGTGATGCTGATCCGCGTGGTGGGGATCATCCTGGTGATCGCGCTCCTCACGCTCCCGGCGGCGATCAGCCGCCTCTACACCACCAGGATATGGACCATGATGCTTCTTGCCGTCGTCCTCGGCATCATCTTCACCGTGGCGGGGATCGGGCTTTCGTACATTCTCAACGTTCCGTCGGGGGCGACGATCATCCTGGTGAGCACGATCGCGTATGCGGGCGCCCTCGGCATCGAACGTCTCCGGCAGGGCACCTGATGGGGCAAACCGGTGCGCTTATGCCGGCCGGCGCAAGAGTTAGGTGAGCAATGGATCCGATCATCGAAGAGGGATATGCCCGGCTCCTTGAGACGCTCGGGGATCTGCAGGCGAAGAAGGAAGAATCGGCCTCGGAACTCCGGGGCAACGGAGGAGCCCTCCTTGCGCGGATGGCCGCCGACACGGCGCCGGTCGTGGAGAGGATCGGCCTCGAGATGCTCCGGCGCGCGAAACGCGAGGCCTCCGGCGAACTCTATGAGCAGCAGTATTACGAGACGAAGATGATCGTGCTCGGGAAGACCGATCCGCTCCCCTACCGCCCGGACGACCCGAGCATACCGGTCGACACCCAGATCTGCGTTCTGTCCACGGACGGGAACTTCTACGAGGTGATGTACACCAACACCGAGATCCGGATCGACTCCTACCTCTCCCCCCTGACGCCGGAGGATGCCTTCGACGTCTACGGCTACGACCTCGTCGTCATGCTCTACCGGGCGCTGTATGAGTATGCGCAGAAAGAGGAGGAACTGACGGCCGCGCTCGCGCGGACGCTCGAATACCTCAGATCATAAAACCGGTTTTTTCTTCAGTCTCCGGCCGATACCGGCAGGGTGCCGGCCGGAACGGACTTCGAACGCGTTGCTGTTCTTCCTGAGGATCAGGGCACGATGAGTATACGCGCCAGGCAGGGGGCGCCCGACAGGCTCCCCGGCCTCACCGGCTCCCGAAGATGGGAAAGATCGGCTGGGTGGCGTCGCGCCCGGCGCTGAGCGCTGAAAGCGGATACGAACGGGTATGCTTTCTGCCGGAGGCATCCTCGTACGTGACCACCGCTTTTGCCTCCGAGACCATGGTGCCAAGGCTGAACCCGGACTCCTCTTCCGCTTCGAGAGAGGGGGCCTCAAAATCGAGGTTCATCGGAACGATGGCGACATGGACGTTCTGTGCTCTCGCAGTGCCGGTATTGGTGACGATGATCTCGCGGGCATCCTCGGACAGGTCGACGGTGACGAGCGGGTAGTGGCCGGTCTCTCCCATGATATGGATGCTCATGAGGAGGACGAGCATAAAGACCAGTGCGATGAGGGCGAAGAAGGGCTCGATGAAGAGCAGCCCCAGCGTGATGAATCCTCCCGCCACCAGGATGTTCCTCTGGTTCTTATCCATGCTACATGAGTTAGCACACCGGGAATTATAAGGGGTAGGTTTCGAGCGGGAGCGGTGAGGGCGATACAGGCGCGCTGCCGCGGAGAGCCACCTGCACCCACCCTGCAAGGCAGGGCAACATGACCATATACCGTCATGGCGAAAGTATGTACAGAGAGACAGCATGCTTGAGTTGAAGTTCGTTCGTGCGCACCCCGATGTCGTCAGGGCAGACCTCATCAAGAGAGGAGATACCGAGAAACTGGCCTGGGTCGACGAGGTGCTGGAGATGGACCGGAGGGCACGGGAACTCACCGTGGCGATCGGCGACCTGCGCAACCGGAGGAACGTCATATCCCGCGAGATCAGTCAGGCGAGAAAGGCAGGGAGGGATGCAGCAGACCTCATCGCCGAGGCGGCGGATCTCCCCGGACGGATCAAAGAGGCAGAGGCGGAGCGCGAGACGCTCACCGAGCAGGTGACGTACCGCCTGATGCGGCTCCCGAACATCCTCCACGAGAGCGTCCCGGTAGGGAAAGACGATACCGAGAACGTCGAGGTCCGGCGGTGGGGCGAACCGAAGGTCCCCGCGTTCGACCTGAAGAACCACGGGGCTCTCGCCGTCGAGCACGACTGGGCGGACTTCGAGCGCGCGGCAAAGATCTCCGGATCGGGGTTCTATTTCCTGAAGGGGAGACTCGCCCTGCTCGATATGGCGCTCCAGCGGTTTGCGATGGATACCCTTGTCGAGCGCGGATACACCCCGATCATCCCGCCCTACATGATGAACCGGGCGGCATACGAGGGCGTGACCGATCTCGCCGACTTCGAGA
>JAEWSG010000089.1 GCA_023398495.1 Bacillota bacterium
GCCTGTAAATACTCCTCGGGGTCGAGCAAAACTCGCTTCGCTCAAACAATGCTCTCCCTTTCCTCGTCGCATTAACAGGCTCTACAACTTGCTTCACAATGTTTCTTCCATATTTTTCTTCACTTAAACTACATGCACCCCATAACCAAGGATGTAGTTTTTGCATTTGCTACATCCTCTTCCAAGAACTGAAGCTCGAAGGCCTAGAAAACGTAGATCCACACTACTTTTCAAAAATTCTTTTTATTCCAACAATTCTCTTCATTAAATTTCCTTCGTCTAGTTTGGTGTAGCCAATCGAGCCCTTTGCCTTGTTATCAAACAAGATCTGGTTATCTCCTATATAAATCCCAACGTCCGATACCTCTGACTGTTCTTCATTAGCACTGAAAAACAACAGATCACCTGACTTTATATCTCCCATATTTAAAGGTCCCTCTTTAACGGCTTCAAACTGCTCTATAGCACCTCTTGGTAAGTCTACTCCATTTATCTTTGCACATATGTACACAACTCCGGAACAATCCATCCCTTGTCTTGCTCCTACTCCACCTAAAAGGTACTGAGTTCCTTTAAACTTTTCAGCGGTAGCAGCAAAATCTCCGGCTGAGGTTTTAGGGATTGAATCCTTTGCATTGAGTTGAATTGTATTTTTCACCTCAACCCAACCGGTAAGGTTTCCAGGCACAACAACCTCATAGTAATTTTTTCTTTTACCCTTAATAAAAAATTCCGTTCCCATTACTGCTTCTTTCAGTGTAGCGCCGCCTCCATAATTTGTATAAACCGTCTTTATCGTTCCCGTGATAACTATCCTATCAGAATAAAGCTCCTTCTTAACACTTGTACAATCCCTGTCAATGAATTTTGAGCGAAGCCACCCGTAAGACCCATCCACTGTTTTGACCTTGGTCCATGTATCTTTCTCTTCAAGCACAGTAACCGGCTCATTAAACAACCCTTGGGTTATTCTTTCGGAATTGATATCCGCTTGTGCAAAAATATCAACAACCGTATCAATTATCACAGCCTTATCCTCATACCTCTTATTAATAACTTCAGGGCTCTCTGTATTTTGTAATATATCTGAACTGGTTTGCCTGTCTATAATACTACAGCCTGCGAATATTTGGACAGCAATTAACAGATATAAAAATATAAACTTAACTCTTTTCAAGATAATCTCCTTAATATTAAATTATATTATAACTAAAAAACCGATTCTCTCACATCTTTTTTAGAAAAAACTCTACAACAATTCTATTATATTTAAATTGTTATTGCAAACATATTTAACCAATTCCACTTCTCTTTTTTTACATGTAAAAAGTATAATCTGTCTTTCCTTTGACAGTTCTTTTAACATTTTTATAGTCTCTAATGATCTTGTATCGTCGTACTGAGCGAGCACTTCGTCCATAATAAGTGGTAATTTTTCGTCTTTTCTTTCTATTGTTTGTACTAATGCAATCCTCAATGCCAGATACATCTGGTCAATAGTTCCGCCGCTAAGAATTGATACAGGAACTATATCCCTGCTGGTAGGCTCCGTTGTTCTTAGCACTAACTGTTCATCTGCTTTCAACTTCCCATACCGTGAAGCTGTAATTTTAGATATTATTTGGGAAGTATTACTGTTTAACAAAGGCGCAAAATCTCTTTTTATTTCTGCATTTGCCTCTTCTAAAACCTCGAGTGCTGTTCTCAATGAAAACCTGGTGTCTTCAAGTTCCCCTTTGTTTAGATTAAGCTCTCTAATATTTTCTTCAAGCTGTTCCAATTCATAGCTGTCATCTGTCAATTCCTTAAGCATCATCTCTTTTTCTTTTATTAAAAGTTGCACCTCATTCATTCTGTCTGATACTTTCTGCATCAATTCATCAATCTGTTCTCTTGCAGCGTAAGTACCTAGGTCCATTATTATTTCCATCAGCTTGTCGTAACTAATATTCTCCAAACTACTGAACTCATAAACTGACTTTATCTTGTATGCATAAACATCTATGCCCTCATATAAGTTCTTAATCTTATTATCAAGCTCATAAATAATTTTGGCCAACTCAGCCTCATTATCCACCTTTTGTCCATATAATACTTGCACTTTGTTATATAGCCCATTAATTCGTTTATCAATATCTATGATAAGCTCTTCCCTGTTGCTCAAAAAAGCTGTAAGCTCTTTATACCTGCTTAATTCATGCTGAAATTTTTCAATATGTTCTCGCTTTATTTCCAACTCCGGAGAACCTATTATAGAAGATACAAGCAGTATCTCTTTCATTTTGCCATACAGTTCTAAAACCGATTTTCTGTTTGTCTCAAAAGCTGCTTCCAACTCAGCTATTTGTTTGTTTATTATGCCAAGTTCATAGGATTTGCTGTCATATAACGCTTTTTTTTCAAAAAACTCATTGGTACTTTTTACATCAAGCATTTTAAAAATAACCAGCAAAAAAAATAAAATTATAAAGAACCCAACACCTATAATACTAACAATAGTTTTTTCTTTTGTAATACCATAAATCAATGTTCCTGTCATCAACACGAAAATGACTGCCATAGCTACTGTAAAAGAAAAGTTTTTTTTACCTGATAAATTTAGTTTTCTTTGAAATTTAGTATTATTTATGCTTTCAAGATTAAACTGGTTATCTGCTATAGTATTGGGCATATCAATAACATCTGTATATGCATTAAATTCCTTTAATTTACCCAATAATACTTCTATTTCATTTGCCTTTTGTTTTAGTTGTTGAATCTCAGTTAAAAGTTTCCCATTTTGAGTATTCATGCTTTCAAACTTTGTATATTGAACCAGAAGTTGGCCTGCATCTTCAAATCCAAATTGAGAGAAAATATCCAGTTGTTTTTTTGTTTTCCTGTAGTCATCAATGCTGTCTGCTATGCTGCTGCTCTCATTCTTTAATTGGGAAATCTCACTTGTTATCTCATATAAATCCTTCTTGTTCCTTTTAAAAACCTCCAGATCTTCTCTGAGTTTTATTATTTCCTTTGAAAACGTCAACACAGATTTTTCTTCTATAAGGGAGTTTTTCATACTCGTTAAGCCCGTCATTTCACTTTCTATTGAAAACAGAACTTCTCTTCCCTTTATTAGACTTTGCTTCTTTATATTTAGTTCGCTTAATTTTGAGTTAATTACATCTAGTGGACGGATAGAAGTTTTTTCAGTACCTACATAATTTCTTAATGCCTCTTTAATAGCATCACATGCCACCTTAAAGGATACGTCTTCAAACCCAGTTTCAGATATATTTGAAAGCCTTTCTATCACTTCTTTGCTTTCACCGGTATTAAATCTGGTTGACATCTGACCTATAAAGCAGGTTTTTTCAAAGCAGTCTTCCGTAAGCCCGATATGCTTTATAGCAAAGAGAGGACCTTTGTCTTTACTTTGATCAAAGGTCTTAGTTATATCCATATATAATGAATCGTATACCCTTGCTTCACCACTGTCAAAATTCCTTTCAACTGTAAAACATTGGCCATTATCCAATATATACTTGAGGCTTCCCTTATAGGTACTATCCGACCATGGTTTATACCTTTTTTTAGGATTAATCAAGCCTTCTCTATAATTCCTGCCACCCTTCAACGAGTAAAACATGGCTTTTATAAATAATTGGATTGTAGATTTTCCTGATTCGTTTACTCCATATACAATATTAAAACCTTCATCAAATTCAGTATTAAAATTGTTAAATTTTCCAAATCCTTTAAGCTCCAGTCTTTTTATTTTCATAGCTGCTCCCTTTAGAGTTCTTCTATCCTTCCCTTTTCAATCGCCTCTATGCCATAATAAAGCGACTTCATCAACAAATACTTTTCCTTTTCGCTCTTAGCCCTCTCAACCCTATCTAAAAGCTTTCTTACATATAATCCCCTCAGACCAGGCTCGTTTTTTAATTCTTCATAATTATACTCAGGAAGAGTTTTATCTTCTATATCAGAATAAAACGCATCCTCACCGAGCAGTTTCTTTATTTTTGATGCATCAGGTCTATATTCCTCATTTATATGCCCTTTTAATACTATATTCACAAGTATATTATCTAAAGGACTTTCTCCTAAACAAAGACGTATCTTTTCTACTGCTTGCTCGTCGCTGCTTATACCTTCAATACTTATAATTACAGTTCTGTATTGTTTCAGGTTCACATTCCTATACTCCAGATCCAGTAATTCTTTATTAATTGTACCAATATAAATTCCATGTTCTCCTTCTTCATCAAAACCTAAAGGTTCAGGACTTCCGGGATTATATATTACTCCTTTTTTCCCTAAATCGTCTATTTTGTTATGAAAGTGCCCAAGAGCAATATAGTCCATATTTAGCTTTGAAAGCTCTTCGCTCGAAAGGAGATTATAAGCTTTCTTTGTAAAATTCATATCCACCGTCCCATGCACCAACAAAATATTTACTTTATCAGTATTTACAGCTTTTAGCTCATCGCTTAAGAAGGTTTCCTTATAGAAATCTTCAAATCCCAGCCCATATATACACAAATTCATACTATCAAATTCTACTTTTGGCCTCTCTTCTGAAAGAATATAAACATTACTGCACCATTGGAAGTTTTTATAGTACGAATTGTTTATGTATGGGTCATGATTTCCGGGCACAATAAAGACTTTTGTACAATTGATTTCTTCAAATCTTTTATTAATGTGATTAATTGTAGACTTTTTTACATAGAAGTGTTCGTATAAATCTCCGCTAATAAGCAACAAATCTGCATTTTCCTTTTTAACCGTATTTATTATACGATCAAAAACTTCCAGCAGATCTTGCCTCCTACGGTTGATTCTTTTATAGTCTGGTCCTATGGATGTAAACGGACTGTCTAAATGTAAATCGGAAAAATGTATAAACTTTATTGGCTTCATATAAATCACTTCCTGCTGCTTTTTATCTACAGTCGTACCTTTAGTGTTTTCGTGTTATAAACTCTTTTTAAATCCATTATATCGGTTATTTTCAGTTTTTGCACCTTAAATCTGTTTTATTTCTCCATCCTGAATAAAAAAACTTGAATTGGAAATTACAACACCAATCTCTTTAGTGATGTTTTTAATCTCAAGAATAACTCCTGGATATGCTTTTTTCGTAATTGTAATTTCACCCTCACCTTTGGTCCTCAAGGCATTTGACATACTTTTTTTATCACTCTCGAGATCTCTTATTTTATCTTTAATTTTAAAGAACTCATCCTGCAAACTCAAATATTTTTTCTTCTGTTCTTCAGTATCGTGTGTTATACCAGAAAAGACTGAGATTTCCTGTTTAAGTTTCGACATCTCATTCTTAAAGCTTTCTATTTCTCCGATTAACTCTTCAAGCCTTGCTTTTATGGCATTCCTACTAAAACCTTTTACTGATATTAATGTTTTCTTCTCACTTTGGGATCCTATTATTGAAGAAACAACCCTTATTTCAGCTTGGATGTTCCCTCCTATTATCTGTCCTTTAGGCGAATCAAGAATAACCTCTTTAGCTGTTATACTACTATTTATACAGTAAAATCCGATATGGACACTTCCTTCGCAGATAATAGTTGCGTCAGATACAAATTTTGTATAAATATCCTTTTTAGACTTAATCACTGATTTATTCTTACCTGCTATTCCACCCTTAATACTAATGCTTCCCTGCCTGCTTATTACTTCTTTTACACTTCCAATTCCAAACTCACCTAATATCTCAATGTCCTTTGTCGCTTCAACAGAGAAATTATCTTCAACAGTTCCTTTTATAGTAAGAAAGCCATCAAAATTAATATTTCCGACTTTAAAATCTACATCTCCAATAATCTCTAAATGATTTGAAACACTCACTTTGTCTCCGTCAAAGTGAATAGCACCATTCCTCAAAGCATACAGAGTTGTAATGCCATTTTTATACTCTTCTCTAACTGTATTCCTATCATATAATATTGGATATTTTTTACCAGGCGTAGCCGGAATAACACTTCCTCTGACCGAACGACCCGCACTACCTTCTGTGGGATCTTTTCTCTCTCCAAGCCATTCACCCATAGTTACTCTGTTTATCAAACTCAACTCATAATGGTCTACTTTTCCGTCTTCTTTAATTTCCGGCTTTACTTCTTTCATCTCATACATTTTAAAAACAGAGTCTTCACCATTTTCCGGTGGAATTCCTTCGGCTATTAATATTGGTTTATCACTTTGCAGCTTGTTTATCAATACGTCCGATTTAATTCCAAATATGATTCCCTCTGCTTTAAGCTTGTCCATGATTTCCTTTATCAGGTTCAACTTTGTATCTCCGCTTAACTCTTTTGGAGATACAGAAAGCTTTACATATGCCTTTAATCCGTCACTTGATACTTCTATATTTATCCTTTCCTTTACGTCTCCAAACTTTTCAAGGGGTTTTGGAGCGAATAATATGGCATTTTTAATGGACATAAAACTGGTTATTTTTATGTCGGGCAGCTGACTTATAATATTATTAAACTGCTCTATAGACATACCTGTCTTATACGATTCAATATAGAACCCGTCTACCCTGCGGATTATCTTTAAAAATTCCGATGAATGTATAATAATATCGTTTGACATCGTCAATCCCCACTTCACTAATGTTTTTGACAATTTTACAAAGCTGTGCTCTGGAATTTCAAAACTTTAACTATGGGAACTACTATTTATGATACTTCCATATTAGAAGTTATCGGCAAAACACGAATAAAAATAAAGGCCTGAAATCAAATTCAGACCTTTACATCATATTCTTCGAACGCTTCTTGTGTCTTTCATCGAGAACACTTTCAAGAGCGGTAGCTTCGTTAACAACATTTTCTATCTTTTCAAGCATTTCTTCCGACTCCAGACTATGCCCAATCTGATGCTTAAACATGCTGACAGTACTCTTGATATAATCAAGTTTGGTGTCCATCCTCTCAAGATCCTGCTTTTCTTCTTTAAGCCTGGCTATTATTTTTTCATCCATTTCTATTGTCTTTTTTAGATCTTCATAGACCTTAGGGTCGTTGATAAAATTGAGCTTCCTTGTATTCTTGCCTATCCTTTCCATTACAGGACCCACATCTGTCAGATTAAGTTCTCTGCTTCTTATACAGAAATTCTTTAACATCTTTATATATGTTATTACCAAATTTAAAGTATGTTCGGTTATTCTTTCCTTAAGGAAACCAGTGTCACCTTTAGAATATTCATTTATTATTTCAGTTCTATCTTCCATGATAGAACATAACTTTTTATAATATGAACTATTGGTGTGTTTTTTAGTTTCATTAGCAAGTCTTAAACACATATCATTCAGTTTCCTTATATGCTCTTGCTTTGATCTGTGAATAAATTTGTCCTGAAACTTCTTGCTTGTAATACTTTGAAGCGAACACCCTATGTAGGCTGCAAATGCAACCACAAAAGCAGAGTAAGACATACCACCTATGTACGGTGATAATGCATTATTGCCATATATAGAAAGCCCCGCTAATACTACAAATATCCCTACATTTCTATAGTTTGTTAGTGCACTCATAAACAACTTAAATTTCATGTTTTCTATTGTATTCATATTGTTCATTACCTCATACCACAGCTTAAAGCTGTAATCAAATTAGTAAGTTCCTCACCGGCAAACAGCGGAACATTATCTTATCAAAAAATTTATAAAAAAAACAAACTCTTTATAAGAATTGTATATATGTGCTGACACACCCCTTATCAATAAGGGATGTGTCAATTATTTGATAAATCAGGCTATTTTATTCACTTACTTTATTTTCAGGTTTTTCTTTTACATCTAACGGGGATTCATTAACTACCGGCGGAGCTTCAACCTTTTCCTTAACCTCAAATCCCTGTCCGCCTCCAAGCATTGCTTCTGCTCTTGCACGTGCCCTGTCACGAGCTGAATTCATATCAAGTTTTTTAAGTTTCAGATCTATATTGTCATTATTTAAAGACTCAATTGCATTTGCCTTTGCAACTTTCTTATTAACAATTTCCCTTGCCCTGTCCATATCCTCATTTATATTTCCAACCTTATTGTTCTTAGAGGTATACTTAGCGTTAACTGAATTTATATTTTCTTTGAGTGCTGCCATCTTTTGTTGGCTCTTCAACGTTTTTAACTCATTTAACTTTGTATTCATTTCAGACTCAAATATCTTGTAATTTTCCCTGATGGCATCTACTTCTTTCATAGCATTGTCATAGGTAGCCTTGTGTGTATCATAAACCGTCTGATATTCTTCTTCCTGCATAAGAAGTTCAACTAAAACATCTTTATCTCCCTGCCTTTGTGCAGATTCTATCCTGGCTTTAATGGCATTTAAATTCTTTTCAGAATTCTTCATTTCAATTTTTATCAATTCAGCATTTGTTTGAATTTCTACAATTTGTTGCTCTGCTTCCTTACGTGCCTTTCCAATCTGATTTTTTATATCTTCAAAAAGTAGTTCCGGATTGTTCTCTTCCAATCCTCCGACAAACTGTCCAAAAAACCCTCTTATCAAACTTCCCAATCTACTAAAAAAACCCATGTAATATACCTCCTAATAAATTATGGCATAATATTAATTTATAATAAATAAACAACATTGTAAACTATGAAATAAAAAATTTAACTATAAATTGTCAAGATTGCTTCTTTCATCTAAAAGCATTTGATATTTTTGAGGCAATAAATCCTTATCGTCACACTCTTTGACCGCAAGCATTGTCATGTATTCCACCTGCTGGGTACTTGGCCTGCACCTTGTTATTGCCTCATTTAAAATAGCAGCAGATAATACCGTTCCCTCAATGTTATCTTCGTTAGCAATTTCATAAGCTTTCCTGACCACCGTCTCTATTTCAGCACCTGTATAATTCTCTGTCCTCTGTGCAAAGGGAAGAAAATCCTCAATATCTGTATCAAAGCCAAATTTCTTGATCATAATTTTGAGTATTTGTGATCGTTCCTCGGCTTCTGGAAGAAGTATAGGAATCTTTTTGTCAAACCTTCCTGCTCTCTTAAGAGCTGCATCAAGAAGGTCAGGCCTATTAGTTGCAGCAATAAAAATTACTTTTCCTCTATTATTTGTATTACTGGTAAACTGTAAAAATTCACTAAATATATTTCTACTTACTCCACTATCATTTCCATCACCTCGACGGAATGCCGTATCTATTTCATCAACGAACACTATTACAGGCTGCTGAGATTGTGCACCTAAAAGACACTTCTTAAAATTCTTTTCACTTTCCCCGACATACTGCCCTAATATTCTCGACATATCAATCTTAACGCAGTTAAAACCGCTTGATTTTGCCAGAGCATTAACCAAAAGAGTTTTCCCTGTCCCGGATGGTCCACATAAAAGTATTCCCATGGGTACCCTTCTTAAATCACCCTGTTTAATTGGCTGTACTATATTTCTAATCAAGTAGTTTTTTGCCTTTTCCATACCACCTACATCTTCAAAACTAATTTCAGGATAAATAAACTCCAATACATCTCCATATTCTTTTTTTAGTACAGAATACTTTTTCTCTTTTATAAAGTCAAAACTAATAGCTACATTTTCAGACTCAGCCTTTAGTTTTATATCCTTTATTGCTTTTTTACTAAGCCCCGAGGACAACTTGGAAAATTCCTCAACAGAAAGATCCATTTTTATATCCTTCTCGTCAACGAGATATTTAATGTATTCTTTCCTCTCCTCTTCGGTAGGAAGTTCAACAAGTATCGGTTCTATTCTGTATGAAGATCTTAAAACCTCAGAATTCACTTCTGCAAGAGTATTTGCCATCATAATGATAGTACTCCCGACTGAAGATATTCTCGCATCATTTGACCACTCACTGAGCCAAATTAACGCAACCCTTTCTTCCATGGACATACTGCCCATATCTCCTGGTGGAATAATTTTTTCTGCATGGTCAATAAAAAGCACCATTTTCGTATTTCTTAATGCCATATCAATATAAGGGAATATCTTCGAAGGTAAAGAATTCAATAAATTTACAGCCATATTTGACGTGATTTTATGGAACTCCCTGGCCATACCTTGTTCAAAAAAAGTCAGTCCTTTAGACACGTCATAGAATGCAACTATTCCAAATCCTCTTTGCTTTATAAATTCATCATATATATACCGGTCTATACTCCTATGATTGTCTACTACATCACGAATATTGAAATACAAAATGAACTCATGTGAAATTCCTGCTTTATAAGTATTTAAGAACTTTTGATACCACATAGTTTAGCTCCCTGGTAAATTTAATATGCCTGTATAAACACACCCTTTAACTTATGTGTGTTGGCACCATTTCTATTTTACCATAAGTGGCAGCCATATCAACAGTAATATCTTCAAATTTCCTAAAATAAGACAAACGGTTTGTAGTTATTTTTAAAAAGTTTATTTTTAACAATCTTTTTAGAATAACTGTTATATAAAAATGTAATTTACATAAAATAAGAATGAATTTAAAAAGTAAACGGAGGTATTTATGAAAACAGCAACTTTTAATATTCCTTCAATATCTTGCAGTGCTTGTTCGAATAAAATTCAGGAAAGTGTAAAAAACCTTTCCGGAATACAAAATGTTGCAATTGATTTAAAAAGCCAGCAGGTAAAAGTAGACTATAACCCTGATAGTATAATGCCGCAAGAAATTAAAATGCATATCTCTCAAATGGGTTATGAGATAATTTAAAAAACAACCTTCAAGGTACTTTATATTCTGGATAATGATTATTGATCCAGTTTTAAAGTACCTTGTACCACTTTTTTATCTTAAATTCTTTATTGCATTGATTATTACCTTTTCCTGATTATTTATATGAACTTGAGCATGTTTTTGGGCCAAGTCCATGTTCCTTTCTGATATAGCTGCACAAATATTCTCATGCTCCTCAATAAGGTTTTTTGAACTGCTATAATCTTTAAGATATATAACCCTAAAACGTTGTACTTGCTCTCTTAAATTATTTGCAATCTGTAGAAGTCTGTCATTTCTTGATGCACGATATATCAATTCATGGAATTCAACATCTTTTTTTATAGTCCCTTGAAGATTATCCTTATCTGCATAATTCATAAACTGTGCTTGTATCTGCTTTAATTCCTTAATTTCTTCATCGGATATTCTTTCGGCTGCAAGTCTCGTAGCAAGACTATCCATAGAAGCCCTTACTTCGAGAACATCCATTATATCCTTAACAGAAAGTTCTGCTACATGTGCCCCCTTTCTAGGAAGCATATCCACCAGCCCTTCCAGCTCAAGCATCCTTATTGCTTCTCTTACAGGTGTACGGCTTACTCCCATTTTTTCCGCCAGTTTAACTTCCATAAGGCGTTCTCCCGGCTTTAACTCTCCGGTAATAATTGCTTCCCTTAATGTATCGAATATTACTTCTCTTAATGGTTTATAATCATTTAAGTTTACCTTTGAAAGCTTTCCAGCCATATTTACCTCATCTCTCCTCGCAAAATGTTTCGGTTAAAATACATTCCCACTTGTTATCCCTGTTTATCTTCTTATAAGCGTTTTCAGCCTCCATCCTACTGCCAAAAATTCCAAATACAGTAGGCCCGCTTCCACTCATCATACTACCTAAAGCACCAAGTCTAACAAGCTTGTCCTTGATTTCACCTATAACTCCATATCTATTTAAAGTTACAGCTTCCAAAACATTTACCATATTCTTTCCAACGTTCTTAATATCCTGGTTTTTAATTAAACTTACAATCAACCCTGTATCCGGTCTTGAAGATATTTTTCCTATATCAAGATTATTATATACCCATGCCGTAGAAACAGAAATTCTAGGTTTAACAAGAACAATATTCACATTTTTAAGAGGTGCAATATCTGTAAGAATTTCTCCAATTCCTTCTGCCAGCATTGTTCCCCCCTTCACACAAAAGGGCACATCTGCTCCAATGGATTTTCCCAGATGCATCAGGTCTTCTTCCTTCAAATTGAGGGAAAACATATTATTCATCCCTCTAAGAACAGCGGCCGCATCCGCACTTCCTCCTGCAAGACCTGCTGCTACAGGTATTTTTTTTACTATTCTGATTGCTACACCTTTTTGAAGGTCATACTTGTCCATCATAACAGCAGCTGCTTTATAAGCTATATTATCGCTGTTCGATGGCACCCAATGTTTGTCGCACTCAATTTTAATGCTCTTGTTTTCTATACAATCAATAAAAACTTTGTCGTGCAAACTAATTGACTGCATAATCATTCGAACATCATGATATCCGTCATTTCTTCTTGCAAGCACATCCAGCGACAGGTTAATTTTTGCTCTTGCCTTAATACAAATTGAATTCATTTTTCACCCTGTTTAATTTCATGTCTTTAAAATCAATGCTTTCATGATTTTATATTATATACAAAATACAATCTGTTTTCAATCAAAATATAAAGTCGGGGTGACTTTAATTATCGTGCATCATATTATTCCAAGGACTGAAGCTTCGAGACTAAGAGAATGTAAAAAGCAGAAAACTTGGTGGATACTGTATATAATCCACCAAGTTTTTCTGCTCAAGAAATATTTAACGCCTCTTTTCTTGCAGACTATTTAAAATAGTCCACAAGAAAATTATTGAGGCATTTAGTCTACTGAGTTATGCTTGATTTTCTTGGAATCATAACTTGTTGACCAGGAGTAATATTTTCATCTTCGTATAAATTGTTAACTTTTTTAATATCTTCCACAGTTGTGTAGTACTTTTTGGCAATCTCCCACATAGTATCATCAGGTTGTGAGAAGTAAATAGTTATGCTAGGGCAATCACCCTTCTTATCCTCAATAGCATTGTCAGTTACTTTTGAAACAAGCGGTATTTTTACATCGTCAAATACTTTCACACAAACGTTTATAATTACTCTTATTTCCACTTCATTAGACGAAATCATACTATAATTGCAGTGTTCTACTTCAAGGTCTACCTCACAATTCATATCAGGTTTTAATTCCTTGACTTCAACATTTTGCTTGAAAGGAGTTTCGCAATCATAGCAAGAGACAGGCTGTTCACTATCTTTTGCCACATACAGTATATTGTTATTTACTGCTCCTTCAAGATTTACAGAACCATTTGCAGCATTGCATTGAAACATACTTGGTTTTGAAAGCACATTAAACACTTCAGCTATTTCAGGATTATCCCCGTCAATGTAAACTGTTTCCTTTAAAGTTATCTGATTCTTTTCATTGCAAATTACTCTTTTTGAAGAGAACTCTTTTTGTTCAATACTTAATTTTCTACTCAGGCAATATGCATCTGCTATGACATCAACCTGTCTCTTCTCATACGCTTGTGCTTTAATTACCAACTCAATATCACCGTTTAAAACCCTGAGTTCACCATCGTTATCTTCACCAGGCTTGAATGTGTAATTCAAAACTTTGTAATCTACTTCACACTCGCATCCTTCATTTATACCTTGAATGTCTATAAACTGGGTAAACGGCAATTCGTGCTCCATAAACTGTATGCTTTTTTCTTCATCATCGGCAACATAAAGTGTTAATATATTTAAATCGCCTTTTGCAATCACCTTATTATCAGACAGCTTATAATCCTTTCCAACTATTTTTACATCACTTCTCAATATTTCTTTTATAGTTGGTTTACCTGCAGGTATTTCCATAGACTCATTAATATTACAGTGAGCGTTATTCTCACCTAAATAACTGTTTACATCTACATTATTTTTTAATATTTCAATGTCCTCGAGTCCCTCAAGGTTATTCACAAAATCCTGATCTACCTCTTCAGCTACCTTCACATCAATCTTAACTATTGTTTTTACCTTAATTTTTCTCCCGTATAAAATCTCAAAATCGATATGCTCAATATCACAATTTACATTTGCTTTCATTCCGTATTTTGAATTAAGCACATCTACATTATATAAAAAATCATTATTTGCATTTATGCTTCTTACGGCATTATTTTCTTCTTCTGAAACGTAAAGTATTTTGTAGCGGATGGTACCATTTACAGCAACTCTATCCTGTAAAACCTCCGAGCTTCTCTCAAACACCTCTCCGTCCATTAGAAGAATACGTGCTGCATCCGGATGTGTATCCGGCACGATAATGTCGTGTTCAACTATTGTCTGTGCAGTGTCTTCCCCTATAATATTGTTAATTCTTATGGATTCTTTTACAAGCTCAAGAGACATCTTTAATCCTCCTCTAAACAAAAAATATTCTAATTTGCCAATCTTATACCTAATTAGGATTAATACTATAGTAAAACTGCTTTGCGTATCTTTACTAATATATATTGACAAGGTATATAAAATATTCCAAGTAAGAGCAGAAAATAAAAGAACTTAATATTTTTATCAAGTTCTTTTATTTTTTACGGAGGAAATCCCCCATTTTATTTAGTTTTAATTTCTATTCCTCTATACATCAGACACCTTAACTTACTTGAATCTTTTTGTTATCCTTACATATTACAATCTCGACAGCCTTCGTAAGTATATCTGTATAACTGTATGAAACCCTTCGTGTTGCCTCGTAATCGTTTTCAAATTTTACTACGAAGATGCTAGGATAGGTGTTTTCAAGTATTCCTTCTTTAATAAAAGCCTTCTTTCTACCTTTATTGGCTTTTAATTGAATCTTTTGCCCAATGCATGTTTCTATATCTCTCTTAATCTGAAACAAGCTGCTCTTCTCCATATTTGAATCACCTCATCTTCTGTTTGCACATATTATATCACAACAAGAGCAATTTGTCAAAAAAATATATATTATAACAAGGGAATTTTATTGATGTCAAGCATTTTTTTTATACTGTGACTATCTGTATGGTTCTAATGGATATCCATCCCTGCATTTCCCCCTTGTCTCTATCCCCCCAATCCCCTGTAAACCAGTAATAGTTGTACTTATAACATCTTTAGGCGAAAGTATTGTATCTATTCCAGTATATGCAATTTTTTTACAGATATAAACAGGATCAAGTGCATGAATCAAAACCCTATAAGGTGCACTTGCATAATTAGCTCCTGCTTCTATTATTCTATGGTACATAGATTGACAGGCTCCTGCAAATATTACAAGTCCATCTAGATTGCTATCGTAGTGCCTAGCCTCATTGACTGCTTCAATAAAATATTTTGAATTTCTGTAATTGTCCATACTGCTATATCCATTTTCATCTTTTATAACACCGTCATGACCGGTTAACACCAGAATATCAGGCTTATACTTTTTTAGCAGTTCATATACTTTCGAAGGCTGATCCTTCTCCTTAACATGTACCCCTACGGCTTCTATACCAAGTTTTTTATACTTTTCAAGACATGTTTCAAGATATTCACTATCCCCGTCAATGTGAAGTACTCTACCTGGCCTTTGAAACGTTCGGTCCTCATTTACCACCTGCTCGCGATAGAATTTTTTTTTTGTATGGTTCTTAGCATTGCAGGCTTCATATTTCTTATTTTTGTATTAACTTTATCATTAACCTTTTCATTATATTCCCTAATATTGGACTCGGGCTGCAAAACAAGATCTGAAGCAGGTGCATCGGCTTCAAGCCTGTAACAAATTCCTCTTAATACTGCTATTTCCTTACCGTCCACATTTTTAATATCAACAACTTTGAAAAGAATATCCGAGTTATAAGACTTTCTCCCTACTATATCTCCAACTTTTAACGTACTCATAAAAACCATCTATTCTAAAATTATTCTCCTAATATACATAATATGTAATTATATATTTTATGTGATATCACTATTGAAAATTATGAATATAAATAGTTATAATGGACTATATAAAAGTTAAATAGTTTTTTAATTATTACTTTTTAATTACAGCATTAACTTGGCATGTCATTTTGATGAAAAATACAGGAAGGAGAGAACCGTGACTAACGCTATAGATGAAAAACTCTAAAACTAAAATCAAAGGACGTTTTTAATCTAAATTAGATAACGTTTAGATGCTCTATAAGTTTAACTTTAATGTACGTTATCTATATAGATTCAATAAATAGTGTTAGAATGTACCCTGAGTTACAGGGGAATTTAAGCCTCTGGAGCATCACATCAAACGATAGTAGGTTGTATAAAATCGGATGCGTTGAAGGAGGAAGCAAACATAAACTAAGGGATTACGGAAAAACAACATCCTAGTGCCCCGTACCTAATTTAGTTTATAAGTTTGTGTAACGGTAATTGAATTGAAAACAGATATCCAGATAGCTCAATCATGCAAAATGGAACCCATTGTAGAAATTGCAAAAAAACTTAATATACCTGAAGATGAACTTGAATTATACGGAAAGTATAAAGCAAAACTTTCGGATGATCTCTGGGAGCGACTTAAAAATAAAAAAGATGGTAAACTTATATTGGTAACTGCCATAAACCCTACTCCTGCAGGTGAAGGCAAGACTACGACTACTGTCGGTTTAGGTCAGGCTATGTCAAAGATAGGTAAAAATGCAGTAATTGCATTGAGAGAACCTTCATTAGGTCCTGTTATGGGTGTTAAAGGTGGAGCAGCTGGGGGTGGTTATGCTCAGGTTGTTCCCATGGAGGATATAAATCTTCACTTTACCGGTGACATGCACGCTATAACAGCTGCAAACAATTTGCTGTCGGCTGCTATAGATAACCACATTCATCAGGGTAACAGCCTTAATATTGATCTACTTCAAATAGTTTGGAAAAGAGCAATGGACATGAATGACCGTGCACTAAGAAACACCATAGTAGGTTTGGGCGGAAAAGCAAATGGAATGCCTAGGGAAGATGGTTTCTTAATTACTGTGGCATCTGAAGTAATGGCTATTCTATGTCTGTCCACAGATCTTATGGATTTAAAAGATCGCCTTGGCAAAATAATTATCGGATACAATTATGATGGTAAACCTGTTACTGCAAAGGATCTAAAAGTAAACGGCGCTATGACGCTGCTTCTTAAAGACGCCATTAAACCAAATCTTGTTCAGACCCTTGAAAATACACCAGCAATAATGCATGGAGGTCCGTTTGCAAATATTGCCCATGGCTGTAACAGTATTATGGCTACCAAAATAGCATTAAAGCTCGCTGATTACTGTATAACGGAAGCAGGCTTCGGCGCTGACCTCGGTGCAGAAAAGTTTTTTGACATTAAATGCAGGATGGCTGGCCTAAAACCTGACGCAGTTATACTGGTAGCAACAATAAGAGCTTTGAAGTATAATGGTGGTGTGAAAAAGGAGGATCTCGGTACTGAGAATATTGACGCACTAAAATCAGGCTTTGTTAACCTTGAAAAACATATAGAAAATCTCAAAAAGTTCGGAGTTCCTGTTATTGTTGCAATAAATCACTTTGGTACCGACACTGCTAAAGAGGTTGAATATGTTAAGTCAAAGTGTAATGACATTAATGTAGAAGTAGCTTTCTCGCAGGTATTTGCAAATGGCGGAGCAGGTGGACAGGAACTAGCTGAAAAACTTATTAAGCTCATAGATTCTACTTCTTCTGATTTTAAACCGCTTTATGATGTAAATCTCCCAATAAAGGAGAAAATTGAAACTATTGCAAGGGAAATCTATGGTGCCAAAGGTGTTGTATATTCTCCAGATGCTGACAAAACAATTAAGAAAATAGAAGGCATGGGACTAGATAAACTTCCAATTTGTATGGCCAAAACTCAGTATTCTCTTTCAGACAATCCCCATTTATTAGGAAGACCGGAAAACTTCGAAATATCGGTTAAAGAATTGAAAATATCTGCAGGTGCTGGTTTTATAGTGGCCTTAACCGGAGACATTATGACAATGCCCGGTTTACCAAAAGTCCCTGCTGCTGAAAAAATTGACATAGATGCTTCAGGTATTATACAAGGTCTGTTTTAATTCTATGATGTGACAGCTTATTACCTAATAAATGGTGAAAATGATTTTTACATGGACAAATTGAATTTTCACGATAATAAATCTAGTGCTGATTAACAAAATTATAGAACTTAATTTTGTTAATCAGCAAAAAACATAGGATGTCTAGTAAATTTTATTGATTCTGTAATATGTCCAGATCTATCTGGAATATCACTCCTGATTTCTTAAGTAACCTTTATTGATCCAATCAATAAGGGTTACATTGTCTGTTTTTAATTATTACCCATAAAGTAACTAAACTGGATCTGGAAATTTGCGAAGATTCACATATAAATATTTGATGTTATTTTTTTAGTAATAGGGGGTATTAAAAACATGAAAATATTTTTTGTTTTTATACTCAAACAACTTGTAAAGGTGGTTATCTCATGGAAAAATATTTAGACGAATTTCTTGATTACCTTGAAAAAGAAGATAGGTATTCGTGCATTAAGTATGTAAATGATGCACTTTCATCCGGCAAATTCAACATTGTCGATTTATATGAAAAAATCCTTAAACCCTCTTTAAACAATATAGAATGCAACCTGAAAGATAAAAAACTATGCATATGGAAAGAACATGTAAGAAGTTCTATAGTTCGAACAATAATTGAAAACTGCTATTCCTATGTTATAAACGAGCGTAATTTGGACAAGTCCCCGAAAAAAACAGGTAAAGTGGTTGTTTTTTGCCCGGATGGAGAATACCACGAAATTGGAGCAAGGATTGTCTCAGACTTTTTTACACTATGCGGATATGATTCCATATTTATTGGAAGCAGTACTCCAAAGGAAGAATTTATAAGTATTCTTGATGTTTTGAATCCACGTTATATTGCCATTAGTGTAACCAATTACTATAATCTCGTAGCTGCTAAAAAGGCTATTACTGAAATAAGAAAAACAGCGTCTGGTAATTTAAAGATTCTTGTTGGCGGAAATGCGTTTGTAAGAAATCCTGAAGCATACAAAGAGATAGGTGCTGATGGGTTTATTGATACATTTTCAGATATTAAAGCACTGTAGAGGAGAAGTGATAAAATGAGGTTTGCATTAAAAGTAGCATTCAGATTTTTAAAATCAGGAAAGTCACAAACTATTCTTATAGCACTCGGTATTGCTGTAGGAGTATCTGTGCAGATATTCATAGGCCTTCTCATCAATGGTCTTCAACAAAGCCTTGTCAATAAGACAATAGGCAATTCATCTCAAATTACAATAACTTCCTTAAATGACAATAAGCTTATTGAAAATTGGGAAATGAAGATAGATAAGCTTGAAAATCTTAAGGATAGCCGCATTGAAGATATTTCACCCATGGCCGATTCATCCGCATTTGTAAGTTTCGATTCAAAAACAGAACCTGTTTTGGTTAGAGGCATAGTAAATAACAAAGCTGAAGGCATCTATAATCTTTCTGAAAAGATTATAGATGGTAATATGCTATCTGGTGAAGGTCAGGTACTAGTTGGTAAAGAGCTTAAGGAACAATTGAATTTACGCCTTGGTGATAGTATTGATATTTTTACACCTGATGGTAAAAAATCAGAACTTATCGTAAATGGCTTTTATGATCTTAAAGTTTCAAGCGTAAATAAAAGCTGGTTACTGGTCAGTCTTAAAACATCTATGGACATATTTGGTTTTGACAACAAGATAACATCTGTTGAAATGCAGGTTAGCTCCAATGAAATCTTTAATGCAAAAGACATTGCAGCTTCCATTGAAAATATCTTATCCGACGATGGCATTAAAGTAGCGGACTGGCAATCTCAGAACGAGCAGTTGCTAAGCGGATTACAGGGACAGAGTATATCTAGTATTATGATTCAAATTTTCGTTTTGATTTCTGTACTACTTGGCATTGCCAGTGTATTGGCTATTTCAGTCATGCAGAAATCACGTCAGATAGGAATACTAAAGGCTATGGGATTAAAAGATAATGTATCGAGCATGATTTTCCTGTTTCAAGGTTTTATGCTGGGTATTGGAGGTGCAATTATAGGTATTTGTTTAGGACTTCTACTTATCATGATGTTCACTAAATTTGCATTAAACCCCGATGGTACGCCTATCGTGCCTATATATATGGATTACACATTCATAGCTTTTTCAGGAATTATAGCTGTTTTTTCTGCTATGGCAGCTTCCTTAATTCCGGCAAGGAAATCCTCAAAACTTAATCCGATCGAGGTGATTAAAAATGGCTGATGTTATAAAGCTTGTCGACGTATCAAAAATTTATGGTGAAAAGATAAAAACACAGGTGCTGTTTGACGTAAACTTAAGTTTTGAAGAGGGGAGTTTTAACTCAATAATAGGAGCTTCTGGCAGCGGAAAAAGCTCCCTCCTGAACATAATCGGAACCCTCGACAAACCAACAAAAGGTGAAATATTTATAAATAGCACGAGTACCTCCGGCATGAACAAAAACCAGCTTGCAGTACTACGAAACGAAACAATTGGGTTTGTTTTTCAGTTTCATTACCTGTTGCCGGAATTTACCGCTATAGAAAATGTTTTAATGCCTTACAGAATTAAAAATGGGAAAGTAACTCCACAAATAGTTAAAAGGGCTGAAGAGTTAATGGAAATGGTAGGTCTCTCAGGAGTAAAAAACAATCCATCAACTAATATGTCCGGAGGTCAGCAGCAAAGAACTGCAATAGCAAGGGCCCTTATAAACAGTCCCAAAATCATCCTGGCGGATGAACCTACCGGCAACCTCGATTCTGAAAGCACTGAAGTAGTATATAAAATTTTGCGGGATATAAATGAAAAGTACAAAACCACCTTTGTTATTATTACACATGATAGAAAAATTGCAGAAAAAGCTGATCGTATAGTAGAAATCAAAGATGGAAGAATCAATCTTGATGTAAGTCAATAATTATGGGGACGTTATTACTCGTCCCTTTTGTTCTTTTTTATTCAATATAAATAATCATATCTATCTAAGAACTGTTTGTGATATTCTATTTCATCAATAACATCATTAAACTTTCTTTCAAAAGTTCTGTCTCTCCAGCTCCTTCTGCTGTTGTAGTACTTATTCACAACTCTCCAAAACTTTTGTGGAAATTGAAGCATCAGCTTCATAATAAAAAACTCATCTTCAGATATTGGCTCAACAGATGTATACGCATCAATTATTACCTTTGCTTCTTTTATATCCCAATAGCATTTCCTCATTTTTCGCCTTAATAAGTTTGCTATATCATACACTTTTAATTCAAAACTGCATAGGCTGAAATTTATTATTGAAGTTTCACTATCGCCAATAATTATGTTACTATGGGTGTAATCATGATGGCAAAATAACCTTTCTTCGCGGGTTTTTTCTACCAACTTCTCATACTTAGACTCTCTTATTAAATTAACTGTATTTTCTCCCAAATTGTAAAAATAGTCTAAATGACGCAGTATCAAATAATCAAGACACCCTTTTTCTCTCTGTGCAGTTTTTTTTATTCTCTTTATCTCATCAAGCCTTTTCATAAAATGTGAAGGCAGATTACCCAGTTCATCTTTTACGATGCTCTGTTGAGGCGGAATATAACCTCTAGATGCATTATGCATTTCTGCGAGTGCAATAGAAGCTTTTATTACATCTTCTTTTTTTTCCAAATCACATTCTCTTCCACGGACAGTTTCAGTTATAGTGTAAATAGTTCCATCGATATTTATATATGGTAATCCATCTTTTGTACAAATAAACCTATCCAGATTACAAAAATTGTTTTTATATAAATGTTCTTTAGCACCATGAATAAACCAAATTCGCTCTGAAGAAAAATTCAGTTTTCTTAAAACCTTTTTGCCTGCGGAACTATCGATAATAAAAAAATCCTTAAAAGGAATAATATTTTTTACTGTAAATTCGTACTCCTGCGATATTTCTTTTTCTAAATCTCCCATTGTAATTTGACCTCCATTTTATTGGTACAGCCCATCAATCTATATATATGCACTTAAAGTGAATACTAGAATTACTTTTTTGGTACCAGTGCTTTTTAACATAACAAATTTCTAGTTTTTCATAATGTTAAAAAGCACTTCATCTGTTTGTGCCTCGCATGTTCTAGAAATTAATTCTGTTACGAGGCACCAGAAAGAAATGCACTTTCTAATCTAAAGAAAATAAAAACCCCGATAATATTCATATGAACCTTATCAGAGTTTAATAGCAAGTATTTATAAAATGATGTTTACTAACTTAATTCAGACAATATCCTAGTGCTGATTAGCATAAATAAAACTCTATATTGAACGCGATAAAGATTTTACATGGCGCTTCAATTTCCTTAATACAATATCACGAAAATCAAATTTTCCAATGTATAATCATTTTCGTAATTTATATAGAAATTAATTCTGTTACGAGGCACTAAACTATTTTGGTGGTCCAATTCTCAACATTCCACACATCTGTAACCCAGTCTTCATAAAACTCAGGTTCATGGCTCACAAGAACAATTGTACCCCTGTATTCCTTCAATGCCCTTTTTAGTTCTTCTTTTGCATCAGCATCGAGATGATTGGTAGGTTCATCTAAAACCAACCAGTTCACTTCCTTGAGCATCAATTTACATAGACGCACCTTTGCGTTTTCTCCACCACTTAGCACCATCATCTGACTTGTTATATGTTCGGTAGTCAGCCCACATTTGGCAAGTGAAGCACGTACCTCACCGTTTCCCATGCCTGGATATTCATTCCATATTTCTTCCAATGCTGTATTGGAATTATATCTTTCCGATTCCTGCTCGAAATATCCTGGGCAAACAAATTGATCCAGCTTAACCTCTCCCGATACCGGACTTTGTATTCCAAGTAATGTTTTAAGTAAAGTAGATTTACCAAGCCCATTTACGCCTTTAATAGCAACTTTCTTTCCTCTCTCTAAAGACAGGTCAAGAGGTTTTGTCAACGGTTCTTCATACCCAATAACAAGGTTATCAGCTGTAAAAACATATTTTCCGGGAGTTCTGGCTTCTCTAAATTTGAAAGAAGGCTTTACCTTTTCTCTTATTTTTTCAATAATGTCCATCTTGTCGAGCTTCTTTTGCCTGCTTTTAGCCATATTTGTAGTTGCAACTCTTGCTTTGTTTCTTGCAATAAAATCTTCCAGCCTCTCAATTTCTTTCTGTTGTTTATCATATGCCTGTTGAAGTTGATTTTTCTTTAACTGGTACATCTGTTGAAACTGGTCATAGTTTCCGGTATACCTTGTCAAAATAGCATTTTCCACATGATATATTACATTTACTACATCATTTAAAAAAGGAATATCATGAGATACGAGTATGAAGCTATTTTCATAATTCTTTAAATAATTTTTGAGCCAGACGATGTGTTCAACATCAAGAAAGTTTGTCGGCTCGTCCAATATAAGAATCATAGGATTTTCTAGAAGCAGCTTTGTAAGAAGCACTTTTGCCCTCTGCCCGCCACTTAGTTCACTTACATCCCTATCAAGTCCAATTTCACCCAAACCCAATCCATTAGCGACTTCTTCAATTTTAGCATCAATTATATAAAAACCGTTATGTTCAAGGGTGCTCTGTATTTCGCCTACATCTTCCATCATGGCATCGATTTGACTTTCCTCTGCATCTGCCATGTTTTCATATATCTCAAGCATTTCCTTTTCTAAATCAAACATATGCCTGAAAGCTTCCCTCAGTATTTCCCTGATAGTCTTTCCCTTTGTAAGGGCAGTGTGCTGATCAAGATAACCTGTTGTTATTCTGCTGCACCACTCTACTTTACCCTCATCGGGCATTAGCTTGCCGGTTATTATATTTAGAAAAGTAGATTTTCCCTCTCCATTTGCACCCACCAATCCAACATGTTCACCCTTTAACAGTCGGAAAGAAGCATTCTCCAATATTTTTCTTGCACCAAATCCATGACTTACTTTTTCAACATTTAAAATACTCATTTTAACCTCAAATCTATGTTTTTAAATAATTTTATACTATTGTCTGTTACTAAGTCAAAGTAAATTTCATCTTGATTATACATATTCCACGGATGAGCCACATTATGGAAAGAACAGCACTTATAGGCTGTAAATAATGTTAACTAAGAGAAACAAAAGTCGAACCACTGTTTCTTGAGAAACAGATTTGATTCGACCCGTAGCTATCAAGAAAATTATGTTATGAGATATTTATCCATTTACTGTTAGCAGAATTTAATATCTGATTGAGTAATTTTTGCTAAAAAACACTATACTCTTGCAAAACATTTGTAACTTAACGCCCTAAGTTAAGAATTATATTATTTACAGTAAAAAGATTGTTAATTCTTTTTGAGAAATCCCTATCAATATGTAGTTCCTGTTTTTCAGAGTTAATAAAATTTCTTAAAAAGTTAATCTTCATGTAAGACAATAAGTTATACGTCTCCAAATTAATTCTTCCATTGAGTAAATTACCCTGACACAATTCTATAAAATTTACCGATTCGCTTAGAAGTTTCTTTTTTACATATGCCATCTTCATATATCACCCTTCCATAAATAATTTATATTTTAAAATTTTATATTATATATTAGGCATTTCAAAAAATAACATCCCATTCTCTTATTTTCAAAACATTATCAAATCTAGTTTTTTTGTTATCCAGAGTAAGAGCTTTTATTTTAGCCGCTCCTTACAGTACTATAGTTTAACGTACATTATTATAGCATGTCAATATTTGGTTTAATAAATTATAAACTTTTGTTAAACTCGTACAGATATTGCTACTATTTTTTCTATTATTTCACCATAAAAAGACTATTTTTGATATATTTTATAAAATACTTCCACTTTATTGAAAAATACCTTTGAATTTAGAGCCCTCATGGTTTAAAATATATTTGTAAATCAATTTTAATATTATAACCAAATTCGTTGAACAAGGTGATTAAGTGAGTAATTTAGGAGAACTTTTCCGGGAAATAAGATTGAGCAAAAATTGGTCCATCAGGCAGGCTGCCAGAAATATGGGCATAAGTTACTCATATCTGAGTATTCTTGAAAAGGGAACAGACCCGAGGACTGGTAAAGACTCAAATCCTAAGCCGGAAATGTTGAAGATCATTTCAAAAGCGTATAATTACCCTTACGAGGAGCTAATGAAAGCTGCTGGATATCTAAATGACGACAATAACTATGTAAAAAAATTTGACCCTTTATTATTTTCGAATAATCTTAAACTTATAATGGACGGAATGAGTATTGAAGAATTTTCAAAGGATATCTACGAGAAAACTGGCTATCAAATTAAGTCGTCGCAGGTTAAAAGTTATTTAAGTTGTGACATTAAACCCTTCCCCGGAACTATTAACATTTTAAGCAAGTACGCACAGGTAAGTAAGGATTTCTGGCTGGTAAGCAACACTAATGAAACTTTTTTGCAAGAGAAAAAAAATTATAAGGATATTGCATCCAAGCTTTCTCACGAGCACTTAAGCAAGGATTATATGCACTTTGAAAGTCTCTCAGAGGAAATAAAACAGTTTATACTTAACAAAGAAAATATTCTGTATTTAAAATATGCTATGGAGGCTAAAAGAAAAGGTATTAATCCAAATACCATAAATTTGCTGATTCAAACTATTGTAAGTGAAATGGAATCTTATAAATAAACTTTTTATAAAGGGAAATTTATTGGAAATTTTTTGACTGCTACAGTCAATATGATATAATAAATTACATAAGGATGTGTTCGTTTATGAATAACCCTTCGTATTTAAGTATTTTACTAATTAGTTTTCCGGAATCTCTATTAGTCGGGATATTAAGTATCCTTACAATAGGAAAGTTTTCGTTTTTTAAAGATAAAAATAACCTGATCAGAATATTGATTTTTGCTGCTGTTTCTGCGGTAGCGTCATTTTATGTTAGGAAAAAAATTACCTCAGAAGAAGCCTTATTAGTTTATTTGTTTCTAACATCTTTGCTATTTATATTTTTATTGCGCTTAAGGCTTTATGAATCTATTTTGGCATCAATATTCGGAGTTATAATACTATTATTAGTAGAAATACTTTGGTTTACAGTAGTTCAGCCATTTATAGGCAGTAAAATGGAGGATATCTATTCAAATGTATTTACTCTGTTTTTACTCGCATTACCTGCTAGAATACTGGAATTATTAATGATATATTTATCATTTAAATTCAATATTAAGATTATAGATTTAGAGCACAAGAATACGCAAAAAAAGGAATATTATATACAGTTGATTGTTTTTGTTATCTCCACAGGAACCTTAATTTTCCTTGCCTTTTTACTGGCTAAAATGCTTATGTTTGAAAACACAAATACTGGATCCTTGATAGATAATTTGCTAGTAAGAATAAATATTTATATTACTTTATTTGTAACTACCATACTCACCCTTGCAATAAAAAATACACATGACTATTACAAAAATAATAATAAACTAAATGACAATGAATTTTTGCAAAACATAGAATACATTTCAAATCTTATGGAAGAAGAAAATATTACTGAAGCTAAAGACGCAATAGATAGTTTGAAGGAATACTTAAAAGTTAATAGAAGGTAACAACAATATTAATAAAATATAAACGTTTATATAATGCTAAGGCATGACTAAAATATAAGTACCTGCTTTGGATAGCTTGTCAAAATTAGGGGGTAATTTTGAAATGAAGAAAGTTTGGGAAGCAATTGCAGTTTTATTAACTGTACTTGCTGTTTTTTCTGCCAGTACTGCATGTTGGTTCATTTTTTATAATCCGAAAACTCCAAAAGCTGTTATCAGATTAAAAAGAAAACAATGTAACTCTTTTCATACCAAGTAAATCTTCATATTTTTATAACAGAATACAGTGAAGAAAAATCAAGGTATTCTTTCTTTTATTATAATCAAAAAAAGGTGTATCACATACTACTTAAAAAGTAGTTTTGCAACACACCTTTTTCTATAACTAATTACATCTTTATATTACTTATAAAGCTCTACCAGCTTTAACAAATGCTCATAACGTTCTTTAGCAGCCTTCTCAGATTCCTGGAAGAGCTTTTCAGCACGTTCTGGTGAAGCAATTGCCAAACGAGTATAACGTGTTTCGTTTTTCAAGAATTCCTGATATGTTCCATCACCAGGCTTGGAAGTTAACGTAAACGGATTCTTGCCTTCTGCCTTAAGTGAAGGATTGAAAGAGAACAGATTCCAATACCCGGAACTTACTGCCTTCTTCATTTCATCCTGACAGTGATTCATACCGCCCTTAACTCCATGAAGTTCACAAGGAGCATAACATATAATTAATGATGGCCCGTTGTATGCTTCAGCTTCAGCAAGAACCTTAACAGTCTGATTAGGATTAGCACCAAGAGCAACTTGAGCTACATATACATAACCATAGCTCATAGCAATTTCAGCAAGGCTCTTCTTACCGATATCCTTACCTAAAGCAGCGAACTGGCATACTTCCCCAATGTTTGAAGCCTTGGACATCTGTCCACCTGTATTGGAGTACATTTCAGTATCAAATACCATAACATTTACATTTTCACCTGCTGCAAGAACATGGTCAAGGCCGCCGAATCCAATATCGTATGCCCAGCCGTCACCACCTAAAATCCATACAGACTTCTTAGCAAGGTATTGTTTTTTCTCAAGAACTTCTTTTGAAAGATCACAACCTGCAGCAGTAGATTTTTCAAGTTCAGCAATTAATGCATTTGCAGCAGGTGTATTATCTTTTGTGCTATCTTTGGTTTCAATAAATTTAGCAATAGTGTTCTTTAATTCAGAAGATGCCTTATCGGAAGCAACAAGCTTTTCAAGCTTACCAATTGCCTGATCACGAAGTACCTTTTGTCCAAGATACATACCAAAACCGTGTTCAGCATTGTCTTCAAACAAGGAGTTTGCCCATGCAGGTCCTTTATTAGTATCCTTATTTACTGTATAAGGGCTGGTTGCAGCAGGACCTCCCCATATAGAAGAACATCCTGTGGCATTTGATATATACATCTGCTCACCAAACATCTGTGTAAGTATACGTGCATATGATGTTTCGGCACATCCTGCACAGCTTCCGGAAAACTCAAGAAGCGGCTGGTTGAACTGTGATCCTTTTACAGTAGTTTCTGCTGGCACTCCAGGTTTTTTACCTACATTTGCAACGAGGTAATCAAATACTGGCTGTTGGTCTGCTTGTGATTCCTGTGGTACCATTTGAATTGCTTTAGTAGGACACACAGTAATACATTCGCCGCAGCCCATACAATCTAATGGAGTAACACTCATTGTAAACTTGTATTCTCCAGCTTTTGGTTTGGTATCAGCAAGTTTTATGTTGGAAGGAGCTGCTTTTATTTCATCTTCGCTTAACATAAATGGACGTATTGTTGCATGTGAACATACAAATGAACACATAGTACATTGTATACATTTCTGTGGATCCCATTCAGGTACATTTACAGCAGTTCCACGCTTCTCATATGCAGAAGCACCCATTTCAAATTCTCCATTTGGATTCTCAGCAAACGCAGATACAGGAAGACTGTCTCCATCCATCAGGGCTATTGGGTTAAGAAGGTCTTTAACCATCTTAACTGTCTTTGGACGACCTGTAAGTTCAGGAGCCGCCGGATCTGCTTCAGGGTTTGACCATGAAGCAGGAATTTCTACTTTATGAAGTGCACTTAACCCTGCATCAATTGCTTTATAATTCATTTCAACAATTGCATCGCCCTTTTTGCCATAGGATTTTTTGGCAGCTTCTTTCATATATCTGACAGCCTCGTCAATTGGCATTACATTTGCCAATTTAAAGAATGCAGATTGAAGAATTGTATTAGTACGTTTACCCATACCAATTTCATTTGCTTTATCAATTGCATTGATTGTATATAACTGAATGTTGTTATCTGCAATATATTTTTTAGCAGCAGCATTTAATTTTGTAGCCAACTCATCATCTGACCACTGGCAGTTAATCATGAAGACTCCGCCCGGCTTTACATCCTGAACCATCTTAAAACCTTTAACAACATAAGATGGGTTATGACATGCAACAAAGTCAGCCTGATTAATATAATATGGGCTCTTAATTGGCTTGTCACCGAATCTGAGATGTGAGATTGTTACTCCACCGGTTTTCTTGGAATCATATTGGAAATATGCCTGAATATATTTATCAGTATGGTCACCAATAATCTTAGTAGAGTTCTTGTTGGCACCTACAGTACCATCTCCACCCAGTCCCCAGAACTTACATTCTACTGTACCTGCAGCAGCAGTAATAGGTGCAGGCTTAATTTCAGGCAAGCTTAAGTATGTGACATCATCAACTATACCGACAGTAAAACGTTTCTTAGGATCATCCTTCTTAAGTTCAGTATAAACAGCAAATACTGAAGAAGGTGGAGTATCCTTTGAACCAAGTCCATAACGTCCGTTTGTTACCACTATATCATTAAGTCCTGCCTCACGAAGAGTTGTAGCAACATCAAGGTATAACGGATCACCTAATGCTCCAGGTTCTTTTGTACGGTCAAGAACAGCAACTTTCTTAGCAGTCTTTGGAAGAACTTTAAGAAGGCTGCTAGGTACCCAAGGACGGTATAAACGAACCTTAATAAGTCCAACTTTCTCACCTGCAGCTGTTAAGTAATCTATAACTTCCTCAGCTACATCACAGAAGGAACCCATAGCTACGATTACACGATCAGCATCTGGAGCTCCGTAGTAGTTGAATAAGTCATAATTTGTACCAAGCTTTTCATTTACTTTAGCCATATATTTTTCAACAATAGCTGGTAATTCATCATAAGTCTTATTACATGCTTCACGATGCTGGAAGAATATATCTCCATTTTCATGTGAACCACGCATTTTTGGAGTTTCCGGGTTCAATGCACTATCACGGAAAGCTTTTACAGCATCCATACTGCACATTTCTTTAAGATCTTTGTATTCCCATGTTTCAATTTTTTGAACTTCATGAGATGTACGGAAACCATCAAAGAAGTTTATAAACGGTACTCTTCCTTCAATTGTTGCAAGATGTGCAACTGCACTTAAATCCATTACTTCCTGAGGATTTGATTCAGCTAACATTGCAAAACCAGTTTGACGGCAAGCATAAACGTCACTATGATCACCAAATATGTTTAATGCATGTGAAGCTACTGTACGTGCAGACACGTGGAATACACTAGGAAGAAGCTCACCAGCAATTTTGTACATGTTAGGAATCATCAATAAGAGACCCTGTGAAGCTGTAAATGTTGTAGTTAAAGCACCAGCAGCAAGAGATCCATGAACAGTTCCTGCAGCACCTGCTTCAGACTGAAGCTCAACAACTTTAACTTGATTGCCAAAAATGTTTTCCCTGCCTGCAGCAGACCACTGATCAACAAAGTCAGCCATTGGACTTGAAGGTGTTATTGGGTAAATGGCAGCAACATCAGTAAACGCATATGATACATGTGCAGCAGCTGTATTGCCGTCCATTGATTGTTTAGGTCTTGACATATTTTATTTCCCCCTCTATTCTATTATTCATCGACTTATTTTATCATTTTACAACAGTCTTGTAAAGTTTGTATACCTGTCACTGTATACAAAATACATATTTTAGTCTGATCTATTTCTTATTAGCCCTCAATATATCATTCTTTCGGGATAACACTAACAATGAGTATAATTATGCAAAAAAAGAATTCAATGTAATATTATGTAAAACAAACTCATTTCCAATAAGAATATTTCTCTTAAATTACAATCGGGTAGGAGGCTAACCATTAATTGATTAGCCGACCTCCCACACCGCACGTACGTACCGTTCGGTATACGGCGGTTCTTTAGTTTTCACAGATTTTTAGATAGTAGTCAGACATGGAGATATA
>JAEWSG010000156.1 GCA_023398495.1 Bacillota bacterium
TATATCTCCATGTCTGACTACTATCTAAAAATCTGTGAAAACTAAAGAACCGCCGTATACCGAACGGTACGTACGTGCGGTGTGGGAGGTCGGCTAATCAATTAATGGTTAGCCTCCTACCCGATCGTCCATTGATGCCATAAGCTAATAACAAAGCCATCTCAAAAAGCTTTTATTAACTATTTGAGATGGCTTTTTTAATTTATCACATCTAGATTACCTTACCCAGCCCCAGCCTGGGAATCCTCCTCCACCGCTATTCCAGTTACTTGCGGTTGTTGGAGAAGTTGTTACAGTAATTGTTGCTAGTACTGTTCCTCCATTGTAAGTTCCCCCGGTTATCAATCCATTCGCTTCAGTACCTCCTGATACATTACCTCCTGAATAAATAGTATACGTTGAACCTTGTTTTAGTTCAGGTGAAGAGAATACAACATATAAGAAATTTCGCTTTGGCTTAGTTATAATAAGTGCTTTTCCTGTTGAGTCCTTAACGCAAACAGCAGAATTTGCTGGTTGTGAAGATGAAAACATAGCAGCTATTGAATATTGTGAAGATGCTCCAGTTGGATATTGAGCCATCATAGCACTTGGCCCTGTGGCTATTAATGTTCCGCCGCTTACTGTAAACGTACCGTTAGTATCAACCGCCACCTCTGGTTGTGATTGAGGCCCATGTACAACTACAGTCCCGCCCTTTACATTTAACGCTCCATTGCTATCAAGAGCATCTCCGGTTGTTGCATTCACATATATTGTTCCGCCGTTAATTATCAGCTGGCTTCCGTCACTTTGCATTGAACCTGTACCTTTAGTGGCATTCAAACAGTCGTCTTTTGAATTGAAATTCATCGTTCCGCCATTTATTGTAATAATTGGAGCTTCCGCACCTTCTTCAGATTGTGTAACGTTAATATTCCCTCCATTAATTAAAATTCCTGTATCTGATTTAAATGCCTGACTTCCTGCTGAAAGAGTTAATGTTCCCTTTTCAATTATCAGTTCTTCTGTTTCAGTTTGGAGAGCATCACCTGTTGAAGTTATATTTAATGTTCCTCCTTTAACCTCAAGTGAACCGTTTGCATGGATACCATCGTTTACTGCTGATTTTATATTAATAATACCGTTTTCTACATTAACATCATCGTCACCAGCAATAGCATGATTGAAATTACCTGTAATATTTAAAGTTCCTTTCCCTTTAATTTCTAAATCATCATTACTGAAAAGTGTTGCCTTTAACTCTACATTTCTATAAGATCTCCCATCAGCGAGTGTATTAGTTGTACCTTCTACTAAAGTAATAAAACCTTTATCAACGTTTTCAAAATAGATTGCAGGTCCAGTTGAATTGGTAATATTTGCACCACTGAGTCTTAGTTTAACTCTCTCTGTAGTATTTACATGTATCATACCATTTGATAAGGTTCCGGTAACTGTATGATCACCACCTGAAGTAATATTTACTGTTGAACCACTTGTTGATATACCTGTACCGGTGTATGTAATTGTGTTTCCAAGATTAATGGTACCTGTATTGTTTTCCCAAGCCTCTCCAGAACCATTCCCTGACGTAGGCGTAGGAGTAGGTATTGTTCCGTCAGCTGGGAAAGTTGATATTATACCTAATAGGTACTGTCTAAAAACTCCAAAGTCAAGTGAGTTCATAGAACCGTCACCGTTTAAATCGCCAACTGTTTTGTCACGTATTTGGTAACCTCCTAAAAGGTACATTCTGTATAAACCAAAGTCTATTGAGTTTGCCGAACCGTCACCGTTTAAGTCCCCACGTGCAGCTGCATGAGAAAATGTAAAACTACTCAATAGAAAAGTTAGCAAAACTGCCGTAGTTAAAAACCACTTTTTTTTCATACTAAATACCCCCTAATTAATTTTTTATATTTATTGCACAATTATGTGCAAACATATACTTAATCATTTAGACACAAGAATTATATTTCCATTATATAATAAACTCCTTAAGCCCACAAAAACTACTTTTAATGGTATAATTATGTTGCGACAGAATTTTGACGAAATTAAAACAGTATTTGAAAAAAACGGATATTCAATTAACATGATTGTATTTGATTTATTAAAAAAATTCAAGTTTAAATTATTACATGGGACGAGGGGACAGGGACAGGTACATTGTCCCGCTAATCAAGAATAAGGCTGGGAGCTAATCCAGGCTTTTATGCCACGAAAAAATTTTACGCTTTAGCAAGAGATACCTTTAGGAGATTTTGCAAATATGCTGAGAAGGCTGACTGACCAATCTTCATAACTATTAATGGCTGGCAAACTAACAAAAGGTAACTGTATTTATATTAAAAAGGAAGAAGGAAAAATAAATGAAGCTTTTTGATGAGAAATTCCTAGAGGATAAGACCAGATATGTATTACAATGTATATTAGCCACTCTAGCTATTTTCTGGGTTTTATTCTTTCTTGACATAATTTCTGATGGCATAGTTATAGCATCCTTGGGTGCAAGTTCGTTTATAGCATTTACAATGCCCAAAACGCAATCCTCCAAGCCACGGTTTTTAATTGGGGGTTATTGTGTAGGTATATTTACAGGCTCCATATTTCATTTTATACAGTATGTAGTTTATAATATATATAGACTGGATATAACTCAACAATCTTTAGGTGCAGTATTTGGAGCGTTGACTATTGGAACTGCTATATTCCTCATGGTTATAACAAACACCGAGCACCCACCTGCGGCTGCATTAGCTCTTTCAACGGCAATTGGAAACTTTAATATTTATAACATTCTTGTAGCCCTCATTGGAATAATTACTTTGTGTGTTATTAAAGGAATACTTGGTAGGTATTTGAAAAACCTTTTGTAACTGGGACAAGGTACCTGTCCCTGTCCCCATGTCCCGCTAGAATTTGCACATGTTTTCACGGTATAATTTTGGTGTTGTGTTGAATTTTCGCTTGAACATCCTGTAGAAATATGTGATGTCATTAATACCGCAAGTAATTGATATTTCTTTAATACTGATACTGGTCGTGGACAAGAGTATTTTGGCTAAAGAGAGTTTTTGGTCAATAATATATTCAATAGGGGATTTTCCGACAATTTGTTTAAATATTCTGCAAAAAAAGGTGCGGCTTAGTCCGCATATTTTAGCAAGCATATCCAGAGAATAGGTGGTTGATATATTATTGTCTATATAATTTTTGCATTGCATTATTTTATTATAGTTGTTTTTAATGGATTGTTTTTCTAAAATGTTAGATTGATAATCCAATTCTTCTCTTAGCATAGCCAATATCTTTAATAAATCTGCTTTCATATGAAGCTGTTTATTTATACCTGTTTGCGAATTCTTGTTATATATATTTAAAAAAGGTTGCAGATATTTATTGAAATTAGTTATTCTAATCTTATCAGGGAAAAAGTCGAAAAAATCTATATAAGGCAACATTTGATTTTCTCCTGTTAGCCAATAGGGTATTTTTGAATTATAAATATTTTCCCTTGTTTTATTATAAACAGCATCGAATATTATAGTACAAAAATAGTAGCCTGAGATTCCCTGTACTTCCGACCCTGGCTTTCTCAAAAATATATCTCCTTTAGATGCTTCCAACCATTTACGATCGGTATATATTTTACCTGAACCTCCGATAATAAGTTCGACTTCATAAAACCGGACTATCCGGCGGTTGTATAGTATGCCCACCGGCCATGTATGATTGTCCTTACTGATATAATTGCAATTAATAATATAGGGGTTTAATAAGTTTTCGCTATATTCTTTCATCAAAGGTTTCTCCCATTTTGAAATATGTATAAATATATTATAAAATATTTTCGGCAAATAATATAGTCCAATAAATAATAATATATGCAATTGATTTACAGGCTTAAAAAAAGTAAAATAATATTAATATTAGTTTATTAATGGTGTTTGTAAACACTGGTTTTAGGGTGGTGATAGATTACATTATTATAATTTATTATATTTTTTTGAAGGAGGGGGTAGAAAAAATATTATATTATTGAATAATTGTGTCTAATTAATTTTAAAAAGGGAGAGATGTATGTGAAAAAAATAATAATATTTTTAGTGGTCATAAGTATGCTTACATATGTGTCACTAGCTAGTGTTTGTTTTGCGGCTCCTTCATTGCCAAATTCAAACGGATATCAATATGGCATAAAGTCTTTAGCAACTGATCAGAATAGTACTAATGCCATGTTGCTTAGAGAATGGGAAGAATGGAAAAACGCTCGTATAACTTCAAGTGGAGCAGGTGGCTACAGAAGAGTACAAACATCAGGAAATCAGGAATTTACAACTTGTTCTGAAGGAATGGGCTATGGTATGTTGCTCTCAGTTTATTTTAATGAGAGGGATTTGTTTGATGATCTTTACCGTTATGCCAAGAAATACTTTAATTCAACCGGACTTATGGACTGGTCCATTAGTGCGGATGGCAGAGTTGTTGGTACAGGAGCTGCAACTGATGGTGATGAAGACATGGCGACTGCACTTGTGTTTGCACATAAAAGATGGGGTTCAAGCGGTTCTATTAACTACGAACAGGAAGCAAAAACCTACATAAATAACCTGTATAGATATTGTGTAGAACCAGGAACATATGTACTGAAGCCTGGTAATTGGGGAGGATCTGATGCACTTAATCCTTGCTATTTTGTACCAGCTTGGTATAGGATTTATGCAGATTTCACAGGTAACAGAGATTGGTTAAAAGTAGCTGACAAGTCTTATGAAATCTTAGATCAGATTGGTAGATTCAATAATGGTACAGGACTTGTACCCGATTGGTGTAAAGCTGATGGAACCGAACAGAAGTTGCAAGTATGGAATGGTGCAAGCAAATATGAATATAGCTATGATGCAGCGCGTATGCCATGGAGGATTGCACTTGATTATTCCTGGTATGGTACAGAAAAAGCTAAGGCTTATTGCAACAAGATTTCTACATTCTTCAAAAATGTTGGTACTGAAAATATTGTAGACGGTTATTCCTTAACAGGGAATAAGATAGGTCAATATCATAATCCTTCCTTTGTGAGTACAGCTGCGGCAGGCTTTCTTCCTGGAGGAGATGTAAGTACTGGTCAGAGAATGTATAATGAGGCCGTGAAAGTTAAGGATTCAGCACCTTATGATTATTATGGAAATACTCTAAGATTGCTTACTTTGTTATATATGTCAGGGAATTTCCCGAATTTGTATTACGGTGTACAGGCACCTACTGCTACTCCTACTACAGCTCCTACTCCTACTCCTACATCCAATAAATATGTTGTTGGTGATTTGAATGGGGACAATAGTTTTAATTCAATTGACTTTGGTTATTTAAGAATGTATTTATTAGGAATGATTAATGTTTTCCCATCTGGGTATGGTATGTTAGCGGCAGATGTTGATGGAAATGGTCAAATTAGTTCAGTGGATTTTGGATATATGAGGCAGGTCTTAATAGGTATGAGATCTGAATTTCCCAAAAAGAATTAACCCTTAATTTTTTGAAATTCATAAGTCTCCTTCTTGACAAGGATTATGAAAATAAGACCTAAGAAGGAGATATACGAAAATAATTCCCGTAATACTTTAGTATTACGGGAATTATACTATTCTTCTTAAAAAGTTTGCTTTTTATGCCTTTATTGTACCGTGCCAATACTGCCAAGTATCTCGTCCCATTCTTTCTGAACGTCATCTGCAAGATGTTTTGTGCTTCTGTAAAAATCCAGTGCACTGCGGTACTGCACATATGATGAAAACCTTGCCAGTTTCACTTTTGAGTGTACAGGCATAATATGTTCCCATGCACAGGAGGGGTTTTTCAGGTAAGGGGCTAAAGATCTAATAAATTCATCATCCACATCAATATCAACTAAAGGAATTACATGAGCCGATTCAACGAATTTTTTATAGTTCTGCTTTTCACACAAAAACGCCAGCCATTTTAAGGCAGCATCTCTGTTTGGAGACTTATCGTTAACACTTATCAGCATATCATATTTACCTGATATTTGTACAGGATCAATTCCTTTTTCATCTCCAGGCATAGTAAAGCAACCAAGTTCCATATACGGATTGCTCTTCATAATGGAAACCGCCTGCCAGGATCCATCTACCAGCATTGCAGCTTCACCATGGGCAAATTTTGCAGCTACATTTGCATACTCTATTTTGTCAAAATCAGTGTCTAAAAGTGATAAAAATTCTACACCCTTCTCCCAGATTTTAAGGGATTTCTCATCATTATATTTTCTCTCACCCGTCCAGAGTTGTTTTGCGTAAGTCGGTAAATCGGCTTCACATGCAGCCACAAAAGCGTTGGAAATCATGAGCAGCGGCCAACTGTCTTTACCTCCCACAATAATAGGCTTAATTTTCTTGGTTCTTAATGTATTACATACATTCACAAATTCGCTCCACGTTTCCGGTATCACCAACTTGTTATCTCTGAATATCTTTTTATTGTAAAAAACAACGTTTAGTGCAGATAAAGCAAAAGGAACAGCGTAAACCCTACCGTTAAGCATGGAAGACTCCTCTAATGCAGTCTGTTTCCAGTTCTTCAGATAAGGCATATCGGTTAAATCAGAGTAATAACCAATTTCGATTTCCTGCTGGAATTGGTATTTGATAGCTCCTTTAGCCCAATCGGTCTGTAATGGATTAGTTTGGAAGTTCAGAACAACATCCACATCACCCGCCAATAACTTTTGTGCTTTTACCTGATCATACATTGAGTTCTCAACCACTATCAATTCCACCTTGACATCAGGGTTTTGCTTGGTAAATTCTTTGCTTAAACTGTCAAATATATCAGTATATCCATGTACCATAAACCTTACTGTTACCGGATCATTTCCTTTATCAGGTTTTTCTTCGTGGCTTGACGTTGGGACAGGTTGCTCCGCCTCTGTATTTCTACATGCAGTAAAGAAAACAAGTACCGAAAATATCATCAGTAATATAATTGTTTTATGGATTGATGTAAGTCTCCTGAAATCCATAAATCTCCTCCTTAGGGAAATCGTTTATTTTAACATACCTTAAGGCATTCTCTGCTCTTAATAATAATATGCCACATAATCATTATCGGCTTTTATTCTATTTAACTTTACAGAAAATTCATGCTTGAATAATTTTTTTATTGAATCACTTTTTATTGAACGTGATAAAGATTTTACATGGTGCTTCAATTTCCTTGACTTATTTATCGTGAAAATTTAAATTGTTGTTGTAAAATCATTTTCACCATTTATATAACACAAAAAGTTGTATATAACCTATAATTTTATTTTTATATAATACCGATATAAAACAATGTATCAGTTACAATTTTGTATATTAAAAACGATCATGCAGCATACATTATTTGACAGTGTCAGTTACTATCAAAATCTTTGAGGTGAGATGATTGGACATAAAAAAGAATATATCAATGCAACTGGATAAAGTTATCAAAACTATCCTTAATCCCAAGTGGAAATTCCACAGGATTCTGACCGATTTTTTTGAGTTCAATTTTAGAAGAATAAAAATCAACACGAGATTGATTATTGCTTTTATATTTATATCAGTTTTTCCTATATTGATGCTCGGGGGCTTTAGCTTCATTAAATCAAGCTCTGCCATTGAGACAAAAATAGAAACATACTCGGTTCAGGTGGTGAATCAGGTAAGCCAGAATATTTCTTTGCAGATGAAAAAATATGAGTCTATATGTACTGAACTGATAACCTATAGTGATGCTGTTAGTGGAGTTAACAGGTACATAAATGTCGGTTCGAGCTTTGATAAATCAGTAACCCAAGTGGAAAGAATAGTGCCCCCATTTATCGCCAAGTTTAGCGACAATAGCAATATCATATCTATATTTCTAAAAATTCAGGATAGAAATGAACTCTTAAGGATACTTAATACAGACAATCATAATAGTCTCGTAACCCTTGAAGACAGTATTACTCTTGACAAATCGACTTCAAACTCCTCAACTTCAGGGTTCTGGCTCAGTAAAAAACTTGCTAACTACAGAGATTCAATTATATATGTAAAGCATTCTGTTCCATATACCATTATTGATAACGCACCTAAATATTATGACTTCAAATTGTCGTTATATACGGTTTTTGACCAGAAGTTCCTGTCCTCCATATATGAGAATGTAGATTTAGGTAAAAATGTAGACATCTTTGTTATGGACTCCAAGGGCAGGATTATATCCAGCAAAGACCTTGCAAAAATACCTCCTAACAGCTTTTACGAGGATGAATCCTTATTAAACAGCCTTATGAGCACAAAAAATAAAAGCGTCAATTCCTTTACTTCAACCATTAACAACAACGAGTATCTTGTGACCTTTTCCGGAATTAAAGATACAGATTGGTTTGTTGTGAGCACAATACCATACGCATATCTTCGAAATGAATCCCGGAGTATTTTATGGAGTATTATTGGTATTGCTGTTATAATACTTAGCCTTGCATTGATTTTGTCCTTCCTTATAACACTGAGTATATCTATGCCCCTTAAAAGAATGCTGGCACTTATGGACGAAGCAAGCACGGGAAACCTTTATGTGAATATTGAAGACAACCAAAGTGACGAAATTGCTGTGGTATTGCAAAAGTTTAACAGCATGGTTGAAAATATAAGGAGTCTTATTTCAAAGGTTCGTATAAGTTCGGATTCCGTCGTGCAGGACGCGGAAGAGCTTGCAGCCTTTTCAAAGGTATCGCAGGTTACATCCAGCCAGACAGCCATAGCTGTCCAACAGATATCTCAAAGTGCATCAGACCAGGTTAATGACACTATACTATGTGTTAAACATGTTACCAGTCTGTCAGAGGACATAAACAAGGTTGTAGATAATATCACCCATGCATCTGATATCACTATAAATACTAAAAAACTTAGTGATAGTACCCTTGACTCCATCAAATCACTTAACATAAAAGCTTTTGAAACACGTAAAGTATCAGAAAACATAACCAAAACCATAAAATCTCTGAGCACAGAAATGAAGGAAATCAAAAAGATCATCAAGTTAATTGTAGAAATAGTTGAACAAACAAAGCTACTATCTCTTAACGCTTCCATAGAAGCAGCAAGGTCAGGTGAAACAGGAAAAGGGTTTGCTGTTGTAGCAAAAAACATTAAGATTCTTGCGGACAAATCAAAAAGATCCTTAGCAGATATAAGCAATATAATAAACACGATTCAGAAAAAGACTGAAGAAACGGTAATTTCAGTTGCCGATGCAGATAGTATGATTAATCTTCAGCTTGAAGCAGCCTCTGAGGTAGATAAGAGTTTTCGGACGATTTATAATGCTATGGAAGAAATAATAAACAACATGAACAGTTCTCACGAATCTCTGAGTAAAGCTCTTGTATCAAAGGAGTACACACTTAAGTCTATAGATAATATCCATATGTTGTCTTCAGATACTGCGTCAGCTACACAGGAGGTGAGTGTATCTGCCTGTGATCAGGAAGCAGGTGCCGAAGAATTAGCGACTCTTGCCTTAAAACTCAATGACATGGCAAGAGAACTCAACAACATAGTGGATGTATTCAGAATAAACGACTAAGGAAGGGTACATCCTCCAAATCCCACGTCTGTTATATTTCATGCTTATCTCCTATCGACCCGATCAAACGGGTCTTTTACTATTCTTCTCAAAAAGTTTGTTATTTATAACAAACTTTTTAGAAGATATAGTTCATCTGTTTATCACAGCGGAACCTACAACTTTGATTGCAACTTCCGCTGTGATTTATTATACTTCTGGATAATTGTTGGGTGCATTTAATTATCGTGCACCATATTATTCCAAGAACTGAAGCTCCAAGTCTTAGAGAATGTAAACTCGCTACGGGTCGAATCAAACTCGCTTCGCGAAGAAAAGTGATTCGACTTTTCCTTCGCTTCGTTAACATTCTCTACAGCC
>JAEWSG010000189.1 GCA_023398495.1 Bacillota bacterium
CAATCCTTATTTTACTGGAAGTCCTGCTGTTACTTTTTTAGGAAAATTGCGTACAATCGATTTAATTTGTTTCAATCCTTATTTTACTGGAAGTCCTGCTGTTACTAGGCGGCGTGCTTTGGTTTTATTAATCTTAACTAGTTCCAGTTTCAATCCTTATTTTACTGGAAGTCCTGCTGTTACCTTCTGCTACTGCTTATAGTATAGGAAATGAGAACTTGAAGTTTCAATCCTTATTTTACTGGAAGTCCTGCTGTTACTGAAAAGGCTGCACCTTACGCATTATATCAAATGGTGTTTCAATCCTTATTTTACTGGAAGTCCTGCTGTTACAGCAAATTTACCATACTTCTGTCTGCATAAGCCTTACAAGAAATTTCTGACCAATATAAAACTCTAATATTGTCCTTATTTCAAACATTTAATTCCCCTAAACGCATATTTTTATTTAACCAACAATACCTTCAAACACACTTGTATAAGCGACTTAACAACAACCACCTAACAAATGCAAATATTTTTGTAACAACAATCAACACATCTTGCTTTATACTTTGTTGCTTTTGGGAAATAACCATTTAAAACTTTCTTAAAATCACTTAAATACTCAACTGCTTCGGATTTGTCGCTATCCTTAATTTGCAACTCAACAAGCTTGTTCCCATCCCGACAGTATACTAAATATCCTCTATTTACAATTTTATCGTATACTTCCTCAATCATCAAGCCATAAAGTATTATTTGTTGTTTATATGTTTCATAAATTTTTTCATTATAAGGTGCAAACTTATAATCTAATGGAGCCAATGTGCCGTCACTTAACAAATGTATCTCATCTATCTTACCCCGTATTAGCCATTTTCGAGACTGTATGCTAACATCGGACTCTTTAGCTTCTGAACCGATTTTTTTCCTTAGATAATCCTTATTTTGACTTGCTCTTTTATCATGTATCTCCCTTCCCATCTGAACCTTTAAACGTTTTTCCTCGTGTTGGGAAATTCCCAAACATTTCATAAAATATGTAAACCTTGGACAATACATAAACTCAATAACTTCTGACGGCGTAATATAATAATCATATTCATTAAAAGAATTTTGAGATGATTTCATCTGTAACCAACTCCTTATCAAACGCCTGACCTAAAAGTCCTGCTTTCTTTAATTCTGCACGGCTCATTGGAAATACATAAACTGAATCTTTGTTCAAATTAATTAGTTTTTCAATTTCTAATTTCAGTTCATCTAATTGATTCTCTTCAACTTCTCCTAGAAAAACACTTTTCTGAACTCTATACAAACCCCTATTTTTGCACCTTCTGACTACATTATTTCTTATTTTATTCGACTGAATATCATATACAACCCAAACAAGCATACTTATCCCTCTTCCAATATTCTATTTGCTATCATATGACAATCAAATTGTATAATGTTTGAAAACTCAATGTTTCTTCCTCTATACCTCATTTTCTTCTTAAGCTCCTCATCATACTCTTTAATTAAGGCTCTTTTCCCATCTTTATTAAGGTAATAGCCTGTTTCAACCTTGTCGAAGAAAGAATCTTCAATCTGCTTAGTACTGAAAAGCCTAAATACAATTTCATCCATGTAACCACGATACATTTCAACAATATCAAACACAAGTGCTTTTTTATTGTAATTGTCAGTATGCATTATGCCTATATATGGATCAAGACCAGCAATTATACAAGCCTTTTCTACACTAGAATACAAAATTCCATATGAATAATTCAGCATACAATTAAAAGGATCGAGAGCTGGGTTTTTACTTCTACCTTCAAAAAAATATTCTTTAGGTATTAATTCTCCTAAAATGCCAAAATATATCCTGCTTACACTCCCCTCATAACCTAAAAGACTTCCCCTAACCTCATCAACAGTAGCTTCGGAATTTAAAAGATCTATCTTTTCTTTTATGTCCTTAATCTTTGATATTGCTTCTTTGATTGCTTCCCTTCGCTCATCTCTTCTATTCATTGCAAGTTTATTTAGATGTCCTATCTGGTTATCTATTTTTTCCTTTATCCATTCTTTAACCAATTGAAGACCAAAGGGCTTGTCTTGTAAAAAAAGCTGCTTCCTGCGAATTGTCGTTATACTGCCAAGTTTGCTATGCCATATTCTTCCTAGTGGTTGACCTGTTCCTCTCAAAAAGACAATATCAATGTTGTTGTCAAGTGCTAACTCTATTGCATCCGTAGATATTGCCGCATGAGTAGTAATAAGAATTTGCTGTACCTTTTTAGCAGATATCTCTCTGTCTTTGTCATCACTATGTTGTATAAGAAAACATTCGCCACGTTTACAAATATACATACCAGGAGTGTTTAATATAAGGTTCATTTAAATGCTCCTTCCTTCACTCTTATTATTGTTCCAAAACCTCTTGAAACAGATTTTCCTAGTCCTAAGTAGTCAGGAATTTCAAAGTTTATCATAAATTCACCTGTAAAGCCCATCATTTCATTATTTTTAAAATTCACTGCTATAGGTTTCAATTTTAATAATGGCACCAACTGCTTGTCCACAGTATATCCAAGATATTTAGACATTGAAATTATATTTCCGACAAGAATTTTTTTTAGTATATCTACTTTTCCAATATCGTCTGATTTTTGGTAAATATCAAAATTCTTCTGATTTAATGCCATCCATGGTGAAACAAAACGATAGGAGACAAGTGAATCAGTGGTACCAAATTCATATTTTTTAACTATAAAGCCACGCTCCACAATATCTATAACTTCTTCTTTCAAGTCTATTTGCTCCACATCATTAAAAACCTTTATTAAAGTACTTGAAGCCTCGTTTATTGCAATAACACCAGGTGTTCCACTAAATGTTTTGTATTGAACCATTGGATAGCCATACTGAAATGATTTATCCCCAACATGATTATGAAGTTCCAAATATTCAGGGAACTTACTTGCAATAAAGCCTCTAACCCTCGGTATCTCACGGTTCTTTATCTTATTACCTTCAAATGTTATTTTTAAAATATGCAAATTCATATTACCATACCACCTAAAAAATATAATCTTCAAATTGATCTCTGATAAACCCAGTTTTCAAGTCATACACATTAAAAAGCATTTCATTTGTGATCTTTGTCAATTCATTCTCCTCAGGAGTCAAATGCTTTTTTAATACCTTTTCAGGCACGCTTATTGTATAATTGTTAATCTCACTCTTAAGCTTGTTGATAGCTGCCTTTCGTTCAAATCTATCTTTGATGTTTTTCGCTTCAATCAATCTATTCCAAACCTTGTTTGCCTCTTCATCAACCTCAACAAAAACATCTACAGTTTCGAAAGTATTTGGAATCAACTTAAATACTGTATTTTTATCATTTTCATTATACTCAAATGCATTCTTGCATTCTAATTTATACAGAAGCTTTAATATTTCTTCTCCTTCGTCATCACTACCATATCTCTGAAGTTTGGAAAAATATTCTTTAGCATACTTAAAAATATCACTTTCCGGAATTTTATTTATTTCTCCAATGGCTTCCTTTGTGCACTCCATAAGAATTTTGTCGTATATGTATTTGTAATAATCCAAATCTTTGTTATTCTCATCCACTAATGATACAAGAATAACCTGCCCTTTTTCTTTTGCACCTTCCCTATTGCACCTGCCAGCAGTCTGATTAATGCTATCCATTGGTCCTAAATCTCTATAAACCCTATCTATGTCAATATCAACTCCAGCTTCAATCATCTGGGTTGAAACTATAATTTTTCTACCTGGATTATTTTTAACGCAGTTAATCCTTGCTAACCTATGCTTAGGAATAATATTTGTAGACAAATACAAAACTGTAGCATCTTTTCCAAATTGTTTTTCTAGATGCCTATAAACATTAACTGAACTTTTTATAGTATTCATTACAATTAAAAAGCTCTTATCACTGTATTCCAAAATATCATTTGATAGGTGTTCTTTAAAATCTGTCAAATTCATCTTGTTTTTCATTAGAGAAGTATTAATATCAATCCTATTAAATTTTTTAAAGTACTCGACCTTTCCCTTGGCAAGTTCAAAAATTTCTCCCGCCTCCTCATCAAAGATCAATGGCATAGTAGCTGTCATTAAAATAAAATAGCAGTTTAATGCTTCTCCCATAAACTTTAATACTTCCTTTATAAGTCCCCAGTATTTATGAGGAATGCTTTGTACCTCATCCAAGATAACTATGGAATTAGCAATATTATGGAACTTCTTCAGTTGTCTATTTTTATTTGAAAGGACAGAATGCAGAAACTGTACAAAAGTACTGATAACAAATTCAGACTCCCAAGTCTCTATCAAATGCTCACCAATACTACCCTCGTACAAAACACCGTCATCATCTTTAAAAACTCTCTCTGATAAATGATGATGCTTGAGCAATATATTACTGTCTTCCGTGCCAAATACTTTTGAAATAACTTTATAATTTTGTTCAATAACAGATGTAAATGGAAGTAAATATATTATTCTTGGACGTATGCCATTCTGTTCAAGACGCTGCTTTAATAATAAACTGCTTTTTAATACTGTCAAAGTCTTACCAGCACCAGTTGGTAAATTAATTGAAAGTATCTTTTTTGACAAATCAAGATTTCTCACACTATCAACAACATCTTGATAAATAGTTTCCCTAATTTCAGCGGTAACAGTATCTTTAACACAGAAGTTATTTTTATACTTTTCCACTAGATTATCATCTATTTCCATCCTTTGCGACAAACCTTCCATATATACATCAAGAGGTGTCTCTTCACTATAAAAAATAGCTTCAAGTTTATCCGAAAAAATCAAAATAGAAAACACTAGGTTTAAAAGCATATACCCTTCCAAGCCTGAAAATCTCTTTTCAAATTTCATCATAATTCTAGTGGATACGCTATGTTTATAGCCTACCACCTAAAAACCAAGAATTCTAAATTATCGCTATCATAAACTCTACCACATGAAACCCTTTAGTATCAAGTGGCTTATATC
>JAEWSG010000228.1 GCA_023398495.1 Bacillota bacterium
TTCAATAAAATCCAATGATTTTTGTATGGCTTCCCATGCGTGCATGATATGCACCTCCTTTATAACAGATAGCATATCACTACTACGGTTTGTTCGCTTGACTTGCTCTGCTCTTTATTTCCACTACTATGCCAAAAGACATTTCAGCGGAATGGTTTTTCCTAAATCATAAAAATAGACACCGAAACCTCGTCCTTCCGGCAGACGGCGTATCCGTACATAATAGCTTAAAGATTGATGGACTTTGCTGTATTTCTTAATCTTCATACATTCATATCTATTTTATGCTTTTCCTGAAATCAGCAAACAAGAAAACTGCCTCAAATATTTCGTCCGAACACAAGTCAAAAACAATAGGGAAGTATTTCAGTTTTCCCATTTGTTGTGAATCCGATATCATTAGCTTAACCTCACTGTCAAGCGGAAGACTCAATACCTCTGCACGGGCTTTTTCGGGAATATAAATAGTCACCTTAAAAAAGCCGTCCCAAATCGATAGCCAAAAAATAGTTGTTTCATTTTGACCGCCTCGAACGCCCCTCCACTTGAAAAGTCCCTTTGCCAACCACGCCTTTCCGTCGTTGTAGTAACGCCAATCTATTTGAATATCGTGGCTTGCAATTTCGTTGATAAACTTTATATAGGCGTTGTTCGCTTCTCCAAGTGCCTTTGCAATAACGTCACTTGACGGTGCGATATCAGGGTTTCTGAGCATTTGTTCCGTACTTTTCATGCCAATAAACTCCTCAATTCTGTTTTCAGCATAGTATCAGCAGTATCCCATTTTACTGCTAAAATATAATCATCGTTATGCCGGCTTAATGATTCCTTCTTCAAACAGAGCTTCAAATGTATTTACTGCCCCGCCATGCTCGACAATCTTTCCATCAATCAGCTTATCAATATCAACACCTGTCATCCGCAGCTTTTTGCCAGTGGGCTTCATGCCCAGCCACTCACCCAGATGAGTACCCTCCATAATAAATTCTGAGATTACTGTATCGCCATCAGTGTATTGGCGAATAATTGTCATTTTCAAATCCGGGTAAGTTCTCCGAACTTCAATCATATGTTGTTTCATACCCTCTATACCTACCGGAATAATTCTTTCACCTATTCTTACAATACAGTTATCTGAAATGTAATCAGAAAGTTCATCAATCAAGTTGTTTGAAGTGATATATTCATAAAAATGTTTAATTATTTTCATATTATCCATGCCAATACTACTCCTTTCATCTGGTGCGCTTTTTTTACAATCACACCTTTTCCAATTCTGATTTTATTAGCTTAAGAATATATTCAGCACTTTCTTCGTCTATCTTATGCAGAAAAGCCATGCTTCTGCATTTTTTGTATTCCACTTGACTATCAAAAACCACCCTTGTGGACTTGTTTCCTCGAAGCGAAAAAATGTCATTTTCGTTCAATGGGTTTTACGCCCATATGTGCTAAAAACCTTGATATATAAGGCTTTTTTCCACACTCACTCTTTCACCCTTGTTATCAATACGCACGTCTCAACATGCCCCGTTCACGGAAATATATCTTCTACAAATTTTTCTTTTCTAGAATTCTGTTCCAATTTTATATCAACCCTTTTATGCCGAATATTATTAACAACTTCTCTTGCATTTCTAACCATTTCAACACGCTTTTCAATATAATTAAATTTGTTTGATAAATCATCCACCTGAAGCTTATATTCATAAACTAATGAAACAATCTTATCTAAAGAAGTATCAGTTTTAACATTTAACTGTTTCAACCTCTCCAAAGCATATTCATATGACAAAATATCACCTCTGTTTTCTTTTAGCATACAAAAGCTGTTTGTCAATAGTAAATGGAAACCTTCTAACTAATCTAAGATCAACACACTTACTTTTATTCCTGCCATTCTTTATAATGCTTGCCTTTTTCATTATTTGAAACAATAACAGATAAATTATTTTCTCTGCAAAGCCTGTCACTTATTTTCATTAGTTCAGATGACGAGTTGTAAAAATTATTGAACTTTCGATTACAATCTCTTTGCATTAAGTTAATTGACTTTAGCATTACCTTCAAACTTTCAACATCTTCTTTGCTGATGTTTTGCATTTCATTTAAATGCTTTGTTACCTGATTTATGTTAGTTCCTATTTTATTTATTTCATATGATAAATCTTTTAGAATCTTTAAATCTGTATTAATAATTACACCATCAATAGACATTTTTCTTATATAGGCACTTCTATTTTCAATACCGGATTTCTCCATATTTTTCTTCAATAACTCCATTTCATAATCTGAAAAATATAAAGGAACCTGATTTTTTCTTTCCCTATTTGCCATCTGATATGCCCCCTATTCAGTGCTACTTTGTATTTCATAATGATTAATTATTTTATTCTTTTGGGGATTGGGGGAACCCCAAAAATAAAAAATTTATAAAAATAGCATTGGGCTATTTTTGAATTTTTGAGGAAGTGTATATACACTTCCATTGCTTGCTAATCTTAAATCTTTCTATAATTATACTACTTTAATTTGGCAAAATACAACACATAATGAGTTCAATTACCTATTCTTTTTTAAAGTTCTTCAGAAAAAATAAATAATTATTGAAAGCTAAATTACAAAAATAGTTTAAAGTTCTTTAAAAACTAAATAGCGAAGTGCTTTGGATACGTTGATCCAACAAAAGGGAACACGCCATGACCTCATATGAGCGAGCGGTGCTATAATAAAATGTAAAGTCACCTCAAGTTTGATAAGATACTTCTCACTGGGTTAGGCATGGCACAAGTTGCGGAGCTGATTCAGATTTCTACGAGCCGGCATGAGAAACCGGAGGAATAAATCCCTATGAGCAATTACAAATTGCTGTCCAAAGCATTCCTAGGTGTGGGACATGAAAAGAGCATATCTGACGCGGCGGCCGAATGAACGCAGAACTAATCTTAAATCTGAAATTTCACTGTATGCCCGGTTGGGGAACCGGTCATACAGTTATATATAAAATACTATTGAAAGTGAGGTACCTTCAATGGAAAAACTAGTTTACACAGTTAATGAAACTGCACAAATTTTAAATATCGGAATGAACAAAGCATATGAACTTGTCAACCAAGAACAAAAGGAAAATATGGCCAAAATGCTTAATGAATGCATTCCGTTAGAAGATTTTTCAGGCGTTAGAAGTTCGTTAGAAAATGAGGAAAAATAAAAAGGTTTGAAAGACTTTAAAATCTTTCAAACCTTTGGTGCCGAAGGTCGGACTCGAACCGACACGATATCACTACCGCTGGATTTTGAGTCCAGTGCGTCTGCCAGTTTCACCACTTCGGCGTATCGCTTGATTATAATAACACATACCTAAAAACAAATCAATACTTTTTTTCAAAAAATTCTTGGTAAATTTTTTCTCAAAAATCAAAAATTTGTGTTGACAATAATAAATTAAGCTCTTATAATAAATAAGTGTTAGAAAAATGTATGCGCTATTAGCTCAGTTGGTAGAGCAACTGACTCTTAATCAGTGGGCCCTGGGTTCGAATCCCCGATGGCGCACCAACTTAAATCCAATGAGATCTTTAGATTTCATTGGATTTTTATTATTTCGCCTTAATTTTTACATAAAAGCTTGTTCCTATTCCCTCTTTTGATTCAAACCACATATCGCCGCCTAACATCCCTCGCACTTTTGAATAGGATAAATACAACCCTATTCCACTGCCCTCTTTCCCTTTTGTCGTAGTCATTTCTTTGAATAATTTTTCTCTTACTGACTTGGAAATTCCTTTAGCGTAATCTTTAACCTTGAATACAATATAATTATCATTTTTGGTTATTTCCACTTCGATCCTGCGTTTTGAAACATCATAATTTCCCTCATCTGAAATTTTGTCATATGCCTGAACAGAGTTTTGTATCAGATTATTTATAACCTGTACTAAAGTCCCAGTATCTCCATGTACTATGTAATCCTTTTCGACTTTATTATCAATAATAAGGTTGCAGAAATTTGACTTAACTTCATATTTCATAAGGAATTCAATACTTTGTATTGCCTCTTCCAGTGTAAAACTTACTTTGTTATTGCTGTCCCGGTTAATCACTTGATTTTTTATAGCAGTCAAAGCATTATTTATATAAGAAAGATACCCCTTAACATCATCAATATTTTCCAACATTTCATTTGCAATTTCACAGTGATCATCCTCGTTAACAATTGGATTTCCAATAGAATCACGGTACTCTTTTGAAAGCTCTTCAAGTGCAGTCATACTACCGGAAATCGACATAATCGGAGTTTTCAGATTATGGGATATTCCTCCGATAAGAGCACCTAAAGACGAGAGTCTTTCTTTTTCTGTAATCTGCTGCTGCTGTTCTCTGATAATTCTTAGATTTTCTTTATGTCCGGTAATATTTGTCAACATAATTATTGTACCCAAGCGTTTTCCATTATGAATAATCGGCGTAATCTCAATTGAAAAGAATTCATCAAAATTTCCTTTGCTGATGAAATGGTGTTCAAAGGTCAATGATTTTCCCGTTTCATGTACTTGTTGAATATAACCTCTAAATTTAGAGACGTCTATTTCTTTTGATCCCTCAAGCAATCTTAAAATATTGTCTTTTCTTTTGAAACTAAATACCCCTTTAAAGGTATCTAGCATTGCTTTATTGAAATCAACTATACAAAAATCCATGTCTATAACTGCAAAACCATTTGAAATCCTATCAATAACAATCTCCAGAGCTATCGGCAAAACCCCTAAGAAATCATACTTAAATATTGCTATAAAAAAGCACACAATGGCAAAGGCGAATGATATTGGTGTAACCAATTGATTCATAGTAAGAATTTTAAGAGTAAACAAAACCGTAAGTATAATAGGTACACTAATTCCAACAAGAATTAGTATTGATTGTTTTGAAAAAAAACCTGTGCTTTTGATTGTAACTTTTAATAAATAATATATTCCAATTGTAATACACGCATATGAGTAGACTGAATGAATTACAAAATACTTTCCAAAAACTGCCTCACTACTTATGTAAGAATACTTTATATAGAACAGCTGATGGTATTCATTGGTCAGCAACACTATTAGCGACAGCATCGGAATAAAAAACAAAAACAAATATTTATAAGTAAATACTATTTTTGTAATGGCAAAAATTTTTCCCATGAGCAACACCATAACAGGAACAAAACAAGTACCAGTAAAAAGAAGCCATACAAAAACCATGGTTCTATATCCTTTATCATAAAACCATTTATCCAGACCTGCTCCAACATTCCATATGGTAAGAAGTGATATCACTGAAATAAAAATAAAGTGCATCTGAGACTTATTGTTAAATCTTGCCAAAACAATCAACAAAACCATCATCAATACTAATGTAGCAATAAGAATACTGTATTGCAAAATATCAGCAGTCAACTTTGTCACCTAATTTCTATAAAGGTGTATTTTTTTCTTCGCATTTATTACATGCACCGTTTCTAAAATATCGTTTCTACTTTGGTTTCGCTTTAAATATCGGATGATTGCTTATATCCTCTTAGCTCTTATTTATATTTTCTTTTTATCAACGTAAATTTTCCATACATTTCCACGAATTTAATTTTTAATTCGGATCATAATAATAGCGTAGGGTTCATGATGATCGAGCCAAGATTATTATAAGGTCAGTGTTGGCTTTATAATAGTCGGCCAAAGGTTAATATCAGGTTTCGCACGTTAGTTTGCGCTAAGGCTTGGTATTAGCCGAAGGGAAGAGTTTTATATGTTCTGTAAGGCTATATTGTAGTAACACATGTTATTGCAGTATGGTCGAAAGGAATATATAATATTCGAGCTAAGATTGTCAGGGGTTTCGCAGGCATTATGCCTACTTGCATTAGCCTACCGATTGGTGTGGTAGTCCCTGTGAAGTAGTTTTAATGCTAGAGATTTGTTGCAGTCGAAAGATTGCATCAGGTTTCTAAGAGATTCCTGATAGTCGAGCAAAGGTTGATATAGGTCTTGTAAAGCTTTATAGCAGTCGAAAGATTGTTATAAGGTTGTCAGAGATTTGTATCAGCTGGAGTTAAGATCATTATGGGCTCTACATTTATATTTTTTTCAAAGCTTTTAAAGCTACATCCGGCACATTGGTAATGATTCCGTCGACACCCAGAATAGCCAACTTTTTAATTGAAGCTGGATTGTCAACTGTATAAGCGTTTATCTTTAAATTGTTTTTATATGCAGACCTCACCAGATCTTCCGACACATTTTGATACCAAGGGTGGATTGCATTTACTTTTATCAATCTGGCATAGGTTATTGAATTTCTTGAAGATGAAGCGTATAAAATACCTGTCTTAATATCTTTATTTATCATTTTCATTTTTAACATACAGTAGGTGTTAAACGATGAAACAATAGTATTATCCTGCATACCAAATTTTGCTATCATTTCTGCAACTTTCTTCTCAATTGGAGTAAATTGCAGCCATTCTCTTTTAATCTCAACATTGATCAAGCCTTTCCAATCCTTTAAGTAGATAAAAACTTCTTCTAATGTGCAAATAGGCTCATTTTTGAATTCATCAGAAAACCAGCTTCCAAAGTCCAATGACTTAAGCTGGTTCAGGGTTAAACGCTTTACCCTGCCATTTCCGTTACTCGTTCTGTTAACACGTGTGTCATGGATAACAACTACATGACCGTCCCTTGAAAGCTGTACATCAAGCTCAATGCCATCAGCACCCATTTGAACGGCTTTTTTGAAGGCACTCAAGGTGTTTTCCGGTGCATATGCAGATGCTCCTCTGTGAGCAATAATTAATGGCTTATTCATTATTTTTACCCCACACACTTTTAAGTGATTTTTCTCAATCTGTTAATATACTAACATAGTATTCATACAATTCAAATAAGTTGCTAAGGGATAACGAAAAAACAACATCCCATTCTCATATTCTGAAAACATTATCCAATCAATTTTTCGTTATCCAAAGTAGGAACTTATATTTTATTCGTTCCTAAAAGTAGGCAGCTAACAACTTGGCTAAACCTAAGAAAAAGGTAAATCCAAGTACATCGGTAACTGTGGTAACAAAAACAGAAGAGGCCAAGGCAGGATCAACGCCTATTTTCTTTAATGCAATAGGAACGAAATATCCTGCAAAGGCTGCAACTACCATATTAAGAAGCATTGCAGTACCTAAAACCATCCCAAACACTATACTCGTTTCACTTATAAAACCAAGGATTGCTGCGGCAAAACCAATAGTAATTCCTGTAACAATTCCAACACCAAGCTCTTTGAAAAATACCTTCTTTGCATTTTCGTAAGTAAGCTCACCTAAAGCAATAGAACGTACAATAATTGTCAAGGTTTGTGTCCCTGTATTTCCACCCATTCCGGCAACTATAGGCATAAACGATGCAAGAGCTACAATTTGCTGAATTGTGCCTTCAAACAAACTCACTGTCATTGAAGCAAGAAGTGCTGTAAAAAGATTTACAAATAGCCATGGCAACCGTCTTTTGACCGAATCTGCTATATCACCCTGTATCCTTTCACCTTCACTAATACCCGCTAACCTGTATATATCTTCCGTATCCTCGTCCCTTACAATTTTGATAATATCGTCAACTGTAATTATTCCTATCATTTTTTCCGTCTCATCAACAACAGGAATTGTAAGAAACCCGTACTTTTCAAATATATGGCCTACTTCTTCCTGATCCATGTCAACAGTAACGCTGATTACATTTTCATTAACTATTTGGGATACAATCACATCAAAATTGCTTATTACAATATCTCTCAAAGAAACAACACCCTTTAGTTTTCCGTTCTCATCAAGAACATACACATAATAAGCTGTCTCCGCTTGAGGGGCTTCATCCTGCAAATATTTCAAGGTCTCCTTTATAGTCATATTCTCTTTTATTGCAATAAACTCAGTTGCCATTATACCCCCAGCTGTGTGGGGATCGTAACTTAAAAGCTGCTTGACCATTTTGGCGTCTTCATCATCTATCCTTACCAGTAGTTCATCAGCTTCCTCAGGTGTAACAGTCCCAAGCAAGTCAACAAGCTCATCTGAGGACATCTCACTTATTACCCTTGCCTTTAGCGGATCAGGGAACTGATCAAGAAGTTCTGCTTTTTCATCATCATGAGCCTGATCAATAATTGATGCCAGCATGTTCTCAGGAATTTTATCAAAAATCAGTGCCCTGTCATCACTACATTGCCTTATGGCATCAAGCAGGTCCTCCGGGTGTATATCTTCAAGAATCTCGGATATTTCTTCTTTTGTAAAATTTATTAAAATATCAATTAATTCTCTGCCTTTAATTTCATTGTTCATACTTAAACCTCCACGGGTATTATATCGAACGCACAAAAATTATTATACCACTCTTGTTGAACTAAAAATAAAGATTTGAATTTTTTATCTGAAGAATAACATAATAATTTAATATATTATACTCAAAAGACTTGAAATAAGAGCCTAAAATAAATATACTGTAGTAGGAAAAACTTTATAAAACAAAGGAGGCCTCTCTTGTGCAAGAACTTTTAAAAGGCATTACCAATTTTTCTTTAGGGAACTTAATAATGTTTGCTATTGCCGGAATTCTGATTTATCTTGCAATATCTAAAGAATACGAACCAACGCTTCTATTACCAATAGGATTTGGTGCAATACTCGCAAATATTCCTTTCTCTGCTGCAATTGATGAAACTCACGGTGTATTGACTTTCCTTTATAACAACGGTATACAAAATGATCTGTTCCCTGTACTTATTTTTATTGCAGTTGGTGCAATGATTGATTTCGGCCCATTGTTGCAGAACCCATTCATGTTGTTTTTTGGTGCCGCTGCCCAGTTTGGAATATTCGCTACTATGATGATAGCTTTGCTGCTGGGTTTTGATTTAGGTGCCGCAGCTACAATAGGTATAATAGGTGCCGCAGATGGTCCTACAGCTATTTATGTGGCCAGTAAATTTATCAAAGATAACCCTGCCTTAGTTGGAGCTATCACTGTTGCTGCATATTCCTATATGTCACTAGTTCCTATTATACAGCCACCAGTCATCAAGCTTCTGACTTCAAGAAAAGAAAGACTTATAAGAATGGATTACAAACAGGTTAACGTTCCAAAAATAGTTAAAATTTTATTCCCTATAGTTATTACAATAATCGCAGGAATGGTTGCACCAGAAAGCGTTTCACTTGTAGGCCTTTTAATGTTTGGAAATCTAATTCGGGAATGTGGAGTTTTGGAGAGATTGTCACAAGCGGCACAAAATGAGCTGGCAAATCTTGTCACAATACTTCTCGGTGTAATAATAGGTTCTACAATGACAGCAGAAAAATTCTTGAATTTTAATACTTTAATAATACTTGTTTTGGGTCTTCTGGCCTTTATTTTCGACACTGCAGGTGGAGTACTCTTTGCAAAATTCCTCAATTTATTCTTAAAGAATAAGATCAATCCAATGATCGGTGCTGCCGGAATTTCAGCATTCCCTATGTCTGCAAGGGTAATTCAGAAGATGGCAACAAAAGAAGATCCAACCAACTTTATAATCATGCAGTCTATAAGTGCAAATGTATCAGGTCAGCTTGGTTCAGTTGTCGCAGGTGGAATGCTGCTGGCTTTAGTACCAACATTTTTTTAATTGAGGTGAAGTAATATGAAGAATTCTAAAAAAACCTTATTTGCCATTATAGGTGTAATTTTTACAATAGCTATAGTAGGTTTGTTTATATGGTATATATCATCACGTGGTATCAACTGGAAAAACGTATTCAACGGACTAACAATATCAGGCATAGGGCTTGCCGGTGTTTTTACCGTACTGATTATCTTTTATGCAACTACTAAACTGATGATGTATGCAGCAAATAAGTTATCAAAGCCTGACAATACAAACTCTTAAGTAAAGTTATATAATTCTTTTTAAAGAGTGCCTTATAGCAAAAACGTTATAAGGCACTTCATAAAAGATAGAGTTCCGTTTATTGTATGAAAGCAAGAAAAAAACACAGAATATCTACTACACAGAAAGAAGAGAGAATGATGAATTATATAATATACGACCTGGAATTAAACAGTAAACCTTTTAAAAGCAAACTTCCAAATGAAATTATAGAAATAGGTGCTGTAAAACTTGACAGTGATCTGAATGAAGTTGATACTTTCCAGGCTTTCATAAAGCCACAGTATTTTAAGAAACTCTTTCCAGTAGTAAAGAGAAAAACCAAAATCACCCAGGATGATGTAAATAATGCACAAAGCTTCAAGGATATTATATCTGAATTCAGGAAGTGGATTGGTGATAATTTCATATTAATCAGTTGGGGTCATGATGATATCCACCATTTGCTCCTCAATTGCAAAAACAACAGGATTACAACCAGTTGGCTCAAAAAAAATGTTGACCTCCAAAAACAGGTATCATCAATTTTTGAAGTCCCAGCCGGCCAAAGATACAGTCTTGAAAACGCCATAAATGTGCTTGAAATTGAAGTTGGTGAAAACCTGCATAGAGCCCTTGCTGATGCAAAATATACAGCACAAATATTTATAAGAACCTTCGACAAACTGGATTTGAAAGTGTTCAGCTCAATAGATAACAAAAAAAGCAAAACAAAGCAATCACCTAATTAATGTAAAACGTTTAAGGCTAAAAATACTAAAAAGGTGATAGAAATTCAGCTAAGCTTACTAAAATTTACCGCCCGAGATCTCCGTTACTTTACCATCTCGTCAAAATTGAACAACATCTTTTTTTGATCCAATCGCTTTTCGCGTATCTCTATTAATATATCCTGAGCTTCTTTTGAAATAAATGTTTCCTTACAGTTTGAGCAATAAAAAACCGGAGCATTTGTCAGTGTTATAGTCTTATCATTTATCTTCTTTTTGACGCTAATCCTTTGTATTGTTGTAGAATTACTACAAAACAAACACCTGATCACCTTCATCTATAGCATCCTCCTTTTTATTTCCCCTATCTTGTAACTGAACCCAAATCAAAAATGAGTTTATCCTCATTTATTTCACATTTTGTATTCAATTCCTTACATAAAGCTACTTCCCTCTCTAATATATTCTTCGCTTTTTCACCTTTCTGCGGCACAACCTGAGACTTGTCGATAGTTCTGACCGGAATTCCTTCCATGCTCACCAGCTTATTATCTACAAATTCCATATTCATAATAAATGCTTCCTGATTTTCAGGATCATTCTGATCAAATATAAAATTGCCAAGGCTATAAAATATCGGTTTTCCTTTATATAGTTCAATCCCTTGGAATTGGTGTGCGTGGTGTCCTAATATCACATCCACTCCATTATCCATAAGTTTATGTGCAAATTCCACCTGACTATCCCAAATCTCAAAACTCTCTTCAAAACCCCAGTGAAGTGAAACCATTAAGATATCTACTTCCTTGCGTAATTTTTCAACTTCACTCTTTATTGTGTCATCGAACTTTATTGGCCTTTTTGCAACTCCTGCTTTATTTTCACCTGCTATAAACATAAGTGGCGGATTACCTTTATAAGTCACCTCAGCCATATCGGTATAGGAAAGGAGCCCTACCTTAACACCGTTTTTTTCAATGATTGCAGGCTTCTTCGCTTCTTCAGTATTTTTGCCGGCTCCGCTATAAGCCATTCCATGTTCCTTTAAAATTGCCTGAGTATCGTATAATCCTTCTTCGTAATAATCAAGTATGTGGTTATTGGCAAGACTAAACAGATTAAACCCTGCATACTCAAGCCCTTTGATAGCATCAACTTCATTCTTAAGTACATATTTTCCGCCTTGCTTGATGCCTGTGAGAGAATGCGTCCTTGAAGTTATAGGTTCTTCAAGATTGGCAAATACAATATCTCCTTGTTTTAAGATATCGGCTACTTTAGCGAAAGGGTAAATATAATCTTTGTTATCTTTTTTAAGTCTGGACTCTACACCCCTCCCCAGCAGAATATCGCCTACCGCCACGATTTTTACAGCCTTTGCCTGTGGATGACTTGAAGGTGTTATTACAGGCTGAACTACAGTGCTGTTTCCAACCGGATCTTTAGTATAAACAGAATTACTTACAGTAGCACCGGGAATGTCGTTTTCGATATCTACGGCAATAGTTTGTTGGTTTCTATTACCGTTTAAAACGTATAGAACTCCAATAGTCCCCAATGCCAAAAAAAATACAAGTAAAAAAACAAGTCTATTCCTCTTCATTTGTGCATTCCTCTTTCACCAAGATGTTTATTAACAGCAAATTCATCCTATTACATCATCAAAATAAAAGAAGCATCTTGTATAAATGCCACTATTATGTCGTTTCTAAGATTAAGTTTTGCTTGTATTCTATTTTAGCATAAAAAAGAGGAAAATAATAGTCAATATTTTTTTACAGCAATTCTACCCATTTCACTGTTAATGCGAACTTTTACAGCATTGTCCATATCATTAAATTCATTTATTTCCAATTTCCCCACCGTATCAAAGCCAACCTTTGAATCTGAAGGTGCACAAATACTAATACAGCCCTTTTTAGTACTGAAAATATATTCCCCCAGCTCATCAAATTCAGACTTTACGCTAATATTTCCATCAAGCCTGCAAACACTCGAACTACCACTCAGTTTTCCACTTGAAACCTTTACATCTCCAGCATTACCGGTAACATTCAATACCCCGTCCAACCTGTTTATTTCTATATCGGTATTGCCTAGATCTGCATTCAACACTCCTCGTATATCGTCAAAAAGTCTGATGCTTCCTTTATCAACTTTATAACTCATACAGTCTATCTTTCTAGGGATGTATATTTTTAAATCAACACTTGTATCGAGAGATTTTTTCTTGTTTCCTTTATAATTAGTTTTCAAACATAGAGAGGTATTTTCATTTTCAATATCTATTTTAAAATCTTCCAGTTTTTCTAAAAGTGATTCCTTCTTGTAGGTTCCACGAACTCTTCTTGTTATTTCGAACTTTATGATGTCCCTGTTCCACACATATACCTCTATATTGCTTGAATCACATGATACCTCCAGATAATCTGTTTGTTTGGCATCGACTATTTGCTCTGAATATGAGCTCACTTCAAACTTATGACCAATCTCCGCCTGTGCTACGCCACAACCGGATAGTAGAAATACCATCATAATCAATATTGGTAATTTCACTCTCATCTTCCCTCTCCTTTGTCACTATAGCATGTTTTAGAGTTTTTTCATCTATAGTATAGCATCAGTCTCACCAGAATTTCAAATATTTCCCATGCCAAGACCGATTCAAACTCCATACATACCGACAATTAAGAAAGACAAGTACTTCAAATACCTGATTAGATTATATCCCGGTCATAGTAACTGCCCTTGCAATAGTGTTATGATCGCTCCCCCTCCTTATTCTAAAATCCCCTACTTGAATTGAGCCTTCAAGCTTCATCTCAACAAGGTGATTAACAAAACTGTCTGCATCATGAATAAGACCAGACTCAAGAAGCCTATTTGCCAAAACTTCTGAGGTACATCCCGGTTGAATGCTTATTAATACATCCTCTTCAACATTATTTTCTACTGTTTTATTTTCCTTACTATTCTCTGGACCCAAAGCAGACGAATTTTCTACTTCTGACTGAACCTGACCCTCATTTACCTTTTGAACATCATCAAGAATAATGTCTTCACTAAAAATCATACCATACTGCTTTGCTCTTTCAATTATTTCATTTTTATCCATGACCGGTTCATTTCCCATAGAATATATGGTGCTTATTAAAGCGGTTAATACCATTCCAATTCCAATTCCAAGTATAATACTCTTAATATGAAAATTCTGCATGATATCCTCCTGACATAGCTTATTCACAACTGCAAAAAAGCGCCTATGCGCTCTTATAAAAATCAAAATCTCAGCCATATTTCTAAAAAACACTTTTTTGAATTAATCTACCTCTTAGTCATCGGTTAACTCCAAGAATCAGCTGAATTTCACCTTTACCCATATTCAGTTTTCGAGCTATTTCTGTTTCATTAAGTCCCTTTTTAGAAAGCGTAATAACTTCATTGTACCTGCTGTTAATAGGTATTACCTTATCTCGTACTTTCATTTGGGAATTGCTTCTTGAACTTTTTACAGCAGGCGTATAAACTTCTTCAAATGGCTCTTCTAATACCAGGTCGTTCTTCTTAACAAAATTTGTCTCAACTGCTCTATGATTTACACCTATGGAATAACTATTTCCAATAACCTCATTCTGGAATTTCAGAGTTTCAAAGAAGCAACCGGTCTCAATTTTCATAGTTTCTATCAGCCTGTCAGCTTGCTTAAAGCTTTCTTCCATTTCGCTGTTTTTTTCTCCTATCTGAGTAACCACATAGTCCGAAAACTTATTAAGCTCTTCAACCATCATTTCTGCATCCCTTATTATTCTTACCAGCTCCGCCTTTTTTTCGTCAATACGAAGCTCGGTATCGAATGCTTTTTTTCTGTCAAAAGCAATCCATATAAGAGATACAACTACCAGAATTATACCTGTGAACATTATACTCGTATAAAAGCCAACCATAAGAACACTCCTTAAGTTTTTCATTTGTACGGTTAATAACAAATAATCTACTATAGCCTGATGTCAATTGTGCTGGTCTGCTCTTCTTCTAATGAACTGTTGTTGTTATAATTTCTCTGCTTTTTCCCCTTTTCCTTCTTTTCCTTTGAATTTTTCTCTTGTTTCTCATTGATTTTCGCATTTTGAGTATTATCTCTCGAGTGAACCACATTGACACTGTCCTGTGCTTTGTTTTGATTCAAGTGAGTTTGCTGCTGCTGAACAACATCATTTTTGTGAAGTTCATCGCTACGAATTTTAGAAACTTCATTTACCTTTGGGATCTGTACCTGAAAGTCAATAGGCTTGATGGACATACATCATCATCCTTTCAACACCAATAACAGTTAGCAAAATGCTCAATTTACTTAGGAATAACGAAAAAATAATTTTAGTCATAGCTTATCTATCGGGCCAATTTTTACATCTGCACCATCCCTGTAAAGAGTACAATATTGGAGATTCTCTTTTATATACATCATGCAGGTACCTATCGTAACCCTGGTGCCAGGATAAATGAAATTATATACTCTAACCTTGCCATGTGCTTCCTCTTGAAGTTTTTGCTCTATATTTATAATTTCCGCCTTAAGCTCATTTATTTTATTCGAAAAATAAACTTTTGTCCTTACACTCTTTGCCATAATTTCACGCTTCTCAGGTGATAAATTTCCAGTTGATTCCATCTTTTTTAAAATAGTAATGGCCTGGTCAGCTTTCTTTATATCTTCTTCGAGTACAATTATTTCATCCCTTATTTGTTTGTATCTCTCTTTTAGCGATGGATCCACACCAACTTCAACTTCTGTCACTGTAGCCATATACGAACCAATTACCTTAGCTGATATTTCCTTACCAACCCTGCTAATTCCTCCAATAAGAAGTCCTTTCTTACCAGACAATTCAAGTCTGTTTCCACATTTAACATTACTGTGCATTATAGCTTCAGACTTAATGTCTCCTTTAGCTTCAATGCTGCTGTTTTCAATATATTTAGCAATTATATCTCCACCACTAACAAGAACTCCTTTTCCCATTCCCTGCATTCCTCTTCTTAAAATTATATCTCCGCCGGCAATAATTGATGCTCCTTCAACTACACCCAACACCTCAACAGTACCTCCTGCTTCAACCGTAAACCCTGAAAGAACGTTTCCTCTTATGGTAACATTCCCGATGAAATTTATGTTGCCTGTTGAGTTATCTACATCTGCCTGCACTTCATAAGTAGCAAATACATTTACTTTGCCGTCAATATAATTAACTTGCCCATCAATGGACGCAATTAGATTCTGTTCATCTTGTGATATTTCAACATTTTTTCCTTTTGGAAGTTTTGCAGGTTTACCGTCTATAGCAGGTATATCACCACCAACCACCGTCTTCCCGGGCACTCCTGGAAGAGGAGGAGTAAGTGAACATAATACCTTTCCCTGTTCAACACTTTCAATAATATTTAAATCTCTGAAATCAACTCGCCCATCCTCTAATATAGTTGGCTTCCTGTCTTTATCCATATCAAAATTGAACTGAATTTTACCAGCCTGTCCATTTATTGGTTGAGTTCCTTCTGCTATAATAATTGTTTCATTATAAACAGGGTACTTAGTTATGTTTTCCAGGTTGGCTTTATTAATTCCATGACACACACCATTTTTATTCAGTTCATCTATCACATCCTGAATATTAACTGTTCTTCCTCCGTCAGGAGGACTTATTACAATTGATGCCTTCATCTTATCCGGTGAAACTGTTACACTTACAGATGCATTTATCTTCACTTCATCTTGATGATCTGCAATACACTGTGGTATTCTATCAGCTTTTAAGCAAGCTTGTTCAACCACTTCTTTTTTAAAGTTCCTTACTTTTTTTAAATTCAGCCTGTCAATTATCTCTCTGGCCTCAACCCTTCTTCCTTTTCCTACAGGAGGACTCACAATCAGATATACACCATTTTCCCTATACTCCAATTCATAAAACCCGTCATTAATTTTGTTGTAAGATGAATTGCCTCTAGCATCCAACATGCAAAGTTCCCCCCTTTTTTCAGTTTTTGAATGAAAGTTAAAATCGCTTATGTATATTGAACGCGAAAAAGATTTTACATCGCGCTTCAATTTCCTTAATACAATATCACAAAAATCAAATTTTCCAATTTATAATCATTTTCGTGATTTATATAGCAGAATTTTTTGTATTACAAATTTCTTTGTTATTGAAAAGTACGAACTTAATTCTTAAATTTAGCTTACTCAGCTAAAATAGTCCTGTGACGTGCCAACTTTCCACGTAATCTGAGAATCGCCTTGGTGTGTAATTGAGATATTCTTGATTCTGACACTTTCATTATCGCACTAATCTCCTTTAGTGTCAAATCTTCAAAGTAATAAAAGGAAACAACTGTCTTCTCCTTTTCTGGCAACTTACCTATGGCATCTACTAGAATTTCCCTCAATTCAGTTATTTCCATATATCCTTCAGGTCTGTCTTCCTTACATCCTCCTGTTATATTTGCACCAGCCTCATAATTCTGCTCTAGAAATTCTTCTAGAGATACTAATGAAGACAAATTTACTTCATTTAACAATTTATAGAAATCATCCAGGGAAACTCCTAGTTTTTCAGCTACTTCCTGATCATTGGCCGAGTGTCCCAAATCATTTTCCAGTTCGGCATAAACCCTTTCAAGTTCCTTGTTCTTTTGCCTTAAGGATCTAGGTACCCAATCAAGCTCTCTTATACTGTCAATTATAGATCCTCTTATTCTTAAAGAGGCATATGTTTCAAACTTAACACCCTTATTGATATCAAACTTGTCAATGGCATCGATGAGCCCGAAGACACCATAACCAATAAGGTCATCATATTCTACATTTGAGCCGAAATAAATACTTAATCTACCCGCCACATATTTAATAATATGTGAGTATTCAATTATTAACTTTTCCTTAATAGCAGAATCCTTTGTGTCGGTATATTGACGCCACATTTCCTGTTGCTTTATAGTAGATGATGACATTTAAAAATCCCCCATTGCCTGTTTATTTTTTATATATTTATCTACTGCCCATTATTCTTAATGTCCCTGTTAACAGTAACACTATTAACACTTAGCGGTGTAAACTCTTCATCATATAATTTCTCGCCTACAGCAGGATTTATATCAACTTCATAACTGTTATCATCAACTCTGTAATCAATACTATGCTTTTCACCTTCAACTCCCTGTGCATTTTCCAATTCTTCCTTCATTTTCAGTACTTCACTTTCCTTTTTCTTCCTCACTTCCTTATCAATCTTATAAATTAAGCCTCTGATGTACATTCCCAGAATAAAAAAGAAAACCAGCACCAAAGACATCCTTATGTAAGTTGTTTTAGATTCAACACCGCTATAATTACTTACAGCCCCAATCACAACAGCCATTGAAGCCCCTAAAATAAACGGTAACTTATGGACATAATCCATTTCAAATTCCCCTCTAAGGGCGTTATAATGGTTTGTGCATAACCAATCTAACCATTTTTTACATTTGGCTATTTATTCAATCATTATTTCTTCACCCTTAAATAAAATTTATTTATTTTTATATCATTTACTATATTTCCTTTACTCCATATCCTATAGTCTTAATCAATAGAGCACCGTTAGTTGAATTAAGTTCAATAGTTCTCCCATAACTTCCGCCTGTGTCTTCGGAAATAATAGGAATTTTAAGCTTTTCAAGCTTTTCTCTGGCAGCCACAGCATTTCTGAAACCAATCCTCATCAAGTCAGTTGCTTGGGAAAAATTAAACATCTGTGCTCCGCCTGCAAGCTTTGCAACTATTTTGCTCCTATTTGCACCGAGTCTAACCATTTCATCAATAAGAGCAATTATCGAAGTATCTACAAATTTTGCAATATTAGATAAATTCATAGCTTGAGTGCTGTCCGGAAGCATAGCGTGAGCCAGTCCAATAGTACAAGTAGACCTGTCATATAAAGCTATCCCAACACACGAACCCAAACCTAATGTTGTCAATACAGCCGGATGACACGCAGCCTTCATGTCAGCCATACCAACCTTAATTATATTTTCCATCAGCTTATAACCCCTAATGCCCTTAGTAGCACTTCATATGAATCAAAATCAGGTATGAGGAAAAAATCACCCAGTACCTTTGTAGTTCCTTCGATAAACTCTGTTTCAATATACAAAACAGTATCTCCAAGCTTTCCGAACTCTATTGCAGGAACACTTATAATGGCACCAGCCATATCAATTGCAATATCCGGTACAGTCGGAAGAATATTCAATCCAGTTAGAGATGACATAGATGACAGATAAGATCCTGCAAGGATATTACCAAGTTCTTTTAAGGCAGACATTTCAATTTCATCAAAATCACGTCTATTTTCAACGGGTTTACCCATAAGTATATTAACAAGAACATGGGCAGCATTATTCTCTAAAACAAACATTATGCTTCCAGTCAGGTCACCAGTAACCTTTAAAAACAAACCTACAACTGGCAATTCTGCACCCCCGAGCATTTCGCTTACTTCTTTGAATTCCATTACCTTAACTTTCGGAACTTCCATATCTACCTTTTTGTTAAGCATTTTTGCAAGAGCAGTTGCAGCATTGCCTGCACCAATATTTCCAATCTCCCTTAGAACATCCAGATGATAATTATTAAGGTTATCAAAATTAACGGCCATATATTAATCTCCCCGCTCGTTATTTTCAGATACATCTGCAAGCTTTTCAAGATTTAACAGTGTTACTATTCTTCCATCAACTTTACCAACACCTAAGATGTAATCCATTGACAGATCATTGGTAAAATTCGCTACATTTTCGATAGTCTCCTCTGTAAGGTTTAGAACCTCATCCACTTCATCAACAATTATTCCAAGAGGAATTTCATTGATCTTTAAAATTATGATTCTTGTCTCCTCTGTCTCTTCTGTTATTTCCATTCCAAACTTGGTTCTTAAGTCTATTACAGGTATAATCTCTCCTCTTAAGTTTATTACACCTTTTACATAATCAGGAGTTTTGGGAACTCTTGCGAATGACATAATCTTTTCAATTGTGGTTACCTTTTGAATATCTACACCATAGTTTTCTTTACCCAACATAAACACAACATATTGCTTTCCTTCAACATTTATAACGTCTTCCATAATCACAACTCCTTCCTATATAGCTAGTGAGTTTACATCGAGGATCATTGCTACGTTTCCGTCTCCAAGTATGGTAGCGCCGGCTATGCACTTAATTCCGGAGAGAATTTTCCCAAGGGACTTGATAACAATTTCCTGCTGACCAATTAGAGAATCTACAACAAAGCCTGATAAACGCTCACCCTTCTTGACAATTACAACAGTTAATTGTTTCTGTATCTTTGCATCATCTTTTGGAACATCTAGAACCTTGTCAAGCCTTACAACCGGAATCACAGTATTTCTAATCATAATTACTTCTTTTTTCTGTATCATCATTATTTGGTCAGGTGTGATCTTTATTATTTCTTTGGTACTTGAGAGGGGTATTGCATACTTCTCCTCTCCAATTATTACAAGAAGAGCCTGGATAATAGCCAGTGTAAGCGGCAGCCTTATTATAAATTTACTGCCTTTACCAGCTTCAGTTTCAACCTCAACAACTCCACCAAGCTGCTCAATCTTAGTTTTTACAACATCTAAACCAACGCCCCTTCCGGACAAATCAGTTATTTGATCCTGTGTACTGAAAGAAGGCTTAAATAAAAAGTCAACTATATCCTTCTGGGATAATGTATTTGCGATTTCCTTTTTTACAATTCCCTTTTCAATTGCTTTCTTTTTCACTTTTTCAAGATTTATTCCCTGACCGTCGTCATCAACCTCAATTACGACGTTGTTACCATCCTGGTAGGCTCTCAAGTTGATTTGACCTGCGGCAGGTTTTCCGGATTCTTTTCTTTTTTCTATTGACTCAATTCCATGGTCTGCAGAATTCCTCAAAAGATGAATCAAAGGATCTCCTATTTCATCAATAACCGTTCTATCAAGTTCTGTTTCCTCACCGGACATATTAAGAACTATCTCTTTTTTGAGCTCCCTTGCAACATCTCTGATCATTCTCGGGAATCTGTTAAACACCATCTCAACAGGTACCATTCTTACCTTCATAACAGCATCATGCAGGTTGGTTGTTATCCGTTCGAGATACTCAACAGCCTCACTGTAGGCTTGAGACCTTTCGCCTCCATCTATCCCCTCTAAACGTGTCTTTATTATAATAAGCTCACTTACAAGATTCATTAATACATCTAACCTGTCAATATCTACTCTTACCGTCTTGCCGGTTTTTGTCTTATGTGCTGAAGTGCCCTGATTATTTCCATCCTGTTTTTTATCTGCCGAAGCCTCATCTTCAGAACCCGAATCGGCCTCAGTAGAAACATTAGGGGCAACTACAGTACTGACCTCTTGTATGATACTTGCCTGGTAGTCAGAAAAATCTAAAGTTGTAACAAGAACCTCATCAATTTCTGCAATACTGTTTATTTCTTTTATAAAAACCTCTGCTTCTTCCTTTGTTACACAAACCACAGTAAACTCATAATCAAATTTTTCATCCTCAATGTCTTCTACCCTTGGCTCTGATTTAATTATTTCAGAGTGCCTTTCTAAAGTCTGGAATATAATAAATGAACGAGCCGACTTAAGGACACAACCTTTATTTAAAACCACAGTAATCTTAAATACATTCATACCCATATCTTTTGCTTTACAGACAACATTTTGCTCGTACTGATTAAGCTTAAACTGCATAGTTGTGTGGTTATCAACTTCACCTTTTTTAGCGTTACGGGCTTGCTGTTCATCTGATGGCTTCTGCGGAACTGGTTCAACATTCTTTTTGTTGACAGCGTCACTGAGTTGAATAATTATATCATTGTAGTCATTATCCCCCTCATTCCCAGTATTCACAATGTTTTCAGTGTAGTTTTCGAGAGCATCCAGACACTTAAACAGTATATCTACCAGATTAGGAGTTACTTTAAGCTCGTTGCTCCTTAAAGCATGCAAAACATTTTCCATATCATGCGTCAATTTCGCCATCTTGCTAAAACCCATAGTACCAGCCATACCTTTTAATGTATGAGCTACCCTGAATATCTCATTCAACGTAGATATATCCTGCGGGTTTTGTTCAAGTTGAAGCAGTGATTGATTTAATCCTTGCAAGTGCTCTTTTGTTTCATCAATAAAAATCTCCAGGTATTGACTCATATCCATTATTTGTGCACCCCCACAATTTTCATAATCTCCTTAGAAATTTCCTTAAGTGGCGTAACGACATCTACAACTCCGGTAAGAATTGCTACCCTTGGCATTCCAAAAACAACGCATGTATTTTCATCCTGAGCAATTATATGAGCACCGTTTGCCTTCTTCAATAGTTTTACACCTTTGCCTCCATCCCCACCCATCCCAGTCATTACTACTGCTACGACATTCTTAAATTCTGTATTTGAAACTGACTCAAACATAACATCCACCGAAGGTCTGTGCCCACCTACAGGCGGGTCTTTAGTCAGCTTAATTTTCAAGGTGGTTCCATCGTGTTTTTCCAAATGCATATGGTAATCTCCCGGAGCAACGTATACATACCCCGTTCTCACAGCTTCATTATCCTCAGCTTCCTTTACATTTACTGCGCTAATATTGTTGAGTCTGTCAGCTAAAGATTTTGTAAATCCTGCCGGCATATGTTGAACTACGAGAAACGCTGCGTTTACGTTATCAGGTATCAGCGGAATAACATCCTGAAGTGCTTTCGGTCCCCCTGTTGATGTTCCAATCAATACAAGGTTTTGTACATTACAGCTTTTATTAATGACACTCTTGCTTCTTGCATTATATTTTTCATTACTGCCCGTGTTACTTGACAGATTTTTTGCAATTTTAACCTTTTCAATTATCTCATTACTTTTCTCTATTCCATTCATTTCAAATATATTTGATGGTTTGGTAATAAAATCAATGGCTCCATAAGCAAGTGCCTGAATAGTTGCTTCTGCACCCTCTTTTGTAACACTGCTCAGCATAACAACAGGTATTTTGCAAATTTTATTTAGTTCCTTAAGACACTCCAACCCATCCATACCCGGCATTTTCACATCGAGGGTTATTACATCAGGCTTAAGCTCTCCTACCTTTTCAATAGCATCAGGCCCGCTTTTTGCAGCAGCGACCACCTCAATATCTTTATCACTGTTGAGAATATCAGAAATAACTTTTCTCATAAAGGCCGAGTCGTCAACCACTAGCACTCTGATTCTTTTTTCGTAATGTTTCTCCATAGTAATAGATCAACCCTTTTTTAAAAGTTTTCTCTGCTCCTGGAATATATAGCTAATAACCTTTTCTCTTACAAGCTTGTCAATCTTTTCAAAAATTACACCTATCTCATATTTATAAATTCCCTGAAGGATATCATATTTTGTAAATCTTACAACTTTTCCGATAAAAACGACTTTATCTGTAATGAACAGTTCACATTCCAAAAGTTTACCCACTTCAACCGGCTCCTTAAGCCGCATGCACAAGCCTCCGCCACTCAAATCCCTTGTCACCGTCTCTATAAATTTATTATCTGAGTTAAATTTCTCTTTTGTCAGATTAATCTCTCTGTAATTAACGGGAATACAACAATCAAATCTGAAAAATTCCCGTCTTTGAACCCTTTCAATCTGCCTGCGTGTCTGGATCTTCAAAAGTGCCAGGCCATTCTTACTTTCCCTGTCTACAACCACTGCTTCAAATTCATAGAGGTTATTATCTTTTATAAATGACACCGTTGCTATTGTACCAATTTGTACAGGATACAACCGTCCTTCTGCTATAGGTGCAGCTATAAATATGATATCTTCTCCTGAAGCCATCTCAAATTCACTGACAAAAGGCTTGTCAATCCTATTTCCGTCATTTCCAAATAGTTGTAATTCAAGTTTTAATCCCAAGCTCAAATCTTTAAATTTCATTTTTTGTCCTCCATACATTAACAACAATGGAAACAAATCTGCCAAATACGAGAATTGGATGTTATTTTTTTGTTATCCCTATGTATTCAATAAATTGACCAATCTCTGAACAAAACTCTTAATTCCTGTATTCTCAACACCAAACTTATCACTCTTGCTATCTATAATCTTTGAACTGATTTCTTTAATGTGTTTTGACGCCTGGCACTTTGGAAAACTAAGTGCAAAAGGCTGCTGCATTTTTACTGCCTTAATAACCATTTCATCATTAAGTATGTAGCCTAATGGTTCTAACTTTAATTCCAGAAATTTATCTGTAACTATTGAAAGCTTTTTAAGTATATCATTAGCTTCATTTGCATTTTCTGCTCTGTTTACAACCACTTTAATCTTCTTATTCTTATCCCTGTTCGATACCATTTTAATCAATGCGTAAGCATCGGTGATTGAAGTAGGTTCGGGAGTTGTCACAAGAAGAACCTCATCGGCTGCCATTACAAAACTCATAACACTATCAGAAAGTCCCGCACCAGTATCTATAAGTATTACATCAGATAACCTGTCCAGTAAAGATATATTTGCAAGGAACTTTTCAAGCTGGATCTGGTCAAGTTTTATTAGTTCTTCGACACCGGAGCCTCCTGATACAAATCTTATATTCTTAGGCCCATCTGACAGTACTTCAAGTATATTCCTGTCAGAGTAAATTACATCTACAAGTGTATATTTAGGAATTATACCTAGTATCACATCAATATTGGCAAGACCGAAATCAGCATCTAAAATTGTAACACGTTTCCCCATCTCGCTAAGTGCAATAGCAAGATTAACTGTGATATTGGTCTTTCCCACACCACCCTTACCGCTGGTAACAGTTATAACCTTAGCAGATTTCTTCCTAAGTGTGGTAATAAGATTAGCCTGACTTACAGCCTGCCTAAGTTTTAAATTGTCGATTATTTGCCTTAGTTTTTCTGCCTGGTCCATCATCTACGAAATACTCCCTAACAGATTTTTTGTGATTTTATCGATATTTGCGACTTCAATATCATCAGGCACACTCTGTCCGATAGTAACATAAGACAAACTTTTATTGGTCAGCCGCCTTGCATTGAGAATAACTCCAAGGGCTGGTGTCTCATCAAGTTTGGTGAATATTAGCTTATAATCTTTGAGAAAATCGTAACTTTGCAGTATTTCCCTGCAATTTCTTACTCCTGTGGTTGTACTTAAGACAAGGAATACTTCATCCGCATGGGAAGCATCAACCAACATTTTCAGTTCATCAAACTGCGATTTATTCCTATAGCTTCTCCCTGCTGTATCAATCAGAATAATGTCCTTATCCTGGTACTTGTCTTTTGCATCATTTATTTCATTTATAGAGTATATGACTTCTACAGGCATTCCGAGTATCTCTGCATAAGTCTTGAGCTGCTCTACTGCTGCAATTCTATAGGTGTCGGCCGTTATAAGTCCGACTTTCTTTTTATGATTCAAGGAATAATTTGCTGCAATTTTAGCTAAAGTTGTTGTCTTGCCTACTCCTGTTGGTCCAACAAATATAACTACGGTAGGTTTGCCATCCTCCCTTAGCTTAAGTGTCTCCGGTTTGCCTAGTATTCCGGAAACCAGATTATAAAGTATCGCTCCGGCATCATTAATATTTGCACTATCCTTAACTTTACCTTGTATAATATCAATTAACTGTTTTGCGATATCACTTTCAACTTCATTTTTTAACAAATTATTATAGAAAAGCTCTGAAACCTTTGTTTTTGGTTTTTCTTCAGACTGAATAACTTTAACAGCTGGTTTTTGATTTCCCTGACTGACTTGCTCGTAGATTTTTTGAAGTACCGATTCCATACTGTTTACTTTATTCTCCAACAAAGCTATCTTTTCCTCTTTTTCTTTCAAATTACTTTGTTCTTCTACATTTTTTTCTTGTAACGGTGCTTTAACTTGGCTTTTTGGTAAGTCTTTTTTGTTTTTTGACCCATAATACTCGTCTACAGCAGCCAGTACCTCAACCATCGGCTTGGCAAATACATTAAACAGCCCTTTCTGCCTTACCTTCCTGGTATTTAGAATTACTGCATCATTTCCAAGGTCCATTTTAACTTTTAATATCGCTTCCTGAGTATCTTTTCCCATATACCGTCTTATCTTCATCTTATATACTCACCATCCCAACTGATTGAACCTCTAAATGCGGGTCAAGCTCATTATATGACAATACTACCAAACCCGGTATAGCTTGCTCTGTAAGTCTTCTAAAGTAAAGTCTGACAATTGGTGAAGCCAACACTATAGGTTGCTGTCCCAGCTTCATTAGTCTTTGAACCTGATTTGACAGACTGCCTATTATCGAATTTGTAGTATTTGGTTCTAAGGTCAAATATGATCCATGTTCCGTTCTCTGCACCGAATCAAGAATAATCTGTTCAAGTTTTGGATCTAAGGTTATTACATTTGATTTCTTATCTCTTATGAACTTTTTGGATATTGCCCGGCCCAAAGCCTGTCTTACATATTCCGTCAGCATGTCAGTATCATGTGTAACCGGGGCATAATCTGCCAGTGTTTCAAGTATTGTTACAATATCTCTTATTGATACCCCTTCTTTTAAAAGGTTGGCAACAACCTTCTGGATCTCTCCTATAGTCATAACTTTAGGTACAAGTTCATCTACTATTGCAGGATAATTTTCCTTAACCTTTTCAATAATTGTCTGAATTTCCTGTCTGCCTGTCAGTTCATGTGCATGAGCCTTCACTATTTCTGTAAGGTGTGTTGCTATAATGGATGGCGGATCAACCACTGTATATCCAAGCATCTCTGCCTTATCCCTCTGTGCTTCACCTATCCAGACGGCCGGCAAGCCAAAAGCAGGTTCAGTTGTCTTTATTCCTTCAATTTCTTCTTCAACAAACCCAGGACTCATGGCAATAAAGTGGTCTAGCATTATCTCTCCGTTTGCCACCTCAACGCCTTTGATCTTAATAACATATTCGTTAGGACTTAATTGAATATTGTCTCTTAATCTTATTATGGGAACAATCATTCCAAGTTCAAGTGCTAATTGCCTTCTTATCATTACTACTCTATCTAATAAATCCCCGCCCTGGTTTACATCTGCTAAGGGAATGATTCCATAACCAAACTCAAGTTCTATCGGATCAACCTGCAACAAATTGACAACATTTTCAGGCTTCCTTATCTCTTCTACTTCTTTTTCTTCTATCTGGGTTTCTTCATGTTGTTGATCCTGTTGCTCCTTTTTCATAAGCCTTATTCCCAGGAAAACAAACAGTATTGCCAATGCCAGAAACGGTACAGTTGCCAAGGGGAAGGACAATAACAAACAAAATCCTGCAGCTATAAAGAATACCTTGGGGTTATATAATATCTGATTCTTAAGGTCATCGCTAAGGCCATTATCCGAAGCAGCTCTTGTAACTATAAGACCTGTTGCAAAGGAAATTAGCAGTGATGGGATCTGGCTTACAAGTCCGTCTCCGATAGTAAGGATTGAATAAGTCTCCAGAGCAAAGGTTAAATCCTCACCTCTCATTACTATTCCTATTATAAGTCCACCAACTACATTGAGTATTGTAATTACTATACCTGCAATAGCATCTCCCTTTACATACTTGGTAGCACCATCCATGGCACCGTAAAAATCTGCTTCCCTTTGAACCTTTTTCCTTCTTTCTTTTGCCTCAGCTTCATTAACTAGTCCCGCATTCAGGTCTGCATCTATTGCCATCTGCTTACCCGGCATTGCATCAAGTGTAAACCTTGCTGCGACCTCAGATACTCTTTCTGTTCCCTTTGTAATAACAAGGAACTGTACTATGGTTATAATAAGAAAAACAATAAATCCAACTACCAGATTATCCTGTGCTACAAATTTTCCAAATCCTTCTATCACTTCGCCGGCTTCACCCTTTGCCAGTACCAGAGTAGTCGATTTAATGTTAAGCGAAAGCCGGTAAATGGTTGTAAAAAGCAGCAGTGAAGGAAATATCGACATCTGCAAGGCTTCTTTTGAGTATATTACATTAAGGAGGATAACCAGTGCTATTGCTATATTTAAAGCAAGAAACACATCTAGCAGTATAGCAGGGATAGGAATAATCATTATTAATATTATGGATACAATTAAAATTGCAACACCCATATCCCCAAGCCTCATACAGAACCTATCCCCCTTCTAGAATGCCTTAAAATTAAGTTCCTACATTTCCCTTATTCTTTATGTTGTATACAAAGGCAAGTACTTCAGCCACAGCCTGGAACAATTCTGGAGGTATTTTCTCTCCAATTTCCACAGTTGAATATAACGTTCTTGCCAGAGGTTTATTCTCTACAATTTCCACTTTATTTTCCTTTGCTATCTCTTTTATCCTTAAGGCTATATAATCCTGACCTTTGGCAACTACCAGCGGTGCATCAGAAATTTTCTGATCATACTTTATTGCCACAGCAAAGTGAGTAGGGTTTGTTATTACCACATCCGCTTTAGGAACATCCTGTAGCATTCTTCTGAGTGCTATCTGACGCTGTCTTTGCCTTATTTTACCTTTAATCTCAGGATTTCCTTCTGCTTCCTTATGTTCTTCCTTTATCTCCTGTTTTGACATCTTAAGGCTTTTTTCGTACTCCCACCACTGATAACCGTAATCTAAAACGCCAAGTATCAGCATGGCTACACACATTCTTATTGCAACATCCATTGAAACAGTACATATATAAACAGCTATGCCTATAACGTCTAAATCCATTGTCTTAAGTATATTATTTGCTTCACCTGCAAGATATGAATAACCTATAAACCCTATTACTGCTATCTTTAGCAAAGATTTTACCAATTCTGTTACTGACCTCAGTGAAAAAATTCTTTTGAATCCATTAAAAGGATTGATCCTGTTAAATTTAAAACCTATCGTTTTTGTTGTAAACAGGAAACCCACCTGTGCGTATCCTGCTGCAATACCTGTAATAAGTGCAACAGCAAATATAGGAGCAACTATTTTCAAAAAGCGAAGCAGCAAATCTATAAAAACCTTTATCAAACCTTCTATAGTAAACATATCTGTTATTTTCGTGTATTCGGTAAAAACTATTTTAAAATATACATATATCTGTTCATACATAAAACTTCCGGCAATTCTAATGGTTATAAACAAACAAAGCAAAACTATTGCAGCAGTCATTTCCCTGCTTTGAAGAACCTGTCCTTCTTCCCTTGCCTTTTGTCGCTTTTTTGGGGTTGCCTTTTCCGTCTTATCACCATTATCTGCAAAAAGCTGTAGGTTAACAGGCTGTATTTTCCGTGTTTTCAGGTACAGTTCTTTATTTTCAATATTTACAGTACTTCTTAAAACATATTTCCCCTCATGCTTCATCTTCTGCTTACCCTTCAGCATCTTCATTTAGGCCCCATATTCTTAAGGAAATTCAACATTTCACTGTCCATTCCTTTGATAAGCATCTGGACAATTGACACAAACAACGGCATGGTCACAAACATTACTGCTAGTCCTAATAGTATTTTAAGCGGCATACCCACCATAAATACATTTAACTGGGGTACCGTCTTAGACAAAACACCTAATGCAACATCCGTAATCAGTATTGCTGCAAGTATCGGTGCTGCAACCTTAAAGGCTACAAGAAATATGCCTCCAAAAACTTCTAAAATTCTGTTCTGCAACCCTTCGCCAAATATTGCCTGGCCTAAAGGTATGTAGTTGTAACTACTGAATAATGCCCTTATTAAAATGTGATGACCGTTACATAACAGAAAAATCAACATACATACTATGAAATAAAAGGTTGAAGTTATCGACACTTGAATATTACTAACAGGATCAATAACATTGACCATACCAAATCCTATCTGCATATCTACTAATTCGCCTGCTACGTATATAGCGTTAAAAATCGTATATGAAACGTATCCTAATGTGATTCCTACAATAAATTCCCTGAGAACCAATGCTGTAAATTCATAAATGTTATTGATAATGATATTCTGGTTACTTATAGTATTTACAAGTATTAAAGCCAGCATAAACGAAAAGCCTATTTTTAAATAAGTAGGGATGTTGGCTCTGCTAAAGATAGGAGCAATTACAAACAATCCAACCATCCTGATAAATATTAATAAGAATACTTCTATACCACTTATCAAAATTCCTTCTGTTAAGATCAATTTAAATCCTCCAGAATATAGATATATAGATATCCATCACTAAAGCTGAAAAAACTTACCTTATATATTGGTTCATATTCATATAAATACTTTGAGTATATTCTATCAAAACTTTTAGCATCCAAGAACCAAACAAAGCCACTCCTGCCAATACAGCAAGTATTTTAGGAATAAAAGTCAGTGTCTGCTCCTGTATCTGCGTTGTTGCCTGAAATATACTTACTGCAAGTCCGACAATCAGACTTAATCCCAACATGGGAGCCGAAACATATATAACCGTCATTAAAGATTTCTGAGCCAGTTGAATGACCATTCCCTGATCCAATTTCTATCCCCCCAATTTTTTAAGCTGTACCTATGTTACGAAACTGTTTACAATCATTTGTGAAACAAGATTCCAACCCCCAACCATTATAAAAAGCAATATCTTAAAGGGAAGCGAGATCATAACCGGTGATAGCATCATCATTCCCATGGACATCAATGTGCTCGATACAACTATGTCTATCACAAGAAAAGGCAAGTAAATCAAAAATCCCATCTTAAATGCAGTAGTAAGCTCACTTATCAAAAAGGCCGGAATTAAAGTTGTTAGCGGAAGGTTCGGCACGTCTTCCTCTTTAATGGGGGTCTTAGTACCAGATAGTGAAACAAAAAGTGCAATATCCTTTTTTTCTGTTTGCTTAAGCATAAAGGTTTTAATGATTTTTGATGACCTTTCCAAAGCAACCTGCTGAGTTATTTCCTTATTTGAATAGGGTTTGAACGCAGTCTCGTTTATTTCTGTGATGACAGGGTTCATTATGAACAAGGTTAAAAACAAAGCTAGCCCAATCAACACTTGATTCGGCGGCATCTGCTGGGTTCCCAGTGCATTCCTTAAAAAGGAAAGGAGAATAATTATTCGTGTGAAGCTTGTCATCATCATTAAAATTGAAGGTGTCAATGACAAGATAGTTAGGAGCAATAAAACCTGTATACTAGTAGTAAAATCTTCGGGGTTATCAGAAGTTCCCACACTGATATCAACTTTTGGCAACGTCAAATCGGGCTCAGCGTATACATTCGAAGCCAAAGCAAAAAAAACTATAAGTAAAAGTATGACAACTGCAAAGTACTTAACTTTGATTTTCATTAGTTTTTTCATCTCCGCTTGTGGAATCATACTTCCCGGTACCAGATGTTATTGTCCTCAGTTTAACAAGATTTTGCCGAAAACTATTATCACTGCGATTCTTATCTTGCTCAGGCCTTACATTACCTTTACCATTTTGTCTGCCTTTAAAGCTCTGGATATACTTTTCAAAAATCTCCTTAAAATCAAAGGAACTCCCAACACGTGAAATATCTTCTTCTGCATAGCCATCCATATTTACTTTTGTAAGTAGTTGAATATTCTTTCCCGATACACTTATCAGCATGAATTCCTCGCCAACTTTCACAAGATGCAGCTTGCTGTCAAGACCCAAGCTGATGGTTTCAAGGATGCTGATGTTTCTTCCTTTGAGAGCCATTCCCGATTTATTAGCGATAAACCTTGAAGTAACATATGCCAAAAAGAGTATCGAGCCAAAAACAATAACAAATACGAAAAAGCTAATAAGCATCTCACCAAAACCATTCATTTGATACTCCTTGTCCAGCTATAAAAGCTATTGTTTATAGAAAAGCTCCTGTATGACGCTTTTTAGCACAACAAAATTCAGAAGTTATTTTAACCCAATACTTTTTTTACGGCTTCAACAACTCTTTCTGCCTGAAAAGGCTTTACGATAAAATCTCTTGCACCTGCCTGAATAGATTCAATTACCATTGCCTGCTGACCCATTGCAGAACACATTATTATTTTTGAATCCGAGTTAATTTTTTTTATTTCTCTCACAGCTGCTATTCCATCAACTTCGGGCATAGTTATATCCATAATTACCAAATCTGGAGTCAATTCCTTAAACTTATCAATTGCGCGTGCTCCATTTTCAGCCTCACCCGCAACTTCATAGCCATTCTTAGTAAGAATATCCTTAATCATCATCCTCATAAATGCTGCATCATCGACTATCAGAATTTTTTTACTCATTATTTATCCCTCTCCTTAGTTTTAGTCTGTACTACTGTCCTGTTTGTATTTTTAAAAATTGACCAGTTATTTTTTAGGAATCACCCAAACTAAATTAAAGCCGCTTTGAAGGGTGTATTATATCTGTTATTCTCACCCCAAAACTTTCATCAATGACAACAACTTCTCCCTTTGCAATTACTTTACCGTTTACAAGGATGTCAACAGGCTCACCCGCTAACTTATCGAGCTCAATTATAGATCCCGACCCAAACTCAAGAATGTCTTTTATCAGCTTATTGGTTCTTCCCAATTCAACTGTAACCTGCAAGGGTACATCCATTATGAGGCCGATATTCTTTTTATCGAAGGATATCATTCCATCATCAAAAGCTTGAAACTGTGCAGGTTGTACATTAACCGGTTCCCTGAACCTTCCCTGATCATGTGGAGCATTGCCGCCCTGACCCATTCCCTGATGCATCTGGGGATAATGCTGCTCCTGATACTGTTGACCTTGGAATTGATGAGGATTTTGCTGTGGGTACTGTTGCTGTGGATACTGTTGTTGAGGATACTGTTGTTGTGGGTATTGCTGCCCCTGGTATTGCTGCTCCTGATACTGCTGTTGTGGTGGAGACTGTACCTGAGGCTCTTGTTGAGGTGAAGCAGTATTTCTGTCTTGAACCGATGCTTGAGCCTCACTCTCTGAGTTTGCATCTATAAGGTTCTCAACAAGAGACTTGGCAAAATTTATAGGGATTAATTGCATTATCTCGCTATCTATAAGATCACCTATTACCATCTTGAATGCAATTTTAACCAACTTGTCGTCTGGTTTAAAAACTTCCTCAGATGCTTCGTCAAAGGTCATACAAAAGGCTCTCGGTGGAGATATATCAACTCTCTTATCAAACATTGACGACATTGATGTCGCGGCCGAACCAATCATCTGGTTCATGGCTTCACCTATTGCACTTAAGTGGAGATCTGTCAGCTCTCCCGTCGTATTGCTTCCATCACCACCCATCATCAGGTCAGTTATAACTTTTGCATCATTCTCCTTTAGGACAAGCAGATTAGATCCAAATAGTCCTTCGGTATATTCAACTTTTACAGCCACATAGTTTGTATTGTACTGTTCAGAAAGCTCTCCCCACAAACAAACATTTACCTGTGGAGTAGTAATATTTACTTTATGTCCTAAAAGAGCATAAAGCGTAGTAGCCGACGTGCCCATGCTAATATTGCCTACTTCGCCTAATGCATCAATTTCCTGAACTGATAGTTCCGAATCTCCGGCATTACCATCATTCTCAGGAATTGAGCCTCCATTGAGCAAAGCATCAATTTCCGCCTGCGATAACATGTCACCCATGCTACTCCTCCTCTCCTCTTACAACTTCGTTTACCTTAATGGCAACTCTGTTCTTCCTAACTCCAGGTGTGCCATAAAACTTCAGTAAGTCACCGACGAGAATCTCGAGGTTGCCACTTACACTTGAATCTAAAGGTATTACATCCCCTGGCTGAAGTTCTAGAAAATCATTTACCAAAATTGTAGCTCTTCCCAGAACCGCCCTGACAGGCACCTTAGTATTTTCAATCCTAATCTCAATAGTTTCCTTATTTGCACTTAATTTCTCTTTCTCACTATTGGAAAACCAAAACTTTGTACTAAGCTTTGATACTATCGGTTCAACCACCATATGCGGTATGCAGATATTGATCATTCCCTCAACTTCACCTATTTTGGCACTTAAAGTTATAAGGGCTACCATTTCGTTGGCCGATATTATCTGGGCAAATTGTGCATTAGTCTCTATCTTTTCGAGCCTTGGCCTGATTGCTATAACATTTTCCCATGGTTCTCTCATTAGGTTTAAAACCTGAACAATGATTCTTTCAACAATGGCAAGTTCCACCTCAGTGAACTCCCTTATTTTATCCATCGGATAACCTTTACCCCCAAGAATCCTGTCAATTAATGCATATGCAATGGGAGGGGCCATTTCAAATATTATTGATCCGGAAAGAGGTGAAAAATCCACAATAGCAAGCACTGCCGGATTCGATATTGAATTATTGAATTCATAATATGCTATCGCTTCAACCGAAATAACTTCAACCTGTACAAGCGTCCTTAAATAACCTGACAAAAAGTTTGTCAACAGCCTTGCATAGTTATCGTGAATAATATTTAAAGTTTTCATATGATCCTTTGCAAACTTGCTAGGCCTTCTGAAGTCGTGATTCCTTACCTTTTTCTCTTCAGTTGTAGTAGACATATTGTGAACATCGATTTCTCCAGTATTCAGGGCTTTAAGCAGCTCGTCTATTTCATTTTGCGATAAAATATCACCCAATTAAACCACCTCCTACTGGTAAAACCAATATTCGAATATAACATTATAAATAAGTTCTCCACTTTTTTCTTCATTTTGAAGCAAAAGTTCATTCATTTTTACCTTAAGCTCAGCTCTTGCTTTCTCTTTTGAATCGGCTTTCTTGACATCATCAATGGTCAAGCCTTGAAAATATGTACCGATCAATTCAATAAGCTTGCTCTTATTTGATTGTACCTTCAAAGTCGTGTCTTTGATTCCTTCAAACTTCGCAAAATACTGAAGTTCAACATTAACTAAAATAACATGAATTTTGTTATCTTTTCCTTCTGTTACTAGATTGAATGCAGTATTTTCAGTAAACATTTTTTCAGATAAAAGATCCTTGTCTTTTGGGACAGTTATTTCCTTTTTATCCTCTTTATCTGGGTTCTGATTATTTCCCTGCACAAAAAACACATATCCTGCCAGTAAAACTAAAGCTAATGACAGAAACGCAACTACACCAATGAGTACGAAAAAACCACTACTTTTACCCTCCAACTTTATGCCCCCTTTATCTTTTGAACAACTATACACTTGGGCACAGCTACAAAACTGTAAATCTCAAATGAGCATCAGGTTAAATCAATGGTTCTGTAGGAATATCAGCACAACACTTTATTATTTTTATAAACTTTGAACTCCCAAAAAGATCAGTTAATTAGTTGATAAAATCTTAGAGAATATTTTTCTCTTATAATCTATTACTTTTTTGACTATTTCTTCAACATTCTCGGTAACTACAATCTTCTTACCAGTTGTCGTAGAAATAACAGTATCTGGTGTTTCTTCAAGACTTTCTATCAGTTCACCATTTAAGACGAATTTTGAGCCATTTAATTTAGTTAATTCAATCATAATATTTTTACCTCAAAAACTCAATAGAATTTTTATTTTTTTGCAAAATAATATATAAAATTGGTGAAATTCATCATAAATCGGTGTCGAATACCTACTTATTCTTCATAGGTCCTAGATAATCCTTTAAAATTATCTGAATTTTTAATAAAAATATTTGCCAATTACAAATATTCTAAAAAAGTTTGTCCAAAAACAAACTTTTTTAGAATATAACTTATCCTTTACCTCTTATTATCTCTTTAAGTTAACCAATTCCTGCAGCATTTCATCAGATGTTGTAATTATTCTGCTATTTGCCTGGAACCCTCTCTGTGTGACAATCATATCTGTAAATTCCGTGGACAGGTCAACATTTGACATTTCCAGTGTGCCCGGATTCAAAGTACCCACCCCTTCAGAACCTGCCTTTACTCCTTTTTTGAAATCACCTGAGTTTGTTGTAGGTATATACATATTATTTCCTGTCTTCTGCAAACCTGCGGGATTCTCAAAACTTGCCAGTGCAATCAACCCCAGCGGTTGCTGCTGACCGTTGCTGTATATACCTGTTATAATTCCATCCGCACCTATGCTGAAACTTACAAGCGTTCCTGTGGAGTAACCGTCAACACTTGTAGGTTTTGCCGAACTGTCAGCCGCATACATTGTAAGCTTTGAAAAATCCAGCAATACGTCTATAGGTTCAGAACCTACGCTGTCAGGTGGAATTATTGATATAGCAGGAGTGACAGAAGTTCCTGATGCCACTATTCGCCCTTCAGAATCAAATTTTATAGGACCTGACGCACCTGAAGCTGTCGTTCCTGAGCCAGTGTCAATAGCCCAGTTCCAAACACTCTCTCCTCCACTGACTGATATTTTCCACATATCTACATTTATACTGTATGGATTACCCAAAGAATCAAAAACTGTCATTGGAACACTGAACTGTACATTGTCTTCTGTAGCTCCACTTCCTAACGGAGTATATGAAGCATCCAGATTTCCGGCAAATACTGCAGAAGTAGTAGCTTTTGCAGCAATCATCCTCTTATTTTTGTTTGGAATATCCGAATAGAGGTTTATAGGCTCGATAGGATTTTCTGTATCATATGTGTATGTTCCATCACTTTCCCTCGTGTAAGCTTGCCAACCGTAGACATTCATACCGCTTCCATTTACCAGATTTCCGGTCTTGTCAATTCCGAAATTACCAGCTCTGGTAAAACGGTATGTATCTGCATTGCCACCTTTTACAATGAAAAAGCCATCTCCTTCTATAGCCAGGTCTGTAGGATTATCTGTCCTTTGTAGACTTCCTCTTGTAGTTATTGTATCAACCGCACCAACACCAATACCCAAACCCACCTGCATAGGGTTTGTACCTCCCCTGCCTGTAGCTGCATCCGGTGCACCTGCTCCTTTTATTGTCTGACTGAATACTTCCTGAAAAGTTACTCTTCCAGACTTGAAGGCAACAGTGTTTACATTGGCAACATTGTTACCTATTACGTCCATCTTGGTCTGATGGGCACGCAAACCTGAAACGCCTGAGAACATTGATCTCATCATAAATCTAACGACCTCCTCCAGCTTCTATTCCTTCTGTCATTCCGGAATAGGTAGCCTCCCGAAAGGGTCCGGCTACTTTTTTAAAACTATCATAATAGATATCGGCTGTTTTACCTAGTTTTATAAGCTTTTTATCATTACTAAATCCAATCTTTATGTAAACACAGCACCATCTATATTGGTAAAAACATTTTCCTTAAGCTCATTACTATTTACTGCCGTTATAACCGTCCTATTTCTTACATTTACCACCAGTGCTATATCGTCCACCATAACAAGTGAATCTTTTACGCCCTTTTCCTCTGCTTTATCCAAAGCTTTTGATATCTTTTCCTTTTGAACATCGGAAATCTTGATATTTCTTGTATCAAGGCGCATCTGGGCATGTTTTGAAAATTTCACATCCGAAGTTTCACTGATTTTTCCCTTTAAAATCTCATCAAAGCTGCTTTTATCTTTTTCCTTCGGTTTGTTGACTGTTGGATTATTCAGGCCGTTTCCAGATACTTTATTCAGGTGGTTGTACATATTGTTGTTAATTATCATTAGTCTCACCCCCTTAAGCCCTTATAAATTTTCATCAACATTAGTTTGTTCTTCTGCTTCAGTTTGTTCTTCTGTTTCAGTTTGAACCTTTGCGGGTTTGATATTTGTTATTCCGTCAACAGGGACATTCAATCCATCAAGTACAGCAGTTACTTTGCCATTGGCAGAAACATTGAAATCCTTAAGAATTGCCGTTACTGAAACCTCACTTCCTGATGCATCAGATATTATTAATGACACTTCGTTTCCTAGGTTGTTTTCAAGATAGGTCTTCCTGTAATTGCGGTCTACAGATGCATAGGAGCTATCTATTGCAGCTACATTAACAGTTACTCCATCCATTACAGCATAGTTTTCATATGCACCTTTGTTTATCTCTTTAACAACACCGTTGACTTTGATAATCTCTCCTGACTCGGAATCATATACATAACCACTGCAATCATAACCTATTAGACCGGTATACTCAGAAAGGTTTGAATCATTTATTTGGTTGTAGCCATCATTAATCTCCATTACATCTTCAACAGGAACATCCTGATTGTTTACAACCACAAAAGCCTTACCGTCCTGCATTTTCACACTGCTAACCTCGCCTTGTATCAATTTTACGGAGCTTAAGTCATCGCCTTTAAGGTTTGCAGAAATAGTCTTTCCAATCAAAGCAAAGGCTTGAGTAGCTGTGTAGCTCGAATTCAAATTCTGCATCTGCTCTAATGCACTGAACTGCGCCATCTGAGCGATAAACTCCTTATCTTCTTGAGGATTAAGCGGGTCCTGATATTGGAGCTGTGTGACTAAAAGACTTAAAAATTCATCTTTGCCAAGCTCACCTGTATTTCTCTGAGATGTTTTTGAGGCTGTAGTTTCATCTATTATCTGCTGTATTGTTTTTTGATTGCCAACCGAACTCACACCCAAAGTTTTCCGACCTCCTTATCTCTTCGTTTTTTCCGGTTCCTACGCAGTTAAATCTATACTGCTGTTGTTTACCATATAAGGGTTCAGTCTGAGTTGATTTTCCTCTAATACAGAAACTCCTCCCACTACAGATGCCATAACTTTTTCACCCTCATCTGATTTGTTATTGTTCTTTGAAAACCTGTAACTTTCATTAAACCCTTTTCTGGATTCCTGGCCAACTGATACGCTAAATCCCTGAACAGAAAACCCTTGTTTTGTGAGCGACTCCTTAAGACTATCCATATTTGATTCAATAGCTGCCTTAACCTGTTCATTTTCTGCAACAAACTTTGCCATTACATTACCTCTTTCTGTCACAATCTTAAGTGAAAGTTTTCCAAGGTGATCGGGCTTTAGATCAATTACCATTTCACTCTTTTCATCTGTTAAAATAACCTTCGCCTTTTCTACTATCTGACTGATTATTTCCTTTTTTGAAACGGTAACTTCACTTTTTACTTCTGAAACCTCAGCTGTAGCACCGGTTTTAATTTGTTGATTGTTCAATATATTATTGAACCGGCTTTGATCTACCCCTTCGGTATTAGTCTTAAGGGTGTTTTCTGGCTGAGCCTTTTGAATATCCGGGGCCTCTGCTTCTTTGTCGCTTAATAATTCCTCTTTGTTTTCTCCAGATTTATCCGAATCCTGAGAAGTTTTTAAGTCTTTGTTCTCTGTAGGTGTCAGGTTTACTTCTTTAACTGATTCAGTCTCCATAGTGCTCTTTCCATTTACTGTCTTTAGATCCTTTGGCATAATCCCTTCAACTGTCTGTGTGATTTCCTCAAATAGCTTTTCCGGTTCGTTCTCAAGTTTGTCAGTTAGATTGTTTAGCACTTCCTTAAGCTTACTTTCAAACACTTCTATACCCGGATGCTTAACTTTTTTATCAGTCTCAACCACTTCAACATCAATACCTTCAAGCTCTATCCAGCCTTCTTTATTAGTGCCTTCATTCTCCATATTATCCTGGATTTCCAAAGCATTTACCCTACTTTTTGATTCTTTTAATGTAACTTCTGTTATTTTTATCAAGGTTGCTTTTTGCTCAGTGTCTAACCCAAACATATCGGAAATTTTTCCGGCTATTTCAGCAGTTTTTGATGCATCACACAATTCCTCTGGACTGATATTAAGCGTGCTCATTATTTTCTTAAGTTCTTCAACACTTATATTGAGTATCTGTGCCAAGCTCTCCTCAATTAGTGTTTCTTCGATCTTTTCAGTTTCCTGTTCAGAGGTCTTTTCAATATTTTCATTTTTGTCGGCAGTCTTTCCCTTTGAAATTGTAACCTTCTTTTTTTCTGTCAGCTGACCGTGTTCTTTTACTGCCTCCTTATAGCTCTTTATTTTGTTGTCACTTTCTGTTTCAACTGCTCCTGAACTTAATTCAGCAGGTTTTACATTTTGTTTATCCTTTCTCATGCCCACAATTAAGTCAGCACTTCTTTGAACGTTCCTGTTGCTATTGCCGGCATAGTTCTTTTCGACTGATGAGTTCAGAGAATCAATAAAACTAGGGTACGAGCCTGAATTTTTTGTCTCACTTTTCTTGACACCGGATGAATTTTCTGAAGTTTTTCCAAGAAAACCCACAACAAAACTCTGTGTTATCATTTTTTCACCTCCTCTTTTCTGATTGATAAAAACTATAGTCCCTAAATTATTTTGGAAGAACAACGCCATAATCTTTTGCAAGTTTCTCAGTTACTTTGGTTGCAAATTCCTCACTCATTTCTGCCAGAATCTCCGCTGCTATATCCTTCTTCATATTTTTCAAAGTGTAGGATATCAAATCGAGTTTTGTATCCCCAAGCCCTTCAAAAATTTTTGCACAAGAGCCTGTATCCATTTTTTCATATAACTGTGCAAATTGCTTGGCTGCTTCATCCGCTTTTTGTTCTTCCATTACTTCCTTATATATTTTTTCGGCAGTTTCGCTGTTAACCTTAACGAAATAATCAGCAAAACCTTCTTTATTTCCAGCCGCAACAAGTTCATCAACTTGTTTCTTGTACTCTTCCAATTCAGCCTTTTCTTTTTCGGTTTCTGCTTTGATTTTTTGGTTCTCAGCAGAAAACGTGTCAGCTTCTGTCTTATATTTTACGAGTTCTTCATTCTGTTTTTTTATTTCTTCCATCTGTTTTGTAAGTTCTTCATTTTGCGTTTTAAATTGCTTGTACAAACTCAATAATTCGCTCTTATCGAAATTGGCCGGATCATCAGCATCGGGCTTCTGTGGAAGTGCACGGTTCAAAAGCGGAATATTTTTTATGTTTTCTCCATATTTGTCAGTCAAACCATTGACATTATTATGAATAATAAGATAAAAAGCCCCACCTGCTACAGCAGCTATAACAATCAGTGCAGTAACCAATGCAAGTATCGCAAATAACAAACCACCCTTTTTTTTATCTTTTTGAGGTTTCTCTTGGCTACCTTGCATTTTAGGACTCTGTATAGTCTCTTCATTTTTAACTTTTGCCATTTTTTTATCTCCTGTAATAATATCTATTTATGACTATTCTGATACTTTATAATTAAAGCTTGCAATCTCATCGATAACCTTTTGTTCCATTTTCTGCTGTTCCTTAATATACTCCTCGTATTTCTTTTCCCTGAGTTTTTCCATCATTTTTCTTTCCTGAACGGCTGTAACAAGTTGTTCTCTACACTTATCGACAGACTTTTGTGCACGCCTTACATTATTTTTCTGAAGCTCTATCCTGTCCTTCAACAACGAAATGTAGGAACTGTATTCCTTTAGCAATCCCACAGATATACCTGAACTGGATTTGCTGTTTATTTCCCCGATGTATTCATCTCTCTCTGTCTCAATATCCAAAAGAATGATTTTTTGCCGTTCCAATTCCTGAACAGCTTTTCCCAATTCATTTTTCATATTGCTTTCTATTTGTTTTTTCAAATTCAGAACAGCCTGAAGTTTAAAAACGAATTTACCCAAACAAAATCACCCCCAGCTTTCACTAAGGAATAACTGAAATCACTCTCAATTTGTAAAAATGTTCCCAAGAAGTTCAACAACCTCATCAAAATTGTATTTATCATGGGTTCCCTGTTCAATAAATCCAAGTATCCTATCTATATGATCTATAGCGTAGTCAATTTTCTCATTACTGCCCTTTACATAAGCACCAATATTAATCAGGTCTTCAGCATCCCTGTGAATTGCCATAACCTTCTTCATCTGGTTGGCTATCTTTTTGTGTTCATCCGACACTATATCTGACATAACCCTGCTGACACTTGCCAAAACGTCTATTGCAGGATACTGATTCCTATTGGCAAGTGCCCTTGACAATACAATATGTCCATCTAAAATTCCCCTTGCAGTATCGGTTACCGGTTCTGTCAGGTCATCCCCATCCACCAGAACGGTATACAGCCCAGTAATTGAACCAGTTTGAGAATTTCCAGCTCTTTCAAGCAATCTCGGCATTGAGGAAAATACAGAAGGTGTATATCCTCTTGATACGGGAGGTTCGCCAACTGCCAATCCAATCTCACGTTGTGCCATGGCAAACCTTGTCAACGAATCCATGAGCAGCAGAACATCTTTTCCCTGGTCTCTGAAGTACTCAGCTATAGCTGTAGCAATAAACGCACCCTTAAGCCTTACCAGTGCGGGTTGGTCTGACGTTGCCACAACAACAACCGATCTGCTCAGGCCTTCTTCCTTAAGATCCTTCTCAATGAATTCCCTTACTTCCCTTCCTCTTTCTCCTATCAGTGCAATTACATTTATATCAGCCTTGGTATTTCTTGCTATCATACCCATCAACGTACTTTTTCCAACACCACTTCCTGCAAATATGCCAACCCTTTGTCCTTTGCCAATGGTAAGTAGTCCATCGATTGTCTTAACTCCCAAAGGAAGTGGATGTGCAATGCGGTTTCTCATTAAAGGATGCGGAGGATCATTGTTTACAGGATAGAAACCCTCTGGCTTGACATCACCCTTGTCATCTATCGGATTTCCAAGACCATCTATTACTCTGCCCACCATTCCCATCCCCACAGCAGCACTCAGGTATTCGCCTGTAGCCACTACAGTGCTTCCAGGGCCAATCCCTGTCATATCCCCAAGTGGCATCAGTATCACCTTATTGTCCTTAAACCCAACCACTTCCGCTTTGATTACACACCTATCTTTTAAGGCATGAATTTCGCAAACCTCACCCATATTAACCTCTGGGCCATTCGATTCAATAGTAAGGCCAACAATTTTGGATACTTTGCCGTTGTATTCGATAAAATCCGATTTTGCCAGTATTTCCTTATACTTGTCAAAGTCAATGTTTATCATATTAATCCCCCGATTTATATAGAAAAAATGTGGCATATGCCACAGATTATTTATTTTCCGATTACCTTCATAAAAGCTTCTTCGATTTTCCTGAGTTTTGTTCCAACCCCTGCATCTATATTTCCATAAGGAGTTTCAATCAAACAAGCACCGGGTTTTAACGCAGGGTCCCTTTTTATGTCAAGGTCACCTATGCCTTCTACCATCGAAAGCAATCTTTCCTTGTTATCAACAAGGAAATCATAGTCCTGGGAAGACACTTTTATTGTTATATCTTCCCTGTTTGAACACTTTTCCAAGGCCTGTTTTACTAAAGCAAGAAGGTTATCCTTGTTTAGCGTTACTTCTGCTCCAATTACTTTCCTGACTACATCCATTATTATTTCTAAAGCATCTTTTTCGAGCCCTGCCATCACTTCGTTATATTCCATATTTGCATGTTCTTTGACGAATTCTGCTTCCGAAAGCAAATCCTCATACAACCTTTTTGCTTCTTCATATCCCGTCTCAAAGCCTTTCTGTCTTGCTTCCTCTTCTATAGACTGTTTTTTGCCAACAGCTTCATTCTCTGCTGCCTCAAGTATCCTTTGAGCTTCAAGTTCAGCTTCTTTAATTATGGCTTCTGCTTCATCATTTGCTTTCCTAATAATATTTTCAGAAGTTATTTTCAAATCTTCCTGATCTTCCATATCCTTTTCAGCATCTTCGTTGTCTTCTTCCACTTCAGGTTTGTAAGGTATCTTCTTTATAGTCTGAAAAGTGATGGTTGGCCTTATCTGAACCGGGATACCCACATTTATCTGTTCGCTCTTATACACCTTGTTATACAATTATTTCATCTCCCCCACCTCTAGAGATTACTATTTCACCAGCGTCTTCAAGCTTCCTGATAATATTAACAATCTTCTGCTGGGCTTCTTCAACATCTTTAAGCCTCACAGGACCCATAAAATCAATGTCCTCTTTGATCATTTCCTGCATACGTTTGGACATGTTTGCATAAATCTTGTTCTGCACTTCCTCCGTGCTTCCTTTAAGTGCAATAGCCATCTGACCATTGTCAACCTCACGCAGGAACCTTTGAATAGAACGGTTGTCGAGGGATAGAATATCTTCGAAAACAAACATTCTTTTCTTAATTTCCTCTGCAAGGTCAGTATCTTCAATTTCAAGCGTTTCCATAATATACTTCTCAGTTCCTCTGTCAACACTATTCAATATATCGACTATTGCCTGAACACCGCCAGCCGCGGTAAAGTCTTCGGTTACAAGTGCAGACAATTTCTTTTCCAATACCCTTTCAACCTCTTTTATAACTTCCGGTGAAGTCCTGTCCATCGTTGCAATTCTTCTTGCAACGTCTGCCTGCTTTTCCTGAGGAAGTGCAGATAATACGATGGAAGACTGCTGTGGCTTTAAATATGCCAATATCAGGGCAATTGTCTGAGGGTGCTCATTCTGAATAAAGTTCAAAAGCTGTGAAGGATCGGCTTTTCTCACAAAATCAAAGGGTCTTACCTGCAATGAAACTGTAAGTTTGTTCAGCACATCAAGAGCTTTTTGAGTACCCAACGCCTTCTCAAGAATTTCCTTAGCGTAAGCAATACCTCCCTCAGCAATGTAGTCCTGGGCAAGACATATCTGATAGAACTCTTCCAGAACTTTTTCCTTTTCTTCAGGAGTTACTGTTCTTATATTGGCAATTTCCAGAGTAAGTTGCTCTATTTCTTCGTCTTTAAGATGTTTAAATATTTCAGCTGATTTTTCAGGGCCTAATGCAATAAGCAACATTGCGGCTTTTTCTTTACCCGTAATATCTGATTTAAATCCGCCCGCACTTCTCGCCACTACTTCCCCCCCCATCTTCAGTACTCTTTATATAAAACCAGACTAATCCCAATCATCTGACAGCCAGTTTCTCAATAGCTGTGCAACTGATTCAGGTTTTTCTTTAACAAATCTTTCAATCTGCTTCTTAACCTCTGACTTTTCTTCGAAACTGATTTCCACCACTGGTTCTTCCTCTTCAGGAGTAATAAACTGCGGACCATTTGCAGCAAGTTCCGGGGATAGACCTGCTCCCTGTGTTTCTTTCTTTTTTCTTGGTATTACTGCAATCAGAAGACCTATTATCAATATAAGCATCAAAGCAAAATATCCGTAATTATCTATATACTGCTGAATCTTATCTGCTAATGGTTCTTCATAAACTTCTTCCGGTGCAAGTTTGTATTTATTTATGGATATCTTTGAAACCGGTATATTTGTTGCCCCACTTATTACCTGCTGACACTGTGCAAGAAACTCGGGAGTCATTGCACTGTCGTCCGCAACTCTTTGTCCGTACCAGAGTGTCACTGCAACTGAAGACTGCCCAAAATCAACTGTCCCCTGTGCCTTTTCCATTTCTGTCATTATCTCGTTAAATTGCCTGTTTATATCAGTAGTTGTCTTTTTATAAGTGGAGTTTTCCCCAGCTTCTATCGGGTACGTAGTAGTTCCGTCTCCGGGATTAGTGTCGGTTCCCGGTACTCCGCCTGTAGCACCGTTTACCAGTTCTTCCTTTTCGGTATGACTGCTTACTACTGCCTCATCGATATCGGTAGGTTTCAACACTTCCTTTTTTGTAGACTTTTCCTTATCAAACTCTAAAACGGGGTTTACTACAACACTTATGTAATCAAAACTGGATGATTTGTTAGGATACAGTACCTTTATATTCCTCTCAAGCTCTTCTTTGACTTTTAACTTCATCTTGTATTGAGTGGATGTGTCACCTATACTAGCTGACATATCCGAGCTTAAGATATTGAAATTATTATCAACAACAGTTACATTACTTGGCTCAAGCCCTTCAATTGATGCCGAAACAACGCTTACAATACCTTTTACCTGTTCTGCTGAAATCTCGCCCTTAGGGTCAATTCTTACAAAAGCTGTAGCTTTATTGCTGGGAGAAGGTTCAAAAAATAACGAATTTTCAGGGAACGTCAATTCAACATCCGCATCCCTGACATTGTCAAACATTTTTAGTTTTGCAATCAGGCTGTTCTTTTTAAAATTCTGCCAAAGATGTTTTTTATCACTTTCGGTAGAAGTTATATTCACAAGGTTCCAGGCATCTTCAAAGTTCATTCCTGAGGAAGTTATTCCGGAAGATGCCAATGCAAATTCTGCCTTGTTTTTGTCCTTGGAATCAACCATTATCTTTTTACCTTCACCCAGCTTGTAATTAATGCCCTTTTCCTGCAGAACTTCTTCAATTTCAGCCGCATCCTTTGAATCTTCAACAGTCACAAGTGGAACGAAAGTAGTACGCGTAAGCATTACAATACTGGCAGTTATTGCAATTATCAGTATAGCCGATATTGCATAGATTCGTCCTTTTTGAGACTTGTCAAGATTCTTCCATAATTCTGCCACCCGTTGCTGAAGTTTTGACAATACCTCGGGCATGTAGCCACCACCTTCCACACAGGTATTTTTCTTTTGTTCCGATAAGGCAATTTAGAGTAGGAACCTAATTTTTAGCCTTATATAAATCACGAAAATGATTATATATTGAAAAATTTGATTTTCGTGATATTGTTTTAAGGAAATTGAAGCACGATGTAAAATTTTATCGCGTTCAATATTCCTGAAATTAAACCTGCATATTCATAATTTCTTTATACGCATCCATAATCTTGTTTCTGATCTGCATGGTAAACTGAAGAGCTACATCAGCTTTTTCAGCAGCAATCATAACCTGGTGGATATTATCTGTGTTGCCCGCAGCAAAATCCTCAGTCAACGCAGTTGATTCCTTTTCTAAATCACTTACCTTTGTCAATGCATCCTTAAGATAATTTGCAAAGCTACCCTCTACGCTATCAGCCTTCTCAATATCGGAAAAGGCACTTTTTGATAAGGGAGATATTGAATTGAACCCACTAATACTGTTTACAGCCATAATGCCCTCCTATAGGTATGTATGTGTAATTATTACCTTCCGATTTCTAAAGCCTTCATTGCCATACTTTTTGTTGTATTTATAGAGGTTACATTTGCCTCATATGACCTTGTAGCAGAAATCATATTAACCATCTCGGTTAGTATGTCTACATTTGGCATTTCTACATATCCCTCTTCATTCGCATCAGGGTGTCCCGGTTCGTAAACCTTTTTGAACGCAGACCTGTCTTCGATAATACTTGCAACCCTGACACCACCGCCAACTATTTTTCTGCTGCTTTCGTTCAAATACTCGGAAAAAGGAGTTTCTGGTGACTTTTCCTCAAAAACTACAACTTTCCTTCTGTAAGGAGTTCCATCTTCAGTTCTTGTAGTATTTACATTGGCAATATTCTGCGAAATTGTATCCATTCTAAGTCTTTGTGCGGTCAAAGCTGATGAGCTTACATCAAGAGAACCGAAATATCCCATTTAATATCATCGCCCTTCCTTGATTACTGATTTCATTTTGCTAAAAGCACTATTCATTCTTTGTATCAGCACATTGTACCTTATATTGTTCTCTGCAAGTTGAGCCATTTCATTTTCAATATCAACATTATTTCCATCAAGTCTCATCACTCGGGCACTGTTGTCTTCAGATATGTCAATACCAACCTCGTCTATATTTCTTCCACCAATTGGAATATGTCTTGGATCAGTTCTTTTTCCTTTAAACCCGCTGTTTTTTGAAAGAGCATCACTCAACTCTTCTTCAAAGCTCACAGTTTTTCTGTTGTAACCTGGCGTATCCACATTTGCAATATTTTGTGCTATTGCTTCATTACGCAGCAATGATGCATCGAGTGATTTTTCTAAAACCTTTGTTCTAAACAGAATCCTATCAAGCACTTGAAACACCTCCTAGTGCTTTTGAACATAATTCATTTCCAGAAATGAATTATGCAAAATGCACATCCTTTGTTTTTAGCTGATTGCAGCAAACCATTATTAATTTTGTTACCTCATAAAAATATATATATCCAAAATATATTTCGACATATCACGAGGTTTTCCTTCACTATTTTTTTGATAATATGTGGTAAACCCGCACTCTAAAAAGCAAACACAGCTTTATGTGTGTAAAATCAGAAAAATAAAAATCAGTTAATAACCACTGTCTTGAGAATATTTGCATAAAGAACAACTTCTAAAAGCATTTAAAACGGTAAAGCTTTAAAAGTATATGTAAAAAGAAAAGTTTTTCAAATTGAGTAAAAATCTTTCAGTCTTCAAAAAGCTCTTGATTATAGAGCATCAGCTTTGCCTATTTATCATTGCAGTAATACCAGTTGCACATCTTAGAAGCCACAAGGAAAGTAGAAAACTTCTCCATTGAAAACAGGAGAATAATGGTACAATATAAGTAGATATTAACATAACTTTTTCAAAAATACAACTATAAAAAAAAATACTTTCACTTTTTCTAGCGAAGAGCCTATATATGATGTGAAAAAGTTGGGTAATAGAGTGTTTTGCATGTTGTTTTAGTGTCAAACGCCTCCATTGCATGACCTTTATATTGCTATATTCCTATACTTTAAAACACGCTGATCTTTATGGATCAGCGTGGGTAAACTTAATCATATGTCATTTTGAAGGTCTTTGATAATTTGAAGTGCTCTTGTAGCTATTTCGAAATTTTTCTTTCTCTTGTCACGTATTCTGACGGTAAGCCCTTCCATCAATCCAAAATTAACGTTCATAGGTTGAAAATCCCTTACATTCTGATCGGAAATATAATTACTCAATGCCCCAATTGCAGTAGTTCTAGGAAATAAAACAGCTTTGTTGCCAAGGACACTCATAGAGGCGTTAATACCCGCAACCAATCCGGAGGATGCAGATTCTACATATCCCTCAACTCCGGTTATCTGTCCTGCAAAGTATAAGTTTGGATGTTTTCTCATTCTGTAGGATGGTTCAAGCAATTTGGGAGAGTTTATAAAAGTATTCCTGTGCATTACTCCATATCTTACAAATTCTGCATTTTCAAGCCCTGGAATCAATCCAAAAACTCTCTTTTGTTCAGGCCATTTCAAGCGTGTTTGAAAACCAACAATATTATAAAGAGTTCCTTCCTCATTGTCCTGTCTTAATTGTACAACAGCATATGCTTCAGTTCCGTCCTTTGGATCAACCAGCCCCACAGGCTTCAAAGGCCCAAACCTTAACGTGTCTACGCCTCTTTTGGCCATAGTCTCAACAGGCATACAGCCTTCGAACACCACTTCCTTTTCAAAATCCTTAACTGGTGCAAGCTCAGCATTCACAAGCTCCTTCCAGAAGCCATCATACTCTTCCCTGTTCATGGGACAATTGATATAATCGGCTGTGCCTCGGTTATATCTGGCAGCTTTGTATGCCTTGTCCATATTTATAGAATCAAAACTAACTATTGGTGCAGCTGCGTCAAAAAAGTGGAGGTATTCCTCGCCGATCAAAGCCATTATGCTTTTTGATAAATCTTCTGAAGTCAATGGACCTGATGCTACAATTGTTATGCCGTCAGTTGGAAGCTCTTTTACTTCTTCATTTATTATCTCAATATTTTCATTTTCACTGATCAGATCAGTTACCCTTTGTGAAAATTTGGTCCTGTCAACGGCTAATGCCCCCCCTGCAGGAACTCTTGTTTCGTCTGCACACCTCATTATTATGGAATCTAAAAGTCTCATTTCCTCTTTCAAAAGCCCAACAGCATTTTCAAGCTGGTCAGATCTCAAAGAGTTACTGCACACAAGCTCTGCATACGTTTCAATATGATGTGCCGGTGAATACGTTTGAGGCTTCATTTCATATAGTCTTACCTTTATACCCCTTTTTGCTATCTGCCAGGCAGCTTCACAACCTGCCAACCCGGCACCTATTACATTTATATAATCAATCATCCGCTATACCTTCCCTTATAAATATTACGTGGGCATTTGGTCCTCTCAATTTCATGACATTTGCTTTGCAAATTCCCTATATCCAAAATTTTAGGGGCATATTGCCCCTTTCAATGTTTATCTACATTTTATACAATTCCTCTTACATTATTGCTTATATTATTCCTTTTCTTCATCTTTTTTATTTTCATCAACTCTTGTAAAATCACAATCCTCGTTGCTGCACTTATAATTAACTTTCTTTCCGGAAAACTTTTTGAGCAAGAAATTTCCGCATTTAGGGCAGTTCTCTTTTGAGTGCATTTCCCAGCTCATAAAACTACAGGTAGGGTTATGTTCACAGCCCAAATACTTTTTACCCTTCTTGGATTTCTTAATATACACCTTTCCACCGCACTTAGGACAGTTTACACCGGTCTCTTCCAAGATAGGTCTTGCATTTCTGCATTCCGGAAAGCCAGGGCATGCCAAAAACTTACCGTACCTGCTCATCTTTATTACCATATTTCTTCCGCATTTTTCGCATATTTCATCTGTAACTTCATCCGGAACTTCTACATTTCCAATCTTGGTTTCTGCATCCTTTAAAACATCAGCAAAGGGTGTATAAAATCCCTTCATTACATCTACCCATTTTTTATATCCCTCTTCAACATCATCGAGCTTTTTTTCCAATTGTGCAGTAAACTCAACATCTACGATATCCTGAAAATAATTCTTCATTATATCGTTGACTATCTTTCCCAATTCTGTTGGTAACAAAGCTTTAGCGTCCTTAACTACATATCCCCTTGCAAGTATAGTTGTAATTGTAGGGGCATAAGTACTAGGTCTGCCAATTCCCTTTTCTTCAAGAGTTTTTACAAGACTAGCTTCGGTGTATCTTGGAGGTGGTTGAGTAAAATGCTGCTTAGGATCAATTTTTTTCTGTTTGAGCTCTTCTCCTTCAGTCAGTTCAGGTACATTGCTTTCCCCTTCTTCGCTTTCCTCATCCTTACCTTCTTGATACAAAACTATAAAACCCTGGAATTTCAAAGTCTGTCCGTTAGCTCTGAATGTATAATCCCCAGCCGTTATGTCAGTATTTATTGTATTGTATTCAGCTGAAGCCATCTGGCTTGAAACAAATCTGGACCATATAAGCTTGTATAGCTTGTATTGCTCCTTAGTAAGGGAATCCTTTATAGAATCAGGTTCCATAGTAACCTGAGATGGTCTGATACACTCATGAGCATCCTGAGATGCAGATTTATTTTTAAATATGCGCTTTTCATCTGGCACGTATTTTTGACCGTACTTTTCCTTTATAAAATCAAAAGTATCCTGCTGTGCTTCAGCAGAAATTCTCGTCGAATCGGTACGTATATATGTTACAAGACCGATTGCTCCAACCCCTTTTATTTCTATACCTTCATAGAGTTGTTGAGCTACAATCATGGTTTTCTTTGTTGTAAAACCCAATTTTCTTGCTGCTTCCTGTTGCATTGTACTAGTAATAAACGGAGGTGCAGGAGATTTTTTCTTTTCACCCTTTTTGATTTTTTGGACAATAAAAGTTTTATCTTTTATATTATCGAGTATCTTTTTTACATTCTCTTCATTCTTTAATTCTAACTTCTTGCCTCCCGTTCCATAAAACTTAGCGTCAAACGAACCTTTTCCGGCCTTTTTTTCAAGTTTTGCAATAATAGTCCAATACTCTTCAGGTACGAAGTTCTCAATTTCATCTTCCCTGTCACAAACTAACCTTGTAGCAACTGACTGAACTCTACCTGCACTAAGTCCCTTTTTGACCTTCTTCCACAGTATAGGACTTATCTTATAACCAACAATCCTATCTAAAATTCTTCTGGCCTGCTGTGCGTCAACAAGATCCTGATCGATTTCTCTAGGTTCCTTGATAGCATTTTTCACAGCATTCTTGGTAATTTCATTAAAGGTAACTCTGCACTTCTCTTTGTTATCTATATTCAACAAATTGGCCAAATGCCATGAAATTGCTTCACCTTCTCTATCAGGGTCGGTTGCGAGAAAGATCTTTTTTGCATTCTTAGCTTCCTTCTTCAATTTGGAGATAACATCTCCCTTTCCCCTGATAGTAATGTATTTTGGTTCAAAATCATTTTCTATATCTACACCTATCTGACTTTTTGGCAAATCCCTCACATGCCCTACAGAAGCTACTATTTTAAATTCCTTACCTAAAAACTTCCCAATTGTATTAGCTTTTGCAGGTGACTCAACAATAACTAACTTATCAGCCATCTTTTTCCTCCAGTCATGTTTGTCTACTAATTCTATATTATAATATTATGTATTGGCATATTACAATAAAAAAATCTTGGAGTGTATTTTTTCCAATTGATTTTAGTGCCTTTACTACATAAAATTTTACAATCCATTAATTACAATGGACAGCATTTAACTTAATCTATTGTTTTTATTTAATGCTTATTTTATGCCAAATTGGCTTTAAAAAATGTCTGAAAGTCACATTCTTAATCTGTATATCTTACCAGGTAGCTGCTCGACCAGCCCTTTTAATTCCAGCATAACAATCACTGAATTAACAATTTTTATATCTAAACCGGTTTTATTGGCTAAAACATCAATATGTTCAGGCTCTAGTTTCAAACATTCCACAATTTTTATTTCGTCTTTATCAAGTCCTTTTAGCAATTTATCATCTTTGAGCTTTTTTGTAAAGAAATCTTTGTCGTTATTGCTAAAATAAGCACCAATTTCTTCTAAAATATCTTCAAGGGAAGTGACCATTTTTGCCCCTTCCTTTATGAGTTTATTAGTTCCCGTGCTCTTAATGCTGTTGACATTACCCGGCAGTGCAAACACCTCACGCCCTTGTTCAAGTGCAAAATTTGCAGTAATGAGAGAACCGCTCTTTTCTCCAGCCTCAATAACTATTACTCCCATAGATATTCCACTGATAATTCTGTTCCTTGCGGGGAAATTACCAGCGACAGGCTGTGTACCCGGTAAAAACTCAGATAGGCATGCTCCGTTTTGAATTATGTTTTCCATAAGCTTTTTATTCTCATAAGGATATACTATATCAAGCCCGCACCCTAAGATTGCTAAAGTTTTTCCGCCTACACTAAGAGCTCCTTTGTGAGCAAATGTATCTATTCCTCTGGCCATTCCGCTGACAACTGTTATTCCACACCTTGAAAGCTCACGCGATACAAGCTCTGCCATACTCAACCCATAGGAAGTAGCTTTTCTTGAGCCTACTACCGCAAGATACTTCTCATCTTTTGACATGCAACCCTTCATATACAATATTATTGGAGGATCATAAATGTTCTTCAAATATTCCGGATAATTTTCATCTTTCATTGTTATTATTTTTATATCATTTGCATTTATATTTTCAATATTCTTCTTTACTTTCTCTCTGTTTTCTTTATTTGTGATATTGGAGACATCTGCACGGCTCAAAAATGAAAGAGCAGCAAAATCTGTCTCTTTGGCAGTAAAGATGTTATAGGGATCTTCAAAAAATTCAAGCAGTTTTTTACTTTTTACTGCACCTATCCCAGGTATGGAACCAAGCCAAACCCAATATTCCAAATCATTGTGCATTAGAAAAACTCCTTGTCAATAAAAGTATATTTCTCGATAAAATATCGTCCAAAATTCCATAAATCTTTACAGCACAAATATAAATATAACAAAATATATATATTATAACAATGGTTAAGGCCATTTCAAAAAACCCCTATGGACTAAAACTTCAGTCCATGGGGTTTTTAGCATTGGAGGATTCAATTCCAAAACCTTAACTATATTGGGTTATAAGTTGTAACTATAAACTTTGCCTAATGAATTTTATTTTGTTAATCAGCACTAACTCTATTTGATACCTAAAAGAATTTTTCTAAGCATTCCAAAGTCTATTGAATTAACCGCTCCGTCCTGGTTTAAATCAGCAGCCTTAAGACTATCACCTATAAGTTTTTCTATACCTAGAAGGTGTTTCCTTAAGTAACCAAAGTCAATTGAGTTAACTGATTTGTCACCGTTAATATCGCCCACCACAATTTCCGAACTATCCGGTTTCCAAATTTTAAAATTACCGCTACAGTGAAGTAATGCCATCATATAAAGCATTCCGTCATAGTATCTCCATTGTCCGCTTGGTATGCCCACATTCCATAATTCCTCAACAAATTCTCCTCCTTTGTCTGTTGTAGATGCCAAAGCTGTTACTGCGTTCATGGCAACAAGACCTTGGGAATGATCACTTGACAATTTCGAGCCATTTATGTTGTATTGATTTCCGTAAGTCTTAATACCCTGACTATAGAAGAAATTCTGTATTCTATCTGCAAAGGTCTTTTGCCATGCATCTTTCGCCCACCAAGCATAGTCAAAACCTATGTTTCCAGCTACACGCCATGCATCAAACCTGAAATCTGCATGACCGCTTGCCCAAGATACATCTTTTGGAGACCCGTCAAAGTTTGAGTAATCTGGTGCCAATCCTGTTGTCGGGTGAGTTGCTTTCTGGAAATGCTGTCTACTGGCACTTGCTGCTTCACTCCAGAAAGTATTGTCCTTATCTGCCCAAAGAGCCCACAATTCATAGAATCCAGGCAAGTGATAGGAAGGATCGCTAAATTGGGCTGCATCACCTATAGGACAAAATACAACCAGTTTATTGGATTTATTAAACATGTTTTCACCGACACCGTCATCAGCCTGATGAAGCATTGCATCAAGAATGGACTGAGCCTCTGCTTTATAATTGAATATACCTGCCCCATCCCCCCAACGATGTGATGCAAAAAACAACGCCGTAGCAAAATATTCCTCGCCGTCTGATGCAGGAGTATTATCTATCTTATTTCCTGATTTATCGCACTGCCACGCAAAGAAGCCTTTAAACTGGCCATCAGAATGCCACATATGCTCTTTAGCCCATTTCCATAGCATATTAAATTCTTTCTGCTTGTCCATCTGTACACAAATCATCATTCCATAGGACATACCTTCACTGCGGATATCATTATCTCCTACATCCAAAATATAAGCCTTATCAGTACCTACCGGGTAAAAAACTCTCTCTGTGCTGTCGTTACCATAAAATAGCTGGTTGAAAGCTGTTTCCAGCTTCCCGTCAATTTCTGTCTGGGACTTCCCAATCTCAGCAAAAAGGTTACGATATGTATTCGATTCGTATGCCCCTACAGAAGGGGGTGTTGCAGCACTGACTTCTATTACTGGGAATAGCACGGCTGTTGTAATCAGTGATATATTTAATAAAAACACTGCACACCTTTTCATTAGTTTTGATGCAAACATTTTTACTTCCTCCTCGTATTAATTTTCTTACAATATCCACTAAAATCAGTATGATCCGGATCTTATACCAACTTTCCTAAAGGATATTTATCTGTCTGACATATATATACTTCGTTACTACTGGCAAAATCATCTGATTTTTGTCAAAAAAATTGGATATGTCAAAAAAAGTTTGTTAAAAAAACAAACTTTTTTTCAAGGAATTTATATGTAAATATTTTGGAATTGACCCCACAATAGTGAAAGTAATCTATGAAATATCATTAAACCTTTCTTTTCTTTTTAATCATTTTGGGGTATATATTTAATAAATTAGCTCTTTCATATACAGCATGACGAGACCTGTATAATAAATTTGATGCAGATACAGTTGAAAGCATTTCTGCATAGTTAACTAAAAATTGTTCTTCTTCTTTTGTCCATAGTCTGGATATGTTGTCTGTTTTTAATTTATGTAAATTATTATTAAATGCTATAACAAGTAGTTCATATAAATCAATTTGCAAAAAAAATTGAATTTCGGAAAGAGTTTTGTTACCCCAATTCTTTCTTAAGTATTCAACAATACTATTGTTAGACAATGTAATTCCCCTTTACTATTGTTGTAATAAGTATTTAAGTAAACAATTATATATCTCATAGACAATAATATTATCTCATAAATACGTTGACGTGTAAATAATTCAAAAATAGTATAAATAATAGCAATATAATATTAAACAATGTATAATTATTTGTGAATTATTTAATTATTTATTTATGAGCATATTGCGAACATATGTTCTGTATGATATGATAATTATGTTTAATAATACTATGGAGTGAAGCGAATGAGGAAGTTTAACAATTTAACTTTTATCGATTTATTTGCTGGAATTGGTGGTTTTAGGAGGTCCCTTGAACATTACGGTGCAAATTGCGTATTTTCATCTGAAATTGATGCGTATGCTTGTAAGACATATAGAGCAAATTACGGTGAAACACCTTGTGGAGACATTACAAAAATAAGTAACGAGCAAATACCTAGGCATGACATTTTATGTGCTGGCTTTCCCTGTCAAGCATTTAGTATTAGTGGAAAACAATTGGGCTTTGAAGATGCTCGAGGCACTTTGTTTTTTGAAATTGCCCGCATAGTCAATCATCACAAACCAAAAATTTTGTTTTTAGAAAATGTTAAAAATTTGGTTCGTCATAATAATAATATGACTTTTAAGCATATACATAATATATTAGATAATTTAGGTTATGTAATATATTACAAAATACTAAATGCAGGAGACTTTGGTGTCCCTCAAAATAGAGAAAGGGTATATATTGTATGTTTCAGGAAGGATTTGGAAGTTAATTATTATCAATTCCCTGAACAAATCAAAAAACATATCTATCTAAAAGATATTTTGTTAACAGACGATGAAACTCACCAATATGTTATCGAACGTGATGATATAGTTATTTGGGACAAAGTTATTACAAAGTGTCAGCCAAAACCCATTAGAGTTGGTACTATTAATAAAGGCGGTCAAGGTGAAAGGGTATATAGTCCATATGGTCATGCCATAACATTATCTGCTCATGGAGGAGGCGCTGGGGCAAAGACAGGTGCTTACTTAATAAATGGACGTGTTCGTAAACTAGCTCCAAGAGAATGTTGTTTAGTACAGGGATTTCCTAATGATTTTAAAATTCCTGTATCAGATAGTCAAGCATATAAGCAGTTTGGTAATAGTGTTGCTGTGCCTGTACTAAAAGCGATTCTCGATAGCATAGTTAACTTAAGCCAGCTGAGAACGTATACTATTTCTAGTAATGATAAGAGTGACTATGAAAACACTAATAATGAAATAGAATCACATATATTTTTTTAATTCATTTTTCAAGATATTAAGACTACTTGAAGAATTAGAATCCCCTACGTACCTTAAACTAAATACTACATTAGCATTATTAGTTTTACTCAATTTTTTTATAATATATTTGTTACTATTAAGCCTATCTTCAGATATGTACATATCACTATCTAAATAGCATTTGCTTTTGTTTAAATAAGTGTCAGAATCTAATGTTACTACAAGTTTATTGTCAATTTTCTTAACTTCCTTTACTTTACATCTCATGTTCCGTAGGTGTTCCTGTACAAGTCTCTCTGCAAACATAAAATCAGATTTAGGTATGTTTCTTGAACCACTTTTTTTTCTGCGTAAACAGGCAGAAACAACAAAGTATTGTCCAAGTTGATCAAGTGGTACAATTACTTTATTTGTACCAAGTGAAGTAGAAGTTATAATAAATTTTGAGCCTTTTGCCTTGTAATGCTCCTTTATCCATCCTATAAGAACACCATTAGGACATTTAATATTAATAGCTGATTGCTGAACATTGGTGTATAAATCAATATTTCTGTTCAAGTAATCAATTATTTGTCTGGAATAAATATTTCCGGAGAACTTATTCCTTGGTGAGTAAGAGAATTTATTATTATTATCTAGGACGACAAATTGACCACTTTGAGATGGAGACAGCTTTGCTTCAATTGAAAAAACAGAAGCATTTTTCTTAGTAACTTCAATATCTGAAGATGTTGAGTCGCTTCCTCCATTGCACTTAAAATTAAAAGGATAATCCTTTAAGGCATTATTTAGATAATTACAACATTCCTGTTCAAAAAGTTGCCAGTTTTCCATAAACGCACATCCTTTCACTTTTAGAGGTTTGATACAATATATAATTATGTTGCGTGATTTTCCTTACATTCAAAAACAAATAATTTATAGGCAGCAATTTCTAAAGCTAATGCAATTTTTTCAATATTATCAAGTGATATACTACGTACACCTCTTTCAACAGCACTTATATATGTTCTATGAAGGCCAGTAATTTCTGCTAATTTTTCTTGTGAATATCCTTTTTGATTTCTATACTTACGCACATTCACTCCAAACTTTTGGCATATATTCATTACATTTATTACCTCCGTAAAAAAATCTTATTAAATCTATACTTATAAGTCTACAGACAATAAGTTACATGATGGATTTTCTATAAGTATAATGACAGTTGTTAGAAATATAGATAACGTACACTAAAGTTAAATCTATATAGCACCCAAACGTTATCTAATTTAGGTGAAAAACGTCATATAATTTTAGTTTTAGAGTTTTTCATCTATATCACCCTAAGCAAAGAGAATATGCACCACCTGATTTGCGTTAAACTTCTTACATTTTCCTGTCCAGACTTCTATATTGTATTGCCTCAAGTAGATGTTCCTGTCTGATATCTTCACTAGCATCCATATCTGCAATTGTCCTCGCCACCTTAAGAATCCTGTTATGAGCCCTTGCACTAAGGCCCAGCCTATCAAATGCACTCTTTAATATCTCTTTGCATTTGTCATCAAGTTTGCAGTACTTCTTTATCAACATAGGTGTCAGCTCTGCATTAGAATAAATACTTAATCCCTCATATCTCTCCTGCTGTAGCTTTCTGGCTTTGTTTACCCGCTTTCTTATAACACTTGACTTTTCTCCCTGTTCTCTACTTTCAAGATCTTTATACTTTACTGAAGCTACTTCAATTTGTAGGTCTATTCTGTCGAGCAGGGGGCCGGACAATTTTCCCAAATACTGCTGAATCTGTTTGGGTGTACAAGTGCACTCCTTAGATTCATCGAGATAGTTACCACACTTGCAAGGGTTTGCTGCACATATCAAGGTTGTCCTTGCAGGGTATGTAAAAGTAGCATTAATCCTTGAAATTGTAACTGCTCCATCTTCTAAAGGCTGTCTTAATACCTCAAGTGCACTTTTATCAAACTCAGGCAACTCATCTAAAAACAGTACTCCAAAATGTGCCAGACTTATTTCCCCAGGTTTTGGGTACTTTCCACCACCGATAAGACTAACGTTTGAAATTGTGTGATGTGGTGCTCTAAATGGCCTTTGAGTAATCAGCGAGGTTTTGGCAGGCAGGCTTCCGGCTATACTATGTATCTTAGTTACTTCGAGAGCTTCATCAAAGGTCATGGAAGGAAGAATAGTATACAATCTCTTGGCAATCATTGTCTTACCACAGCCTGGACTTCCAATCATAATACAATTGTGCCCTCCGGAAGCTGCGACTTCAAGTGCGCGTTTTGCATTTTCCTGTCCTTTTACATCTGCAAAATCCACATCATACGCAATATTGGTTTCAAAGAGTTCATTAATATCAATGTCATGCCTATCCAATTTACAAACACCGTTCAAGTGATTTACTACATCAACTATGTTTTTTGCCGGCAGTACATTTATTCCACTAACTACTGCAGCCTCATCTGCATTTTCAAGAGGCAGAACGATGTTTTCAATACCGCTTTGCCTTGCACTTATAATCATAGGCAGAACACCCTTAACCGGTTTAATTTCACCGTCTAGTGAAAGCTCCCCCATAAAGGCATAGTCTTCAATATCTCGATTACTAACTTGCTCGGTAGCAACTAATATTCCAAGTGCAATCGGAAGATCAAAGGCTGACCCTTCCTTTTTCTTGTCTGCCGGAGCAAGGTTTACCGTAATTCTTTTTATAGGAAATTCAAGACCTGCATTTTTTATGGCTGCACGGACACGTTCTTTGGACTCTTTTACCGCAGTATCTCCAAGTCCAACCATGTCAAAAGACGGAATTCCATTAGATATATCTGTCTCAACAATGACAACATACCCATCGATTCCCATAAGACCAAAGCTCTTTACCTTTGATAGCATATGCCACGACCTTCCACATATTCTATTTTTTCGATATATATTTATTATACAAATTTACAGCAATAAAAACAATTGTATTAGAAAAGATTACATAATTTTGTTTAAGGTAGTTCCAAAAAAATAACTGGTCAATTGGTGTTTCAAAAAAGCTGATTTTATTGGGTTGTAACTATAAACTTTGCCTAATGAATTTTTTTGAAACACCTAAGTATTTGATTTACCTTGCAATAATATATCCTATGACCTTTTGCAAAAGATTTTATTTGCTTCCTAATTTTATAATATAGTAAAACTTGCAATATAATGATATAATTATATAAAATTTTACACAGATAGGATACTGATATGAAAAGACTACTATTAGTTTTGTCAACAATTATATTATTTGTAAATATTATAGGGTGTACAACAGTTTCAGATACAACTAACGCTTTTGCTACTAACCAAAATCTGATTATCAACTCATCTACACCAACAATAGTTCAATCCGCCACTTTAAACAGTTCTGATTCTATCACATTAGAACCTTCTGAAATACCAGCATCAGCACCAGAAAACAAAAAGACTTCTGAAGTTTCACCAACAGCCGAAGTTGGAACCATCGTTGCAGCTAGTGATGATAACACAATAAAAATTGACAAAAAAACTTCAGCAATTAAAGAACAAGCTCCACCTAATGAAAGCGAAACATCAAATACAGATTCTAGTGTTATAAAAGCTACAGCCGAAAAAACTAGAGAAGAAACAGAAAAGAAAGAAGTTACGATTTATGTAACTAAAACCGGGGAAAAATATCATAGTAATGGATGTCAATATCTACGAAAGAGTAAAATACCCATTAGTCTGGATAATGCTAAAGATCAGGGATATACTCCTTGTAGCAGATGCAACCCACCCGTCTAGTAATACTGTTTTGCTATAGATTTCAGCGGGTCATATATCACCTATAGCGGGTCAAATTTGACCCGCTGCTTTTAGAGTAACTCAACCAAACATGCTAATTTACTCCGGTTTTAGTTAATGATCATTGAGGTATAATTTGGGTAAAGAACGCGCGAAAGGAAAGGGTTCTAAGATGTATTGTGGTAAGGACACAAAAGGCGGTGTAGTAATAAATGTCCAATGAAAAGAATTTCAATTGAGATACGGATTCTGCTCCCATGTTCCAAAAGAGCCAGTGTGCAGTTATAATTGATCGGGAGTAACTGATTGTAGTAAGCCTTCGTAAGCTTCTTCTATTGTCCATTTATAATCATTTATGTACACTTCTCTAAGATAAGCTACTTGTGATACACCTCTATAATTAAAATGGATTATGGAAATCATTGAAGTGGTTAGAATTGTTCAAGTTGTTGAAGTCTTCTAGTTGTTTGTCAAATTGTTGTTTGTCAAATTGTTGTTTGTCAACTTGTGCTTGATCCCTTAGTTGTTGTTCCTGGTATTCACGTTGTTGTTGTTCCTGGTATTCATGTTGTTGTTCCTGAAATTGGCGTTGAAATTCACTTGCAGCTTCCATAGTATAATCAAGATTAGAACGACGATTTCGATTTTTATTGCAGCGTTTTTTCTTATTCTTATTGGAAGCATCACTAAGAGCTATTAATAATAAGAGAAAAAGTACAAATAGTAAAAAACCCATTGGGAGTCCTCCTTAATTCAAATATTGGTTCGTTATTTGCATAAATGTTCTTATCCATTCTTTAGCCTTTTCATTCATCATTCCATCTTTTGTCTAGCTTAACCGATTTAATACCTGCCTTCTTGCTGTTCTTAAATATGATTTGATACCACTTCATTTCTCTAATATACTCTCTCTTTATTTATCGGAATTTTTTTCTAAGTTTTTTAACATCAAATGTACTCCTGTCTGTAAAAATTCTCTTTAGGTGGCTGCAATATTATAAAAAAGTATATCTGATGTATTTCAGATAAAAAGGAAGTGTTTTTTATGCAGATAGAGCAAAAATCATTAACTCTTAACACCATTGGAATTGAAATTTGTCACCCTGATTGGACAGGGAAATTTACTGATGTTACTCTAAACGCAGTCAAAGAACTAGTTGTTACAGCAATGCTAATAAATTTAGAAAATAAATTAAAGGGAAAATAACATTCCTTTTTTTTATGATTAAACTTTGTGAATCCCCAGAATTTTTAATAATGATTTTATATTACCTTATATAGAATAATTTTATCAACTTTTCTTTCCACCTTTTTCATAATATTTATCTAATAAAAACATTATACAACTACCGGATAAATTCAAAGCAAATGATGCGTAACTTCTTTCAACTTCTTTTGGTTCTGAACCATCCCCATGTCCAGCCAATCTATTTCGAACAGTATTGACACTTGAATTCAGTATTGCAATTAAATTGTTCGAAAAACTATCAAGATAAGAATCAAATAATCCTTCTGCTTTAAGTTTATCCATATATTTATTAAGTTTAGCATTTGGGCCAGTAGTTTCATATTCGATTTGTCTATTATCCAATATTGATTTAATCGTGCTTTCAAACGCTTTACAAGCTTCTAATACACAGTTTTCATAGTCCTTTTTAGTATAGTTATCTATTGCTTTCGTAAATTCTTCAGCTGCACCGTTAAATTCTTCATTAACTAACAATGTTAAAGGTTTTGATACTACTTCCTGATGTAGAAAATCAGATTCTTTAGTAGCAATCACATTATTTATAACACAATACCCTAGGTTGTTATGTTCAATAGTTTCATTTAAATTATTAACAAATACATTTTTTTCCAAAGTAATTTCTTCAATATCATCTTCTTCAAAGCGATTACATGGATTAATGCTATCAATTTTTTTAATATATTGTGCAATTAGTATATCTAATAAATCTAATATGTTTTCAGTAGAATAACTTTTAAATAATTTATTTATATCTTCAAGGCAATCAAATTTATTATATGGAATATCAAATTCTATATAGTTTTTAATATTAGTTGATAAATATTCCCTTTTTGTTTCACAGTAATCTAATAGTGCATTAGCTAGATATTCTTCACCACATTTTGAAAATAACATTTTAAAAGAAGTTTGTACTTTAGGACTTATAATTTCATATATGTACGGGTCAACTTTATCAGTTTTCTTCATTCTGTTTGAATATATATTCTTATGTATCATTTTGACACCACCCACTGTTAGAATAATGAAGCTATACATAATTATATTCCACTTTACATGTTAAGTCTATATTTGTAATAATATAAATACATTAACTAAACAGTTTTATTACATGTAATAAAACACATGACAAACTACATTTTTTGACATATAATTTATATATATATTATCACTGGGGGCTGATAAAATGTCAAGAAGAAACAAAAATAAGAATAAAAGCAAGAAAACACAGGTAAAAAATGACAAACAGGCTAATGAACCTTTACAAAATTCTTGTAATCAGCACGATGAAAAAAAAGTCACATCTAAAATTATAGAAGAATCAAATAATAAAGAAGAATCTAAACCAGATAAATCAACTGCTTCAAATATATCAACTGAACAAAATGAAGTTGAACAAACTGAAGTTAATCAAAAACAAACTAACAATAATGTGCCTACACCTAAGAAAAACAGAATTAAAAGTTTCATAGCTAAACTAAGGAAAGTAAGGACAGTCATGAAAGATAAATTATTTTGGCTTAATTTTGCTATGAAACTTTTACGTATACTATATAGAATTTCAATCATTATTGTAACAATACTAATTCTTTGGCAGATATTTTTGATAGCATCTTTGGCTGCAAGTTATATGCAAGATAAGGGCATAAATAACGCTTTCTTAACTAAGAAATTTCTTAATATATGTTTCATTATATTGTCGTTATTAAGTATTATTATTGTTGTTAAAGCTAAAGAAAACAATAAATTATTTAAAATACTTCCTTCCTTATCACTTACTATACCGCTTTTTATTGGGTTACTATATATTACGCCAAAACTTTTATTAGATTCTGTTATTAATGCAGTTAACTATTTATGTGCCAAATATGATGGTTATAAACAATCTGATTTACTATCTTACTTTGGTGCAATAATTGGTGCAGCTTTAGCTGTCTTAGGTGCTTTTTTAGTTATGATATGTCAATTATGGTCACAAAAAAATCAAGATGAAATAAAACAGAAAAAACAACAAGAAGAAGAAATGGAAATATGCAAAGTATTCATAGACACTATTGTTGGCAATGAACTGAAATCGAATATTGAAACTGCAAAAATTATTTATGATGTTTATAAAGATAATGGCCTTTTCGATTCATACGATACATACTTAAATAAATATAAGGAAAAGGGTTTTTTTGTCCATTTTGATTGGGTACAATTTAACAATGCGAATAGTGACTTACTTAAATACAACAATCCCGTTGTTAAAGAATTTTTTCGAAAATACAAATTATTTGTAACTTTAAATTCATTGCCCGATATTAAATTAACTGAAGAAGAATTAAAGCAACTAAAGCTTGATATTGAAAAGGTTATTAACTTAGACTGAACTAAAAAAACTGCAAGAATTTTCTTAAGCAGCTTAATGATCTTATTTTGATATACCTTATATGAATGGTGGCGGTTGATATATACTGTGAATTAAAAATTTACTGTATATTTTCTTGAATGGCTAAGCTAAGCCCCTTATGTGCGTCCTATATGAAACGCACCTCATGATAATATCAAAGTGAAAATAACACACAGCTTGCTGAATCAACTGTTCGAATCTACATTTAAGCAAAACAGATATTTCGTGCAATAAGCGCGTTAATAAGTGTAATTGCTGCGATAAAACGTTTTTTAATTTTATTATATGCAAAGCACTAACTATTTTTAACCCGCAATGCAGCATTTCAATTTTATTGCATAAAAAATATTTTGCAGCTATTACACTACAGTAATCAGTTTTGCCCCATACTAGCGAATACTTTTTACATTGCAATATAAAAAACATTGAAAATAAAGGTAGTTAAATATATAATGTTACCTAAATGTTGATAATGATGCACACGGGGAGTTGGCAAAATGCTTATTGATAAAAGGGGAAGACTATTTGGAAAGATTAGCATTGTAGATATAGTTATTATTTGTATAATCTTTGCAATAATCCCAGTAATATATACTTTTACTATTGGAAATAAAAGCAAAAACGGAAATTTACCCGATAAGTCAGTTGATAAAGTTCAAGTAACATTTAAAGTAGATGAAGTTCTTAATATTTTTTCATCCTCAATTCAAAATGGGTATGATGTTAAAATGCATAGAAAAAATGTTACCTTAGGAAAAGTTACCGATGTATCTTTGGGTGACAGAATAGTATATGGATGCAATTCAAAAGGATATTGGGTTGCCTCTGCAAAACCTAATTATAATTCAGTTACCTTCGTTGTTGAGGGAACAGGTATATATTCTGATGACCATGTCCTGCTTAACGAAGAAGAATTATCTGTAGGCATAAGTATTCCATTAGTTATTGGTAATACAGCATTTTATTCAAGAGTTACAGATATAAAAAAATGAACATATTTTAAATTCGATTTATTGAAACATACCATTAAATTTGTGTTATTCATAGGAGGTGCATGATGTTTTTTAATAGTAAGGGTGAGAAAATAAAAAGGTTTAACCTTTCAGATATTATTATTACGCTTGTCTGTCTCTCCATTTTTATAGTTTTGGCTTATAGATTTTCAAGTGACAATCCTAATTCGCCATTAAAATCAGCAGAAAATATCCAAACTACATTTTATATTGAAAGTCTTAGCGATGCCTACCCAATTAAAGAAGGTGACGTTGTTAAGGATAGAAATACAAATGCAGTTTTTGGAAATGTAAGTAATGTTATTATTGATAAATCTGTAGATTACGGATTTGATTCTGAAGGAATATGCAGAGTGTCGTCTAAGCCTAATTATAATTCTGTGACTATTGTTGTTGAAGGAAAAGGCAGTCTCTCGGATACAGGGGTTTTCTTTAATAATACTCAATACTACTTAAATAGTAGTTTGCCGGAATTCACTGTGGGGTCTTTGCCTTCTTTTAATGTAAGGATAATTGCGATAGAAAAACTATAAATGGGAAGGTGTAAAATTGTATTCAATACTTTCTGAGAGTTTGATATTGAAAATGATATTTAAACTGTATAATATTGTAAAAAATAATTTGAATAATAGTTATTACCTACATATTGTAAACAAGTTCGTACAACTAATTAGGATATATCTTCGTTCAAGTATAATTAAACGTATTTTTACTGTAAAGAGCCACATTTCAAATTCATGGGAATACGGCCATGTTAATAAAATTGTACGATTTGTGCTATTATTACCTGAAAAAACACTTACAATGCTATATAAAAAAACAGAGCATTTTATTTGCAGGAGTATTACTCACAGAATTATTGTCATGGCAATTAATAACATTCACTTGTTAACTGCAATTTTGCTTTTTATTTCGTTGGTGGCACCATTTAGATGGAATAATCTTTATGCTTTTTTTATTCTTGCCATTTTAACACTTTTGTTATATTTAAAACCGGCAGTTATCGGGAAAGAAGGATTGAATGTCACCGGTATTAGTTTATATACAGTTGTATTTGTAATAGCTATTTTTGCAGCACAGCTTATTTCCATATCTCCCAGTGAAAGCTTTAAATTCTTAATTTTTTATGTAAATTGCTTTATGTTAGTAATATTGCTTAAAAGCTCAATTAAAACTACAGTTCAATTGCAAAGCGTAATAGAAGTTATATTAACAGGCATTACAATTACAGGATTGTTGGGTATATGGATGGCAATAATAGGAGTACCTGTTGATCCATCATTGACAGACACTCTGACTAATCCAGATATGCCAGGCAGAGTTTATGCGACTATAAAAAACACTAACGATTACGCTGAATCACTGCTTATACTATTACCTTTTTATTTAGCAGTAGTAACTTACTCAAAGTCAAAAGTCAAAAAACTTCTATTTACTGTAATGGCAACTCCAGCATTTATTGCTTTGGTATTAACTTATTCAAGAACATCTTGGATTGGTCTTATAGCTGCAATCTTAATTTTCGTATTCTTTGCAAATAAAAAACTAATACTTCCATTAGTAATAGTGGGGTTGCTTAGTGTACCATTACTTCCTTCAACCATAATTAACAGAGTTGGGACCATAACAACAGGTGATACTTCAATTGGTTATAGATTTAAAATCTTTAAAACTGTACTACCAATTATTAAGGATTACTGGTTTTCGGGCATAGGACTTGGCACCTTTGTTTTTAAAAGAGTAGTTACCAGATATCCTCTGTACACAGAGGGATGGGTTCCCCCGCATAGTCATAATATAATTTTACATATATGGATAGAAAGTGGAATTATAGGACTGCTATCATTTATCGGATGGGTTGTTCATTTATTTAAAACTGGTATAAATAGAGTTAGATATGAAACTGATACAACATTAAAATATACAATTATTGCGTCTATTTCTTCATTATCCGGTGCAATGATAGCAGGAATGGGCGAACACATTTGGCATGAGCATAGGGTTATGTTGCTTTTCTGGGCAGTAATAGGAATTATTACTGCTGCAATTATTCAAAATGGTGACAGTAATCGAATCAGTAAGGAGTAGTTTTAGGGTCTTATCCATACATAACCAAAAACTGATTTTCTAGCATTTTTAGTTATGTATGGATTATGTATTAGGTGTCCTCAAGGATTAATAAATCCTTAATTTTATTGAATATTTCAACATTATTTGAATTATATTCATCATTCAATGATAAATAAGTATCTTTCTTATCCCCGCTTATATCCGCACCATAATCAATTAATAGTTTCACTTTGTCTACATCTCCTATACCAATTGCACATGCCAATACAGTGTATCTAGTTCCATTTTTTTGATAGTTAACATTTGCACCATGTTCTAATAATATTTCTAATATTTCTAATGAACCAAAAGATGCTGCTAATTTTAATGGTGTCCATCCATAACCATTATCATCATCTATATTGGATCCACGTTTAATAAATAAATTAACAATTCTACTATCCTCATACCCACATGCAAGACTCAAAGGTGTTAATTGCTCTTCATCCCTTTGATTTATGTCTGCACCATTATCTAACAAGAATTCTACTGAATCATATTGTTGAGTTCGGATTGCTATTTGCAAAGCTGTATAACCATTTTCATTTAATTCATCTACCTTTGTTGTTTTTATTAGCTTTTCCAAACCAGAAATATCCCCGTTATATGCCGCAGTAAACCA
>JAEWSG010000067.1 GCA_023398495.1 Bacillota bacterium
GATGCTGTACTCAGATTTATTGAACTATCTGATGATGGAAAGCCGGTAAATGACTGGTTTTTAATAAGATTGGATATGCATACTTGGAAAGTTACCGAGAAGAAAGTACTCAACAAAATGATTAAAGCAGAAAAAATGATTAAGGAATTTGTAGACAATATTGACGAATTCAAAGAAAAGCTGCTTTCTCATTATATTAAAGCCAAGGAATATGGCAAAAAGAATTATGTTGATTACATGTCAGATAATACGGTAAAAATGATTCTTGATGGAAATATGCTAGCATACTCTGAGATATTTGGAAGTTGTGACATAGATAAATTCTCTTTTGAATTTAATGAAACTGAGAAGTGGTTTTTTGAGGACCAGTATTGTTCAAAGCCTAAATGTCTTTGTAACGAGACGGTACTGACATTTTTTAAAATTGATGATTCAAAGAAAACACAGGAGCCTGAGTTTGCTGTCAGGATGAATATAAACAATTTTAAATATAATGTTGAATTCAACGAGTGTGGGACAAATAGGGTTTCTGAAGTTATTAAATTCCTTCATGATAGCAAGCCAGAGATTTTTGGTATTTTAAAGAGAAGGTATAATGAAGTGAAGAGTGCTTCAAAAGAAATAATCAAGAAATTCGGTTCGTATGAAAAGAAGGAAGAACTGCCAAACATAAAAGTTGGACGCAATGATCCCTGCACTTGTGGAAGTGGCAAGAAATATAAAAAATGCTGCGGTAGATAAAAAATTTGGGTAACGAGAGGTAATGCCAGACTTAACAAAGCTTAAAATATCGCATCCAACAGAATCCAAGATTGACTTAAAGGGTGAAAAAAAATTAAGCATGTAGCTCCAAATTCTCTTGAAGGGTTTTTGGATGAAGGATGGAAGCTGGGTGATTTATACAGAGTTGGAGAACCTCTAATGGGAGGTTGGCCGTGGTGATAAAGATAGGTTATTTTTGTACAGGGGGATATACAGAAATAGGAGCAATTCAGTCCTTTCTTGAAAAAATCAATTCGAATGTGTATTGGGAGAGGTGCTTTCCTACTGCTGACAAACCATGTCTTGTCAGAGGCAGGATGAATTCAACTCCTATTGCAAGTTATAATGGAATAACAGGTTCTGCCTTGATAGATATGATGTATGATAGACTTTCAAAAGTAATCTATATCTTTACATTGTATGCATTACTATTGATTTAAACCAATGTGTCCAAAATCAATGTACCCCAGGGTACATTAATACCCATCCATGATCCTCCGAAACCTTCTCCCCAGGAGGATTTGCTGATTATTTTCCATCTGCCGGTCGGTGATGGTGTTTCCGCTTTTCCACCCGAAACAGGGTAGGTTCCAATAAGAGAGCCGTCTTTGTATAGGTTAAGAAGGAGAGAATCAAGATTTATATATATGAGGTATCCTTTATTGCTTGCGTCAATACCTTCATCCTCATAAGAGCTAAATACCAGTGAATTGAAGGGTGGATGAAAGTCGTCAAGTATAAGAATATTATCATAGACGCTATATATAACTAATACAAATAGAAAAATATTTATCACTGAAAGGATTTTGCTTTTCAAGATTGTACCACCATATTCCAAAATGAAGTTAGCTGTATAAAGTATATGATAAAAAAGACTTGGACTATTAATTATTTCAGGTATAAAAGTTTTTGCCTCAAACCAAATGAAAGTTTGCCTACCCCGCTGTTATGTGTTAAAATTTAGCTTGAATATTAAATATATCTATAGATAAAATACGTTATGGGGGGCGTTAATATGTCAGATTTAATCAGAGAGAATATAATCAAAGTTTCAAAACTTATGTATGATAAAGGATTTGTTAACCCGTACGAAGGAAATGTATCTGTGCTTTATGATGGACAGGTATATATTACACCTGGAGGGGTTTGCAAAGGCTATCTGACTGAAGATATGATTGTTGTTACCGACTTAAACGGAAATGTATTGGAAGGTATGTATAAGCCATCCTCAGAGATTAAACTTCACCTTGCTGTATACAGACAAAGGAGCGATGTGAGAGCTGTTGTTCATGCCCATTCACCATTTGCGACTGCATATGCCGTTGCAAACAAGCCTATCGAGACGAAAGCGTACACCGAAATGATAACCTTCTTTGAAAAAATTCCTCTGGCTAAATATGGTGCTCCTTCGACAGAACAGATAAGTGAAGGAATTGAAGAATATATAGATCGTTATGACATCATTCTTCTTGCCAATCATGGTATAGTTGCTGTTGCAAATGATCTTATTAATGCTTTCTTTAAGCTTGAGGCTGCGGAGAGTATGGCAAAAACTCTTCTTTTAACAAAGCTGTTAGGAGGAGAGAAAGAGCTGCCGGAGGCCGAATTGGAAAAATTGCATGAAATGAACAGAAAGAAGAGAGAAATTGATGCCAGAAATCGAAGCGTTTAGCAGCAAACAGTAGGGCTCTTCTTACCAACAAAAAAATCATGAGCCAAGCGGATTTATTGATGTAAATATATTTGTTATATGTTTTTACTAAAAAGTATGATATTCTATAAATAGAGTCGGAATAATTCTTATGTCCGGATATATTTGCTCGCCAATTAAGTATTTTAATTGACAACAATAAATATTAAATTAAACACTGGGAGTGGTATTTTTATGCGTTTAGCATTAGGTATTATGGAGGGAACAACTGCGTTTTGGGGCGTAGTGGTAAGTTTCCTTTTAGTAGTTCTTGTTATTTCTGTTTTAGCGGTTTTGGTAGTTCTTTTAAAGAAAAATCCGGTACAGAAAAGTTCAGAAAATGAGTACGCTATGATGAATAAGGTATTGAGAGATACCTTCAATGAATTTGGTGCAAAGATAGAAGACAGCATGAAGGAAACCATTGATGCCTTTGGTAATAAAATGACAAGTGTTGTTATGGAAGTAAATTTGTCTTCTAAGATATTGGATGATACTGTTGAAAGATTTGAAAAGACCACCAATAGTTTCGCTGAAAATGTAAAGGGTATTGCAGATTTTAACACAAGCTTTAGCGGTAACGTTAATAAGATGGATGTGAGCTATAAAAATCTGATAGAAGCATTAGATTTGGCGTCAAAATCTGTTGTTAATAATTACGATTCGGTCGAGGACTTGTCTAAGAATATTAAGATTGCAGCAGATGATATGACCTCATACAGCAAACAGGTTGTACAGGATTTAGGGAGTATAGTGTCAGAAGTCAAAGGTTCGGTTTCATCAATGAAAGAATTGGGCGAAGTGCTGAAGAATGATTTGAGCGCACGTTGCAATGAAGCAAAGGAGTACCAGGATAATATAAACCAGCTTATTGAAAAGGTCAGTGGGGATATATCAATTCTTGGATATAATACTGTCACTGCTTTTTCCAAGAGTATGGAAGAAAGTGTTCAGGCAATTTCACAGAAAGTTGTAGAGGACTTTGCTAAAATTGAAGGTGAAATAGAAGGGGCAGTTTCGTCAATGAAAAATTTTGGCGAAGTATTAAGCAATGATTTTAGTGCACGCAGCAATGAGTCAAAAGAATATCAGGATAGTATAAATAAGCTGATGGAAAAGATGAATGACGAAATATCCAACCTGGGACAAAAAACTGCCGCAGCTTTTTCACAAAGTTTAGAAGAAGGTATGCAGGAAGCTTCACAAAAAGTTGCACAGAATTTTGGACAAATAGCTACTGAAGTTGAAGCATCTGTATCATCAATCAAAGAGTTGAGTGAAGTGTTAAAGACTGATTTAGGCATACGTACTCAGGAAGCAAGGCAATATCATGAAAATATAACTAATCTGATGCTGAAGTTAAGTGCAGAAATGTCTGTTATAGAACAGAATACTACAAGTGCTTTTTCACAGAGTTTAGCGGACAGTGGGCAGACAATTTCGCAAAAAGTTGCACAGAGTATGGATGAAGTTTTTAAGGGAGTATTTTCATTGCTTGATGAATTTAAGGAAAATGAAAAACTTCTTGCCAAGACTATAGTTATGTTGCCTAATCAGGTTATAACATACAATGAAACTGCTGCAAACAAGGTTGGGATGCAGCTAGATGAAATTAAGCGGCTTTTCAGAAATAATAACGGTTATTAATATTGTTCCGCTGTTTGCCGTAGTGGTATTAGAGCTTTCGCTGTGGTATGTATAATTGCTGATAGGGTGAATTTTATGAAAAAAGATCTGGAAAGAATAAATATCTATGTCACAAAATATCAAAACTATGTTAAGAAGAATCCTAAGAAAGCGTATGGTTATTACTGTCTTGCTTTGCTCAACATGGGTTTAGGTAACTACAAAGATGCTCAGGATAATTTTGAAAAGACGCTTTCAATAAACTCCAATCATACCTTGTCGAAAGTTGGCTTGATTGTTGTAAATGTGTTCAGACGGAAGTTTGTTCAAGCTGTGAATCTTTACAGACAGTATCGTAATGAAATAAATGGAAAAAATATATATAGGATAAAGCTGATTCGTGGAGTAAGTGAATTTTATTCAAAGGACAGCTTTTTCAGCCGGAATAGCAAAGAAACTTCTGGTCCTCTGTTTCAAAAGCTTACAGTTCAGCCTATGTTAACAATGCTTTCAGAAGAAGCTGATAATGTGGTGCTTATCTTATTGCTTGCCATGTACTATATGAGTATGGATGAGCGGAGTCTTGATATTATGTATATTTTAAAGGTTTGCGTATATGTTGAATCGGTTGATGACAATATGCGATGGGCACTGCTTAGGGCTATAGCTGACTGTGGCGAAAAGCTTTATTATGATCTGGACATAGCTTCGAAATTCACAAGTATACCTGAGCCTGATTGCCCGGATGAATACGTAAAAACAATATATGACACCTCTCTTTTAGGTAGAAACAAATATAAGGTAAAAAGCGTAATCAGTTCAATGAACAAATCTGGCAGAAAAATGACTTTGAATATGGCCTGGAAGTATGTTGATTGGTCGTGGAATGTTGAGTTGTGTGATTTGTCAGTTTATGAATGCTGTAAGAGCCTTCTGACGTCAGGGTGGGTTGACATTGTTGTGCTTGAGATGATTACTAAGTTGGAAAGTCAGAATATAATTACCTTGACCGATGAAGAATTACAGTTATTAAAAATATTTGGTTATTGTGCATAATTACTGAAATCAGTGCTATCTTAAACCTTGACAATAATAATTTATTACATTATTATTTAACTTAGGCATGATTAAAATATAAGTTCCTGCTTTGGATAATGAAAAAATTGGATTTAATAGTTATTGCTATTTTATAAAAACAGAAAGTTATTTTTTCATTATCCCTTATATAAAAGTCACAGGGTTTTTTGTTATAGCTATTTGACTTCTATAAATCAAGTGTATATATATAAAAGTGATGATCAAGAGGAGTAAACAGTAGGTCTTGAAAGAGATGGGGAACCATTGGCTGGAAGTTTTCCTTAAGAATAATACTGTTGAAGGTAGCTTGGGAGTTCTGCAGCTCAAAGCACATGCTTTATGTGGTGTGAGTAGGCTGTGGCGGTAAAGGGCCGTTATTACCGGATTTTTTGATAAGCTTTATCGCTTTGATAAGAAGAAGAGTTGCCCTGTTTTACTGTGGGAATTTTGGTGGTACCGCGAAATAATACCTTTCGTCCAATTCTGGATGAAAGGTTTTTTGGTGTTAAGGAAATTACAGTTTATAGTTCTTGTTATATGTATTTGAATATTGTGAGGAAATTTTGAGTTAGGAGTGAATGATTTGTTGTATCTACAAATACTGGCGATGTTATTTATGATACCTGGATTTGGTATTGTTTATCTGGCGAAGTTTATTGTCGATAAATACAAGCTTAACGAAAAGGCCGTCTGCAATTTTAAACATGAGCTAACAGATGAACAACTTATAGAATACAAATTAAACAAGGCTGTTGTAAACATTAAAATCCTAGGATTTTTTATTGCACTGCCGGGAGTTATTTTGTTACTTGTTTCTATCAAATAATATGAATTAATTTATTAAATGGAGGTTATATAAATGAGCGAAGAAAAGAATATTGCAAAAACCTATGATCCCAAACAGGTTGAGGACAGACTATACAAGGAGTGGATGGAGAAAGATTATTTTCATGCGATTGCAGATAAAAACAAGACACCTTATACAATTGTTATTCCTCCACCCAATATCACAGGTCAGCTACACATGGGTCACGCTCTGGACAACACGCTTCAGGATATTCTTATCAGATGGAAGAGAATGCAGGATTTTTCTGCTCTGTGGTTACCGGGTACAGACCATGCCAGCATAGCTACCGAGGCAAAAATTGTTGAGGCTATGGCTAAAGAAGGTATAAAGAAAGAAGATCTTGGAAGAGAGAAATTTTTAGATAGGGCCTGGGAATGGAAGAAGCACTACGGCGGAAGAATAGTTGAGCAACTTAAAAAGCTTGGAAGCTCCTGCGACTGGAAGCGGGAACGTTTTACTATGGATGAAGGCCTTTCGGAGGCTGTAAAAGAGGTGTTTCTAAGACTTTATGGAAAGGGCCTTATATACAGGGGTGAAAGAATTATCAACTGGTGCCCTAAGTGTAATACATCAATTTCCGATGCTGAAGTTGAGTATGAAGAAAAGGCCGGACATTTCTGGCATATCAAATATCCTATTAAGGACAGCGATGAATTTGTTGTAGTTGCTACAACAAGACCAGAGACAATGCTTGGAGATACGGCTGTAGCTGTGCATCCGGAAGATGAAAGGTATAAACATCTTATTGGCAAGATGGTAATTCTTCCTTTAGTAAATAGGGAAATACCTGTTATTGCCGATGAATATGTTGAAAAAGATTTTGGAACGGGAGTGGTTAAAATAACTCCGGCTCATGACCCAAATGACTTTGAGGTTGGATTAAGGCACAATTTGCCCCAAATCAGGGTTATGGATGACAATGCTACCATGAACGAAGCAGCAGGCCAGTATCAAGGCATGGACAGATATGATGCGAGAAAGCAGATTATTGACGACTTAAAAAATCTGGATCTATTGGTTAAAATTCAGGATCATACCCATAATGTCGGTACCTGTTATAGATGTACCACTGTTATTGAGCCTATTATTTCAAAACAATGGTTTGTAAAAATGAAGCCTTTGGCGGAACCGGCTATTGAAGTTGTAAAAAACGGTACCATCAAGTTTGTGCCTGAAAGGTTCTCTAAGATATACTTTAATTGGATGGAAAACATTCAGGATTGGTGTATTTCAAGGCAGCTCTGGTGGGGACACAGGATACCTGCATATTACTGCAAGGAATGCGGGCACATGATGGTAGAGGCTGATATGCCGGACGTATGTCCAAAGTGTGGAAGTTCAAGAATTGAACAAGACCCGGATACCTTGGATACTTGGTTTAGTTCTGCATTGTGGCCGTTTTCAACTCTTGGATGGCCTAAACAGACAGAAGACCTTAAATATTTCTATCCTACAGATGTATTGGTAACCGGTTATGATATCATATTCTTCTGGGTTGCAAGGATGATATTCTCCGGTATGGAGCATATGGAACAGGAGCCGTTTAAATATGTTTTCATACATGGAATAGTAAGGGATGCTCAGGGCAGAAAGATGAGCAAATCCCTAGGAAACGGCATTGATCCGCTTGAAGTAATAGAACAGTACGGTACGGATGCCTTAAGATTTGCACTTACAATTGGTACTTCGCCCGGAAATGACTTGAGATTCTCAAGTGAAAAGGTTGAGTCCAGCAGAAATTTTGCAAACAAGATCTGGAACGCTTCAAGATTTGTGCTTATGAACTTTGATGAGAACCTTGATTTTTCAAAAGTTGATTCAAATAAATTTAACTCGGCTGATAAATGGATTTTGAGCAGGGTAAACAGCCTTACTAAAGAAGTAACTGAAAATATGGATAAATTTGAGCTTGGAATAGCTCTTCAGAAAATCTACGAATTTATCTGGGAGGAATTCTGTGACTGGTACATTGAGCTTGTAAAACCAAGACTCTATGACAGGGAAGACAGTTCAAGGCTTGAGGCACAGTATGTTTTGAATTATGTACTTGGATCAGCTATGAAGCTATTACATCCGTATATGCCGTTTATTACAGAAGAGATATACACACATCTGATAAACGATGACGAAAGTATAATGATTTCAAAATGGCCGGAATACAAAGCTGAATACAATTTTGCAGCAGAAGAAGAAAAGATGAGCCTTATAATGGATGCTATAAAGAATATCAGGAATATCAGGGCTGAAATGAATGTTCCACCTTCAAAAAAGGCAAAAATCGTATTTGTTGCCTCAAAATCGGAAGATCAGGAGATACTAAAGGAAGGAAGGGTGTTCTTTGAAAGGTTGGCATCAAGTTCTGAGGTTTTAATTAAGTCAGACAAAACTGGTATTCCATCGGATGCAGTTGCGTCAATGCTTCCAGGAGTTGAAATCTATATTCCTTTAGAAGATCTGATAGACATTGAGAAAGAGTTGGAAAGACTTGAAAAGGAAAAAAACAATCTTCAAAAGGAACTCGACAGGGTAAATGCAAAACTTGGAAATCAAGGTTTTGTTGCAAAAGCTCCTGCGAATGTTATTGAAGAGGAAAAGTCCAAAAAAGTAAAATATCAGGAAATGTATGATAAGGTTATAGAAAGACTCGATGGGCTTAAGAAGTAAAAAATGTATACTTGAAATCAAATATGTTCTATGCTAATATAAATTTTAATAAATTTGAAATGTATGGTTTTTATACTATCATTGCATGGTTTAAGAAAAGCATTGGTGCTTTCCTGATTCAGGAGTAATTCTGGCGGGAAAGCATTTTATTTAAATATAGGAAGAGTAAATTTTTCTGAGATTATTTAATTTGGGAAAGGGGCAATGATTAGTGGAATGTGCAAAATTTGTATTGTCAGGAGAAGATAATAAACTTCTTGCAAGGGTAAAAAATGTTCTTTCCTCAAGTGGAATGATATACACTGGTTATTCAAAAGAGCCTGGTAATGTTCTAAAACTTGTTAGAAGGTATATGCCTGAATTTGTAATGATTGATGTTGGAAGAAACTTTAGAGAACTAAAGCAGGCATTGGAAATAATTGATGAAGAAATATTGACTGCATGCACTTTGATTCTAGACATCAAAAATGATGAGATTGTAGACTTCTTGAGAAATTCGAAAGTTATGACTTATGTGACAAAACCTGTTTTTGATGAAATTATAAGTCAGATTGCAGAAATAAGTCTGATTAACTTTAAAAGAGTATCTGATTATGAAAATAAGGTTAAAAAACTTAATGAATCCTTAGAAAGCAGAAAGGTAATAGAAAAGGCAAAGTGGATATTGGTAGAGCAAAACGGATTATCTGAGGCAGAGGCATATGAGTTAATAAAGAAGAAGAGTAGAGATAATAGAGTACCTATGAAAAATATTGCGGATGCACTTATTCTTACAAGAGGTTAGAGAAATGAGTAGTTAATAGACGTTTAAGGAGGTGAAGCTGAGATTTCTATTCTAAAAGTTCAGCAAGTTATATAAAAAAACCTGAATTGTGCAAGTTGGAATTGTGGAAATTGCAAAAATGTACGTAAATATAAAAAAATTTAATTAAAACTATTGCAAGAATGCAAGATGTGTGTTATTATAAAATCACAAAATGAATTACGAGAAGGAAATATAAAGTTCCAGGTTCGAATTTTATACCTTCATGGCTGAGACGCCTCGATCTATAGTGATATAGTGTCGTGGCGTTTTTTGTTTATATATTTTTAAATTTTTGGAATCACTTAATACAGCGTGGATAGACTTTAGTGCTAGTAATTAAAAAAGATAGGAGTTGTTGGTATGAAAAAATTAGAGATTATTATCAGACCTGAAAAACTTGAAAACTTGAAAGAATTGATGAACGAATCGGGACACTACGGAATGACAGTAAGTATGGTGTCAGGCTGCGGACTTCAGAAAGGAAGAAAAGAAATATACAGAGGAGCAGAGTACAGTATTAACTTACTTCCTAAGGTAAAGGCTGAAATAGTTCTTCCGGATGAAATTGTGGATGAAATGACAGATAAAATAATCAAAGCTGTTGAGACAGGACAGGTGGGAGACGGTAAGATTTTTATTTATAATATTGAAAATGCAGTGAGAATACGAACAGGCGATAAAGGCGAGAAGGCGATCTTGGAGTAAGTTTAAATTATTGGAAATGAGAGGGGTAAGATTATTATGAAAAAGATGTGGATTTCTTTAATTATTGTTTTTGTTTTATTAGTAATTCCTTCATTTGTGTTTGCTGAGGATGGAGAAATAAGTGCGGCAACGGCAGGAGTTATAAATACGATGTGGGTACTTATAGCAGCATTTCTGGTGTTTTTTATGCAAGCCGGATTTGCAATGGTTGAGACAGGATTTACAAGAGCTAAAAACGCAAGCAATATAATTATGAAAAACCTTATGGATTTTGCAATCGGATCGTTAGCATTTTTTGCTGTTGGTTTTGCTATAATGTTTGGTGTTGATAAAGCTGGACTTATAGGTACATCAGGGTTCTTTCTCCTTGGAAATATGGAACATCTCGGACTTGGTATACCTATAGAAGCTTTTGCCATATTTCAAACAGTTTTTGCAGCAACAGCGGCTACCATTGTATCTGGAGCTATGGCTGAAAGGACGAAGTTTATATCGTATGTTATATATAGTGCAGTAATCAGTCTCATAATATACCCTATAGTAGGTCACTGGATATGGGGCGGTGGATGGTTATCCAAAATGGGTTTTATAGATTTTGCAGGATCTACAGTAGTTCACTCGGTTGGAGGTTGGGCTGCACTGGTTGGAGCAACCGTCCTTGGACCTAGAATCGGTAAATTTACAAAGGATGGGAAAGCTCTAGCCATACCTGGACATAACATTGCATTGGGTGCATTGGGGGTATTTATCCTCTGGTTTGGCTGGTTCGGATTTAATCCTGGTAGTACATTGGCAGGAACTGATTTAAGTATAGGTAGAATTGCGATGACAACAAATCTTGCGGCTGCAGCAGCGGCTACCATAGTAATGATAATAACATGGGTGAGATATAAAAAGCCGGATGTTAGTATGACTTTAAATGGTGCACTAGGAGGGCTTGTCGCAATAACTGCAGGATGTGCAGCAGTTGACATGGTGGGCTCGGTAATAATAGGTTTAGTTGCAGGTTTCCTAATTGTCTTTGGTGTAGAATTTGTTGAAAAGGTGTTAAAAGTTGATGATCCTGTAGGTGCCGTTTCGGTACATGGGTTGTGCGGAGTGACAGGAACGCTTTTGGTAGGGTTGTTTTCCACTGATAAAGGTCTTCTGTATGGTGGTGGCTTGACACAGCTTGGGATTCAGGCTATAGGTGTTGCAGCAGTTGCAGCATGGACTCTTGGAACAACTTTTATATTATTTAAGGTCATTAAGGCTACTATTGGTCTTAGAGTTACAAAAGAGGAAGAAATGATAGGTCTTGATATTGGTGAACATGGAACTGAGGCTTATGCAGATTTCAATATGAAGTCAAGTGAAGTTTTTCTTATGGGCAATGCAGGAGAAAGTTTTGGAAGTAAACCGCAATACGGTGTTGGCAAGTAATGTAGTATAAGAGAAAAGTTTACAGTAGATATTTGAATTCCCTGATCGAATCTAATATCACAAGGCCAAGGGTGCTGAAATTGAGAAATTCCAGTGCCCTTTTTTTATACTCAAAACTAAATTTAAAGGCTGTAAAAACAAATCGACATGAAAAGGATGGAGGTAATCATTATGAGACAGGTTGCTATTTATGGAAAAGGTGGAATAGGAAAATCTACAACAACTCAAAATTTGACTGCTGGTCTTGGTGAAATGGGTAAAAAGATTATGATAGTCGGGTGTGATCCTAAAGCAGATTCAACAAGGTTGGTTTTGGGAGGTTTAGCTCAAAAGAGTGTTCTTGATACATTAAGAGAAGAAGGGGAAGAAGTTGAGCTGGAAAACATTTTAAAAAGCGGTGTTTTTGGAATTAAATGTGTTGAGTCAGGAGGTCCGGAACCGGGTGTAGGATGTGCAGGAAGAGGCATAATTACATCCATCAATATGCTCGAGAGCCTTGGAGCATATACAGATGACTTGGATTATGTTTTCTATGATGTATTGGGTGATGTTGTTTGTGGTGGTTTTGCAATGCCGATCAGAGAAGGAAAAGCTAAGGAAATATACATTGTTGCAAGTGGCGAAATGATGGCATTATATGCTGCAAACAACATATGTAAGGGTGTTCAAAAGTATGCAAGTACGGGTGGAACCCGTCTTGGAGGTATAATCTGCAACAGCAGAAAAGTTGACGGGGAAAAAGAATTATTGGAAGCATTTGCAAAAGAGTTGGGAAGCCAATTGATATATTTTGTACCGAGAGATAATCAGGTTCAAAGGGCAGAAATTAATAGAAAAACAGTTATAGATTTCAGCCCTGAACATGAACAGGCAGATGCTTACAGGGGTCTTGCACAGGCTGTTGACAGTAACGATATGTTTGTTGTTCCAAAGCCAATGGTACAGGATAGACTGGAACAAATACTGATGGAACATGGGATTTTGGATATTTAGGTAAGGCTGGAACAGGATAAGTACTTGTAAAGAGGCAAAAAAATCTTAAGGAGGGTTCAGAATCATGTTAATGATAAGAGCAATTATAAGGCCTGAGAAAATTGGAGTGGTGCTTTCAGAATTATGTGATGCAGGTTTTCCGGCGGTTACAAAAATGGATGTAATGGGGCGCGGTAAACAAAGAGGTGTAAAGGTAGGTGAAGTGTTTTATGACGAGATACCGAAGGAAATGCTTATGATGGTTGTAAAAGATGAAGAAAAAGACGATGTAATTAAAATTATTGTTAAGAATGCCAAGACTGGTGAAAAGGGCGCATTTGGAGATGGAAAAATATTTGTAAGTCCTGTTGAAGAAGCATACACCATTAGTTCTGGAGAAAACGGACTATAAGGGAGGTTTTGATATGAAAGAAGTTTTTGCGATTATCAGAATGGAAATGATTAACAAGACAAAAGAAGCGTTACTGACAGAAGGTTTTACGTCACTAAACTGCCGTAAGGTTTTGGGACGTGGAAAGAAAAAAGTAGACTTTGCAATTATAGAAAGTATTGTCAATGGTGTTGAAATATCTTCACCAGTTGTGGCACAGGCATTGTCCGAAGTTCACAGGCTTGTACCTAAAAGGCTTTTATCATTGGTTGTCAAAGATGATGAAGTTAGTAAGGTAATTGACACAATTACTGATGTTAACAGCAAGGGAAAAGCCGGTGACGGAAAAATATTTGTAATGCCTGTAGGTGATGTGATCAGAATTAGAACAGGTGAAACTGGAGAAATAGCAATTTAGGAATTGAAAACCAATGATTCGGGGTGATTTATATGATTAGAAAATTTGATAAGGTAATTGAAAAATATCCAGCAGCAGTATTTAAGAACAGAAAACAGCATATCGTTGTCAAAGATAGCAGTTGTGAAGAGCCTCAGACCATAGCCGCCAATGTCAGAACAATTCCTGGGATTATTACAAACAGAGGGTGCTGTTATGCCGGTTGTAAAGGAGTTGTATTAGGTCCGCTAAGAGATGCTGTTATACTTACCCATGGACCTATAGGATGCGGTTATTACACCTGGGGAACAAGAAGAAATAAAGGGAAAACAAAAGGGGATGAACTTAATCTTTTAAACTATTGTTTTTCTACAGATTTACAGGAAAGCGACATAGTATTTGGCGGAGAAAAAAAGTTGGTTCAGGCTATTAAAGAAGCTGTTCGGATTTTTAAGCCCAAAACACTTTTTATCTGCTCCACTTGTCCGGTTGGACTTATCGGTGATGATATCCATGCAGTTGCTGCAAAAGCAGAAAAGGAATATGGAATAAAAGTTGTAGCCTTCAGTTGTGAAGGGTATAAGGGAGTGAGCCAATCAGGCGGACATCACATTGCAAACAATGGTTTGATAAAACACATAATAGGTACTAGTGATAAGGTTGTTGGAAAGTATTCAATAAATATGCTTGGTGAATACAACATAGGTGGCGACGGCTGGGAAATTGAAAGAATTCTTAAAAAGATAGGCTATGAAATTGTATCCAACATACCGGGAAACGGCACTGTTGAAGAGATGAAAAGTGCTCATAAGGCTACATTAAATGTCATCCAATGCCACCGCTCCATTAACTATATTGGAGAGATGATGAAGACCAAATATGGTCAGGATTGGCTTAAGGTAAACTTTATTGGAGTTGAAAGTACTATAAAAAGTCTCAGAGATCTTGCCAGATATTTTGATGATCCTGATCTTTCAGCAAGAACTGAAGCTGTGATAGCTGAAGAACTTGAAGATATAACTCCGAAAATAAACGAGTATAAGGAAATGTGCAAAGGAAAGACAGCAGCACTTTATGTTGGTGGGTCGAGGGCACATCATTATCAGCACTTGTTAAGAGATCTTGGAATTGAGACAATTCTTGCAGGCTATGAATTTGCCCATAGAGATGATTATGAGGGCAGAGAAGTATTGCCTACTATTAAGGAAGATGGAGATAGCAAAAATATTGAAAACCTTGAAGTTAAAGCCGATCCCCAGAATTATAGGGTCTTCCTGTCAAAGGAAAAAATTGAGCAACTAAAAGATGAAATACCTCTTAATGATTATTCAGGAATGATGAAAGAAATGAAGAATGGAAGCTACGTCATTGATGATCTGAATCACTATGAGACTGAGGAACTGCTCAAGCTCCTAAAACCCGATATATTTTGCTCCGGAATAAAGGATAAGTATGTTGCACATAAAGCGGGTATCTTCTCAAAACAGCTGCATTCCTATGATTACAGTGGTCCCTATGCAGGGTTTAGAGGGGCGGTAATATTTGCAAGAGATATTGCAATGGGCTTAAAAACACCTTCATGGAAACTTGTAAAGCCTCCATGGAAGACTCAGCCCATGATTGAAGGTAGTTATGCTCTATAGGTAGGTACAACTATAGAGAGTAGAACACTATTTTGAAGTATTCCACTTAAAACTTAAAGAAGGGTACTGCAAAAATGTATATAGAAGGAGGGATATAGAATGCTAGACTTTACACCAAAAGAATATGCTGAAAGAAAAGCTTTAACTATAAATCCAGCAAAAACCTGCCAACCTGTAGGGGCTATGTATGCAGCACTTGGCATACATAAGTGTCTCCCACACAGTCATGGTTCACAGGGCTGCTGTGCATATCATAGGAAGTTCTTAAACAGAAATTTCAGAGATCCGGTAATGGCATCTACCAGTTCATTTACAGAGGGTGCAGCTGTATTTGGTGGAGGTGCAAATCTTAAAACTGCGATAAAGAATGTATTTTCCATATACAATCCGGATATAATTGCAATTCACACTACATGTCTTTCAGAGACAATCGGGGACGATATACCTTCATTTATTGCACAGTCACAAGTTCCAGAGGGGAAGATTGTAATACATGCAAACACTCCAAGTTATGTGGGTTCACATATTACCGGCTTTTCCAATATGGTAAAAGGCATGGTTAAATACCTTTCACAAAACACCGGTACACCTAATGGAAAGATAAATGTGATACCAGGCTTCGTAAATCCGGGAGATATGAGGGAAATAAAGGCAATGTTGAAGGCTGTTGGTATAGATTTTATAATTTTTCCTGATACAAGCGGAGTACTCGATGCTCCTATGACAGGCAAATTTGAAATGTACCCTGAGGGCGGTACTAAAATAGAGGAACTTATTGACGCAGGTAATTCAGCAGCAACCTTTGCATTGGGGAGTTTTGCATCCTCTGATGCGGCTTATGAGTTGGATAAAAAGTGTAAGGTGCTTGCAAACGTGCTGAAAACTCCAATAGGAATTGAGGCTACAGATAAGTTCCTTATGGAGGTAGCCAAGATTACAGGAAAGGATATACCGTACGAACTTGAGGAAGAAAGAGGCCAGGTTGTAGATATTATGGTTGACTGCCATTATCACTACCATGGTAAGAAAGTTGCTATTCATGGAGATCCTGATCTTGTTATAGCACTAACTGAATTTGTTTTAAGTCTTGGAATGGTACCCAAATATATTGTCACAGGTACGCCGGGTGAAGCTTTTGAAAAGGAAATAACAGCAATGCTAAAAGAGGCTGGGGTAGATGGTAGGGTGAAAGCAGCTGGAGACCTGTTTACACTACACCAATGGATTAAAGAAGAACCTGTAGATCTCCTGATGGGCAATACGCATGGAAAGTATATTGCCAGAGCTGAAGATATTCCGTTTGTTCGTATAGGATTTCCTATTTTAGATAGAAGTGTTCATTCATACATGCCGATTGTGGGTTACAAGGGAGCTATGAGAATTATTGAAATGATAAGCAATACTCTCCTGGACAGACAGGATAGGGATTCAGCTGATGAGGATCTTGAACTTATTATGTAGAGGACGTTTTGGTGAATTGTAAGTTTCGTACTATTTGAATCAATTAACATTAAGTGCTAAAAGTTTCGTCTTATTTTTCTCCCATCATATTTACATTCCAACGAAGGTTGTAAAGAAATTGATTTTTTTATCCAGGGGAATCAATTTATGATGGGGGGCTTTATATAACCTTTTTGGGTTTTCTTGAAAAAACAGGAAAACCCAAAAAGGATGAAAGGTCTGATTAATATGTCAAAAAGTATAAAAAGTGCAGTGCTTGAGGAAAGAAAAGAGTTTATATGCTTTAAGTCAAAGGATAAAAATGGAAGCGTGAATTGCGAAAAAGACAGTGTAGCAGGAAGTGTAAGCCAGAGAGCTTGCGTGTACTGTGGAGCCAGGGTGGTATTAAATCCTATTACCGATGCTTTTCATATAGTGCATGGACCTATAGGTTGTGCGAGTTATACGTGGGACATAAGGGGTAGTTTATCTAGTGGACCTGATGTTTACCGGAACAGTTTTTCAACTGATCTCAGGGAACAGGATGTGGTTTTTGGAGGAGAAAGAAAGTTGGCAGCTGCCATTGATGAGATATATGAAAAGTATTTGCCTGAATTGATATTTGTATATGCCACATGCATTGTAGGGGTTATTGGTGATGATATTGATGCTGTTTGTAAAAAGGCAGAAGAAAAGTACAGAATCCGCGTTATTCCGGTTAAGTCAAGTGGTTTTGCCGGAAATAAATCGATGGGCTATAAAGCAGCCTGCAATGCATTACTTAAGGTAATGGAGGAAAATGAAGGTAAGAAAAAGGATGGTGGAATTAATATCCTTGGAGACTTTAATCTTGCAGGTGAAATGTGGATGGTGACAGAGTACTTAAAAAAAATTGGAGTAAATGTTTTAGCAAAAATTACAGGTGATGGTCGTTATAAAGAAATAGTCAAGGCACCTGAAGGCTCTCTTAATATTGTGCAATGTGCGGGCTCTATGACGCACCTCGCAAAGGAAATGGAGAAGAAGTATAATATACCGTTTGTAAAGGTTAGCTTCTTTGGTATTGAAGACACAAGTATTTCCATAATGAGGGTTGCAGAAGCCTTAGGAGATAAAGATGCTGTTCGGAAGGCAAGACAATTGATTTTTGAAGAGAGGGGCAAGATTGAACCTCTGCTTTTGCAATATAGAAAAAGGCTTGAAGGTAAAAAAGCTGCAATATTTGTTGGGGGAGGATTTAAGGCTATTTCGCTTATAAAGCAGTTTAATTCCATCGGAATGAAGACTGTAATGGTTGGGACTCAGACAGGTAAAGCTGAAGAGTACGAAGTAATAAGAAATTTAGCTGATGAAGGAACAGTAATTTTAGATGATACAAACCCTGCAGAACTTGAAAAGTTTATGGTGGAAAAGGGTGCAGATATCCTTGTCGGAGGTGTCAAAGAAAGACCTTTAGCATATAAACTGGGAATTGCGTTTTGTGATCATAACCATGAAAGGAAACACCCGTTATGCGGTTTTGAGGGGGCAATAAACTTCTTGAAAGAGGTTGATATGTCGATAAACAGTCCGGTTTGGAGGGCAATACATCAAGGTGGTGATTAGGATGGAAAACAGAAACTTTGTAAATCTAAATATAAATCCGTGTAAAATGTGTATGCCTCTAGGTGCTGTAATGGCTTTAAAGGGGATAGAAAACAGCATGTTTATTCTGCATGGTTCACAGGGCTGCAGTACTTATATAAGGCGGCATATGTCAGGACACTTTAATGAACCCGTTGATGTGGCATCCTCTTCATTAAATGAAGAGGGAACTGTATATGGCGGTGCAACAAATTTGAAAAAAGGTCTTGCAAATGTTATCAAGCTTTATGACCCGGATGTTATTGGCGTAGCCACTACGTGCCTTGCAGAAACAATCGGAGAGGATATAAAAAGGATAATTCAGGAGTTTTATACGGAGGAAGAAGGCAACGGACAGGTAAATACTGATAAAGTCAAAATCATTCCAATATCCACACCGGGTTATGGAGGCACAAATTCCGAAGGATATAATTCAGCACTATTGAGTATTGTAAAAGAACTTTGCACAAATAGTGAAGCAAATAATAAAGTTAACATTATTACAACCAGTTTGAATCCCGGAGATATCAGGAATATAAAAAGCATTTTGGAAAGATTTGGGATTGAATATATAATGTTCCCTGACGCCTCGAGCACTTTAGATGCACCCTATGAGAAAGAGTACAGGAGAATTCCAAAGGGAGGAACAAAAGTTTCCAGCATTATTAAAATGGGAGGAGCTATTGCGACTATAGAAATTGGATTAACTGTTCCACAGAAAGATTCACCTGGTGAATATCTGAAGGAAAAGTTCAAAGTTCCACTCTACAAATGTGCAATGCCTGTCGGTATTTCAAATACAGATATTTTTATAGATATACTGAAAAAGATTTCAGGAAAAGCTGTACCTGGTGAGCTTGTAGAAGAACGGGGCAGGCTTGTTGACGGTATGATTGATTCCCACAAGTTCAATGCCGAAGGTCGAGCTGTTATATTTGGAGAACCTGAATTAAGCTATGCTATCGGGATGCTTTGCATTGAAAACGGTATTAAACCTGTTCTGGTGTCAACAGGTGCAGAGAATAAAAAGCTAAAGGAGCTTTTAGAAAAAACTGTTACCACAGAAGATGTAATGATTTTGGATGATACTGACTTTGATACTATCCGATATTATGCAGTTAAGCTTGGTGCAAATGTGTTAATCGGAAATTCCGATGGGAAGGTCATCACTGAAAAAGAGGGGATTCCTCTGGTAAGGTTGGGTTTTCCAATACATGACCGGGTTGGAGGACAAAGGAAGGTTATAACAGGTTATAGCGGGTCATTGGAGTTGCTTGATGAAATTACAAATACACTTCTTGAAGTTAAGTACTCAAATTACAGGGAGAAAATGTATAACAACTACTTTAGGGGAAAGGAAGTGAATACTATGACCTTGGTTGATTCAAAGAAGGCAGAAATTAAGGAGGATGATGCAAGAAAGCTCCAAAATATAGCAAGAACGGCAGAACACCCGTGTTATTCCGGTGGAGCATGTAAAGTGGCTAGAATGCATATACCTGTGGCACCATCCTGTAACATTCAATGCAACTATTGTAACAGGAAATATGATTGTCAGAATGAGAGCCGTCCAGGAGTTACAAGCGAAGTTTTGACACCTGAACAAGCAAGACAAAAGTTTCTTAAGGTAAAAGAAAAGCTTGGTAACCTTAAAGTGGTTGGAGTTGCAGGACCAGGTGATGCTCTTGCAAACTTTGACAATACGAAAAAATCAATAGAGCTTATCAGAAATGAAGACCCTGATATTATTTTCTGTCTTTCAACAAACGGTTTGATGCTTCCGTACTATGCTGATGACATTATTGAAGCGGGTGTATCCCATGTTACGGTAACGATAAATGCTGTTGATCCTGAGATTGCGGCAAAGATATATAAATATATAAATTTCAGGGGCAAAAAGCTTTCGGGAGTTCATGGGGCAGAGGTGTTGATAAAGAACCAGCTTTCCGGGCTTAAGTATCTCTCGGAAAGAGGAGTTGTGTGCAAGGTTAACGTTGTTATGATTAAAGGAATTAATGACGGACATATAGAGGAAGTTGTTAAAAAAGCCAAGGAATATGGAGCGTTCATAACAAATATCATGCCTTTGATTCCGGCTGAAGGAAGTGCATTTGAAGATATGCCGCAGACCAATAATAAAGAATTGAATGAATTAAGGAAAAAGTGTGGTGAACATATACAGCAAATGTACCATTGCAAACAGTGTCGGGCAGATGCGATAGGAACTTTAGAACAGGACATTTCATCAGAATTCAGAAATAGTAACAGTTGTACTGATAAAAATGCAGGAAGCAAAAATGAAAAGTCCAAGCACTACACTTTTGCAATTGCAACTAATTCAGGTATGTATATTGACCGGCACTTTGGCCATGTTGAAGAGTTTTATATATTCGGTTACTGGCTTTCATCCATTTGTTTTTTTGAAAAAAGGAGTGTAAACAAATATTGTAGTGGGTTTGATGATTGTGATAGTGAAGAATTAAAAATCGAGAGAACTATAAATGCACTTGCTGATTGCGATGCGGTTTTGGCATTAAGAATTGGATACAGTCCTCGGAAAAAACTTGAAGATCTGGGAATTAGGGTGTTCCAGACCTGCGGGACGGTAGAGGAAGGAATCCGGTTGGCAGTAAATGAGCTTAGCAGGGAAAAAGAAATTCTCTGATTTATTTCATTGGAGGGGAGGGTGTTGACATGAGGCAAATGATTTTCTTGGTTTTTTTAATTGTGTTGATTTTTGTGGGTATATTATATGGCAATCTGGCGGCGTCTGATGCAGAAAATATGGAAGAGGTTACTGTCTATGCAGCAGCAAGCCTTACTGAAAGTTTTAACGAAATTAAAAAAGTCTATGAAATGAGTAATGACAATACCATAATAAGCTTAAACTTTGCAGGAAGTCAAACACTTAAGACATCTATAGAAAACGATGGGAAAGCTAATGTGTTTGTAAGTGCAAATCTTAAATATATGGATGAATTGAAAAACAAAGGCTTTATAAGTGACTATAAGGTACTTCTTTATAACAGATTGGTTCTGGTAAGAAATAAAAGCAGCCCTTTTTCTGCAAAGGGTTTGAGTGATTTATCGAGGGATGGAATAAGAATAGCGGTAGGAGACAAAACCGTTCCGGTGGGCAGTTACTGGGAACAAGCATTAAGTAGCGGTGTTGAAGACGGAGAAATATCACCTGACATTAAAGAGGGGATAGACTCAAATATTAAAACACGGGAACTGAATGTAAAAGATGTACTAAGCAAGGTATTGCTGGGTGAAGTTGATTTTGGGGTGGTTTATAGAAGTGATATAACATCAGATAATGAGGACAAGATTGAAGAAATCGAACTGAATGCTTTTTCAGAGTGCAATGCAGTATATCCTGCGGCAATATTAAAGAACTCTGAAGAGAAAGCAGAAGTTATAAAGTTTTATAATTTCCTGAATTCTCAGGAATGCAAGGAAATATTAAAGAAATACAAATTTGTTGTTGATTAGGAGAAGTGAATGAAAATCCCACAAAAAACCATCTCAAGCCCAAAATATATTATTGGTAAAGAGTCTTTGCTCCTGGGCTTTGCTACAATTGCTTTATTGATATATTTTTTAATCATAATATTACCTATAGTATCTATACTGAAGGTATCAGATGGGGTTAATGTAATTGATGTGATGACACAGAAAGAAAATATTTCTGCACTAAAGTTGAGTTTGTTTACTACTGCAGTGTCATTATTGCTTACATTGGTTTTTGGGACACCGGTTGTATATTTTCTTTCATGCAGCAAGAGCAGCCTTTTTAAGAAGGTAGTCGGCATTATTGTAAGTTTGCCGTCAGTCCTTCCGCCAGCTGTTGCAGGCATTGGTCTTCTGCTGGCTTTCGGAAGAAAGGGTGCATTTGGAATGTTTTTAGCAAAGTTTAACGTTGAGTTGGTATTTACCCCAGTTGCAGTAATTTTGGCACAGTTCTTTGTTTCATCAACTTTTTATATACAGGTTTTAAAAAACGGAGTTGACGCAGTAAGTCAAGAAATATATGAAGCATCATATGTTTTTGGAGCGGGTAAGGCAGAAACATTTTTTAAAGTCATAATTCCCATGCTTAAGAAAAATGTGCTTGCCGGGCTTGTTATATCTTGGACACGGGCATTAGGAGAATTTGGAGCAACAATTATGTTTGCGGGTAATGTCATGGGAAAAACTCGAACATTGCCATTACAGATTTATACACTTATGCAGACAGATATTAAGTTGGCAGCTTCGGTATCTGCAATTTTGTTTTTGATATCTTTTATTATGCTTTGGACTGTTAATTCCCTATTGAAAGATGAGGTGTAAATTTATGTCGCTATCTTTAGGAAAAAACAACAAGGTTACTGTAATCGACAGAACTCTTCCTGAGATTTTGTCCAGAAAGAGAAGTATAAAAAGGCTTGAAACAATATATTTTTGTTGGATGCTTAAGGAAGTTGGTGTTGACCTGTTTGAAATAGATGCCTTATTTTTAGAGGCAATACCAAAGTTGCCAAGTGGTTTGGCTTTTATACTTAGAGTTTGGTCGAAAGATGATATATTAAGATGTATAAACAGCAACATTAAAAAATGCGTTATATCTTATGAATTATTAGGTGATGCTGAATTGATTGACCGTCTTAAAAATAATGGCATAAAGATTATTGCTGAGGTTGTCATAGAAAAATTTGCTCAGATAAAGAAAATAAAAAAAATGGATAGATTGAATTTAGCAGATGAGATAAGACTTACAGGAATGGATTCGCTTTTTTCGATGCTTTGGATTGACAAGATTAAGGAACTAAAAAAATTTTTCAATAAAGAAATTAATATATGTCCGGGAAATATGTACTATGATGCTACTGCCTTGTGTGTGGAAGGTATTATGAACGGCTTGGATTCAATTACCGTATCGTTTTTGGGATACGGACAAAAAAATGGATTTGCAGCACTTGAAGAAGTGCTTGTTGCGGTCAAAATATTGATGAAGGCAGATCTGAAACTTGACTTAAGTAAACTTCCCTATGCAGCAGAGTATTTTACATCAATAACTGGAATGCATATTCCGGACAATAAAGCGGTGGTAGGAAAAGGAATATTCAATTACCAAGCTGGTATTCATGCAGACGGGATAGAAAAAAATCCTATAACTTATGAACCGTATGAACCTTCCATGGTGGGCTTAAATAGGGTGTTGACCATAGGAAAACACTCGGGAAAAAGAGCTGTCCAAAAGAAACTTAAGGAACTAGGAGTTGCATGTAAAGTTGAGGATGCTGCAAAAATACTAAAATCAATAAGAGAAAAGAGTACTCTGTGTAAAAGGGATCTTCTTGATGAAGAAGTTTTGGATATATATAGAAATTTGGAGTTGCTGAGGTAAGGAGAGGGTATACTTATGAATATAAGAATTGTTGATACTACTTTGCGTGATGGAGAGCAAAGACCAGGAATAGCTCTAGGGTTATCTGAAAAAGTGAATATAGCAAAAATGTTAAGTAATATAGGTACTTATCAGATTGAAGCCGGTATTCCTTCTATGGGCGGAGATGAAAAAAGATATATACTGAAATTAATGCAATTGGGTTTAAAAAGCAGAATTTCTGTATGGAACAGGATGAGCATAATTGATATCAAAGACTCTATAGATTGCACACCTGATATTATACACATTTCTGTTCCGATATCAGACATTCATATAAATAAAAAACTGCAAAAGACCAGAATTTGGGTAGAGGAGAATATGAAAAGATGCATAGACTATGCAAAAGATAAAGGTTTTGAAGTTACAATCGGATTAGAGGATGCTTCAAGGGCTGATACGGAGTTTTTGGTGAAAATTATTGGTACAGCATATGCTACGGGTATTAAGAGGATAAGATATGCAGATACTGTTGGAGTGCTTTACCGACAGAGTATATATAATCAAATAAAAAAAATAAAAGATCAGTTTGGCAATATTGAATTAGAGATTCATGCTCATAATGATCTTGGTATGGCAGTGTCAAACTCAACCTCTGCTTTAAGAGCAGGTGCTGAATATGTTGACTGTACAATTGGCGGGATTGGTGAAAGGGCTGGAAATTGCGATTATATGAAATTTGTAGTTGCAGCTAAAGCAATTTATGGATTGTGCAGTGATATAGACTTAAAAAAAGTAGCTAAGGCTCAAAAAAGTATATTAGGGATCCTAAAGATATAACATTGACTATAATTTCACTTAAGGAGTAAAATATGGCTATATATCAAGCGGTTAATTATAATTGGCCAGGGGGATTGTATTTTAAATGCAATCCCCCTAAATAAGTTTTGTGAAAATTAGATGAATGTGTTAAACTGTATAAAAATATTTTAATGTATTTAGGGTGATGATATGAAATATGGTTTTGTAAGAGTGGGAGCCGCAGTTCCAAAGCTCAAAGTGGCTAACTGTGAGTATAATGCGGCACAAATAATTGAATTGATTAAAAGAGCGGAAAAGGAATATATAAAGTTTCTCGTTTTCCCGGAGCTTTGTGTAACTGCTTATAGCTGTAGTGACCTTTTTCACCAGGAGCTACTTCTTAATGAAGCCTCAAAACAGCTTGGAAATATATTGGAAAATACAAAAAGTATAGAGTTGATTGCTGTAATTGGAATCCCGGTTAGCCTAAACAATCAATTATTCAATTGTGCTGTTGTAATCCAGTCAGGCAAGATTCTCGGAGTTGTACCAAAGACCTTTATTCCTAATTACAGTGAGTTTTATGAGGAAAGATGGTTTGCAACAGGTAATAAAGCTTTAGGCGGCGATATTTGCATATGTGGGCAAAATGTGCCTTTTGGAGTAGATCTTCTCTTCGAAGACAGGCAAAACAGTGATTTGTGTTTTGGTATAGAAATTTGTGAGGATTTATGGGTTCCGATACCTCCAAGCTCTTACCAGTGTATGCATGGTGCAACGCTTATTTTTAATCCATCTGCAAGCAATGAATTAATAGGAAAATATGAATACAGAAGGGATCTGGTCAGACAGCAGTCTGCAAGATGTATAGCCGGCTATGTGTATTCTTCCTCAAACAATAATGAGTCAACTACAGATGTGGTATTTGGAGGGCATGCCTTGATTTCCGAATATGGTTCCATCCTCTCTGAGTCTGAAAGATTTATAGATGATGAGCAGCTTGTTTATTCTGATATAGATATTCAGAAGCTGATAAATGACAGAAGGAAGAATACCAGCTTTATGGAAGGGGCTGTAGACAAGAATTATAGAAGGATTCATTTTGAGCAAAGCGAAAGCCAATCGGCTGAACTAGCCAGGTATATAGCACCTCACCCTTTTGTTCCTTCTGATACAGGCAACAGGGATATACGGTGCAAAGAAATTTTCTCCATCCAAACCTGTGCCCTTGCGAAAAGGATAAGACATACGGGACTGAAGCATTCGGTTATCGGTATCTCAGGAGGACTTGATTCCACGTTGGCATTACTTGTGACAGCAAAGACCTATGAGCTTTTAGGAATACCATCGTCTGATATTATAGCAATAACTATGCCAGGGTTTGGCACCACTAATGCAACTTATACAAATGCCATGGAACTTATGAAGGCTATGAATGTAAGTATCAGGGAAATTAGTATTAAGGATGCGTGCATTCAGCATTTTAAAGACATAGGGCATGATGTAGATGTTCATGATGTTACTTATGAAAATGTCCAGGCAAGGGAGCGTACCCAGATACTTATGGATCTTGCAAATAAGCTTGGAGGACTGGTTATAGGGACGGGTGACTTGTCAGAACTCGCTTTGGGATGGTGTACATATAACGGTGACCATATGTCCATGTATTCGGTAAACTGCAGCATACCAAAGACACTTGTTAAATTTCTGGTAAAATGGGTAGCCGATAATATGGTTGATAAAAATGTAAAGGATATTTTGGATAGAATTCTTGATACGCCAATTTCGCCCGAATTGCTTCCGCCGAGTGCAGAAGGTGAAATTAATCAAAAAACTGAGGATATTGTTGGGCCGTACGAGTTACATGACTTTTTCCTGTATCATATGATAAGATACGGTGCTCCACCTAAAAAAATTGTTTATCTTGCAGAAAAGGCGTTTAATGGCAAGTACTCGTCTGAAGATATTAAATACTGGCTTAAGACTTTTATAAAGAGATTTTTCACTCAGCAGTTCAAGCGTTCTTGCCTTCCAGATGGACCAAAGGTGGGAACCATAAGTCTTTCGCCTAGAGGAGACTGGCGGATGCCAAGTGATGCAGATGCAAATATATGGCTTAAGGAGCTTGATTAGTAAACTAAAAGGGGGCTTAAATTATTTTTTAGCCCCTTAGTTTTAATTTAGCGGGTTTATATTACCCAACATCTTTAAATTTGGAATGGAGAAAATTAATGTCGCTAGATCCTTCCTTCTGATCTTCGCTTTTCTTCTTTTTGAGGTCTTTTCTTTTAAGGATGCTTAAAGAACGTAAACCTAACATTGTACCGACAATTCCGAGTAACAAGCCTATTACCAATCCAACAAGTGTTCCAAGAATTAATGCAAGAACAACATTTAACATATTTAATCACCATTTATCGTTAGTATAGTATAATATATAATAACACTATAATGTATATCGTCATTATTAAAACTAATTTTACATTATTTTGTATTTTATTGCAAGTTTATTTTTAATAAAAATGGGCTATGATATATTTATAATGATAGAACATTAGGAAATATAAGCAATTATGTAGTATTATACAAGAGAAATGTTGTATGTTTAAACTATAAAGTAAAAATATTGAACACGAATTTAACTAAAGAACATATGACAAAAAATACTTAAAAAAAATGAAAAATATGCTTGACTTTTATGTCTATCTGTCTTAAAATAGCGTTGTGCCTTTTTTAAGGGGCACGACATGGTGGGTATAGCTCAGTTGGTTAGAGCGCCAGATTGTGGCTCTGGAGGCCGTGGGTTCAACTCCCACTATTCACCCCACGTAGGGATGTAGCCAAGTCGGTAAGGCACCAGACTTTGACTCTGGCATTTCGTAGGTTCGAGTCCTGCCATCCCTGCCACATGGGCCATTAGCTCAGTCGGCTAGAGCACTTGACTTTTAATCAAGGTGTCCCGCGTTCGAGTCGCGGATGGCTCACCAAAGTACCTGTAACCGTAAGGTTGCAGGTATTTTTATATGTCTTGAAGTAGACACCATGATTTGGGGTTTGTGGTATGGTATGTCTATTGTCATTATCATATAATATAGTATAACTTAGCTTAGATTCTAAATCCTGAATTCCCAAAATAAATAATAAAAATTACAGTAGGATAATTTTGAAATCTGTATGAAGGGAATACCTACTGTTTTAGTGTCAAACGCCTCCATTACATGACCTTCGCATAGAATCTGTAAGATGCCATTCGGCAGACAGATGAACGATATTTTGCTGCGCAAAAATCGCACCTCAGCGTGATATTTTTCGCACGCGTCTATGGGACATCCTGTCCCGAGACGCTAAAAATGCCGTCCGTGGCATTTTTGCTTCAAATTATCAAGCTTTCGGCAACAGCTTCTAATACTTAGGTCAAGTAATTGCGTCATTTGACACTAAAACAGGTTTGAAACTTAGCAAGGTTGTTTGAAGACTTGTATACGCGTTTATGATGATTCCTGCTCAGTGGAACTCATAAGGAAAATATTTTTTAAATATATTGACAATATTGCCTTACTGGTGTAAGGTATAGATATGACTTACATTAGTAAGGCATAAGAAGAAAATAATTGCATGGAGGCATATGACATGGATAAGAAGTTACCTCAAATAGCTGATGCTGAGTGGGTTATAATGATGGTGCTTTGGAAGAATTCTCCTCTTTTAAACAAAGATATTATAAAGAGTGTAAGTGAAAACAGATCTTGGAACAATAAAACCATTGAGACCCTATTAAGGCGTTTAGTTGAAAAAGGGGCTGTTGGATATAATCAAATCAACTCAAAAATGAGGGAATACTTTCCTCTGATTAGTCAGGAGGAATGTATTAGAATTGAAAGTGAGTCCTTTTTAAAGAAAGTCTATAATGGCTCAGTAAGTACGTTTATGGAAGGCCTTATAAAGAATAAAAAAGTATCGAAAGAAGAATTACAAAAGCTTAAAGAATTAATCAACTTTGATGAAGAGGAGTAAGTGAAGCTTATGCTAAATTATAGCTTGATTTTGAACGAGGTTTTAATAAGTGTTTTTTCTCAAGTTATACTAGTTTCTCTGATGGCTATCGGAGTTGTTGTGCTTATACTTATTGTTAAATCAGCATTTAAAGACAGGCTTTCAGCAAAATGGCATTATTACATATGGTTTATACTTGTAGCAACACTTTTTGTTCCTTTTATTCATGAGATTTCCCTGGATAATAATAATGACTTTTATCCATCAGAATATAAGAGTATTACAGATCCAAAAGGCATGGTTCAAGAGAATTCCCAATATCATGGACAGAATGTTTCATTTAGTAATACCTCAAGTGATACTTTTGAAACTGCAAATGAGTCCACTTCAATTCGTACTAAAAAAGATGAATACATGGAAAGTTTTCCTTCATCTGTAATCAAAGCTACTGATACAAAATATGTTATGAGGGTTAATGAAATTATTAAAAGAGTTTTTAAGATTTCTGCTGTAATCTGGGTCTTTGGAATACTACTACTTATGCTTTATATTATAACGATTTATATCATATTGAATTTTAGAATCAATAAAACTAAAGTTTTGAATAAGGATGCAACTGCTCTTAGTATTTTAAATGAGTATAAAAAACTATTGAAGATACGTAGAAATATTCGTGTCATTTTTCAGAAACATATAAAAACTCCTGCTATTTGTGGTGTTTTTATCCCACGAATTTTGATGCCTGTTAACGTGGTGGAAAAGCTAAGTATAGATGAATTGAGATATGTAATTTTGCACGAGCTTTGCCATTATAAACGTAAGGATATATTAATTGGGGTGTTTCAAACATTGTTGTGCGTAATACACTGGTTTAATCCATTTATATGGCATGCTTTTAGTAAAATGAAAGATGACAAAGAACCAATGTGTGATCTAATGGTGCTATCGTATATAAAGCCCGAAGAGCGAAAAAGTTATGCAGAAACTCTTCTAAAGATTCTAAAGTGTTTTTCGGAGAATCATTGGATGCACAGTACAGCAAATATAAGCCAAGGAAGCGTAAGCAGCATGGAATGGAGATTGAAACTTATGAAGGTGCTAAAAAGGCGCTCAGCAAAAATGGGAAGTTTCATTTTAATTTTGATTGCAATAATAGCAATTATATGGGGTGCTTTTGTAAGCAACAATTTGAGTTTTATAAAGGTTAGTGCTAAAGCAACTAATCTAATAGGAAAAGTAAGAGGCAATATCTTCGATAGAAATAATAAAATATTAGCTTTTGATGTTTATGCAAATACAATTGCTCTTGATCCTATCCAAATACAAGCCTCAGGGCAAAATTTAGAACAATTATCAAAAGACTTAGGAAATATATTGAATATTTCATATGATAGTATAATGGATAAAGCTAATGAATTATCTAGATATGAATTTGTTAAGAGGAAAGTAAGTTTAGAAACAGGATATGAGGTAAGGGATTGGATTAAAAAGAAGAATATAAAAGGTGTAATAGTAGAAATGGACAATAAAAGATATTATCCCCAAGGAAGGCTTCTATCTCATGTTATTGGATTTACTGGACAAGATGATAATGGATTATGTGGGATAGAGCATTCACAGGAGGAGTATTTAAGGAATGGCAATAGCGTAATACTAACAATTGATGCACAAATTCAATATATTGTGGAACAAGAACTGGATAAAGTAATAGAAGAAACTGAAGCACAAAACGGAGCAGTTGCTCTTGTTATGGATCCCCAAAACGGAGAGATACTTGCAATGGTATCAAGGCCAGACTTTGATTTGAACAATCCACGATTAGCTCCTCCAGGTGAAAATGGTGAAACGTGGGATGGATATAGTCTTGAAAGCACACAAATCCTTAATAGGATTTGGCGAAACAAAGCCATAAGTGATACTTATGAACCTGGATCATCATTTAGGGCCATAACTGCAGCAATTGGATTGGAATTAGGTGTTGTTAAGCCTCAAACGTTTTTTTATGATGAAGATTTTATTAGTTCAATTGCTCCCAAAATAGGAAAGGAAAGATTTTATTCCAATTTGAGAAGTTTGGGAGTTTATAACGGATTGAAGATTGATCTTCCAGGAGAAACTGAAAGCATTATTCACGAAGACCCTACTGATATAGATTTTGTATTTGCCACTACAGGGCTAAAGTTTAATATTTCACCCTTGCAGCTTGTTTCACTTTATGGAACACTAGCAAACGACGGAAAGTTTGTAAGACCGCAAATTGTAAAAGAAGTCATAGATGCTGAAAATGGAAAAAGCACTACTTATAGGCTTGAAGAAATAAGTAGCGTAATATCAAAAGAGACCACAAATAAATTAAAAGATATGTTGCAAATGGAGGCATATGGAGTTTTTTCTGGAGGTTTTCCTGATATCTACAGGTATAATATTGCTGGTATAAGTGATATTAACCTAAAGATAAATCAACAGTGGATGGCTTCATTTGCTGGATTTGCACCATATGATAATCCTCAAATTGTATGTGTAGTGATGATTGACGAGCCATCTTTAATGCCAAGCAGTTATGTAACATTAGCAGCGGGAAACATAATAAACAAGGTTTTAGATTACCTCAATGACACAAAGATTGAAGACTAATAGAGATTAGTTTATTTTAGATATACCATACTGCAGAATTATCTTATAATTTTATTTTTTAGATTCACAGATAACTGAGATATACTAACGTATTTGTATTAAGAAGGGAGGTGGTTTTGAATGCTATTGGAAATACTAGGGGGGGTGATAGTCATAAACTTAATAATCAAAAAATCAATACTTAAGCTTCCGCAAAAAGCAAGCATTGATTTTTTGAGAAAATCTTTTATAAGGTTCTTATTCTAGTGCCTATTAACATAATTATTTTCTAGAGGAAGGAACGAAGTCACGATACCTCTTACTATTACGGAAAAAGAACCATTTGTGAATAGCATCACCAATTTCATCATGGTTTTATTGAATTACCGGGGGAAAACAATTTGGTGCTCTACAGTTTCTCAGAACATCACTTTTCAAAAAGTTAAACTGATGTTCAATCTTATTAAGCTATGAAGCATTGGTTGGCGTAAAATAAAACTCAATATTGTTTTTGGCAGCCCATGTTACAACGTTTTTTGTCTTGTGTGGACCGTAGTAGTCGCATACCACGAACAAGGTTATTTTGGAGTCATACTCACTGCGTAGCTGTTTCAAGAACTGAAGGAATTCTTTATTGGTTTTATATTTTTGTAATGTACCGTACATTTTATCTTCCTTCGAGTTGTATGCAGTTATAAGATGACGTACACTATGTTTTCTGGTGTATATAGCTGGTTGCCTGTTAGGATGCTTTTTAGGGCACCAATTCTGCCTGGAACAGAGACGAACTTTAATAGGTCCAAATTCGTCCACCAGATCACCCGTGCATGCTCCTTGTAGTCGGTGTCGTAGAGTTCTTTGATGTGTTTTTTTAGCTTCGAAGTCAGGATCATTAGACCCTTTCTACGTTTTGGTTCTCTGTAGAGAAATTCCTGATTAATCAAGGATTCTCTTGACCGACATATGGCTAATTTCCACAAAGATTTCACGTTCAATGGCTACTGTTTTAAGGAGATATAGAAGTCTATGAATTAAACGGATATCCTAAAGCTCTAGGAGAATCCTTGGTAAGTTCAATTAATTGAGACTCCTGATTCTCAGTCTTGGTTGCAGGTCTTCACGTTGTTTTTTAGGATAAATACTCTGTACACCGGCATTGTTAAATTCATTAATAATAACTGCAATATTACGTTGAGAGTAATGATAAGTTTCTGAAAGTTATTTGGAATCCATACCTTCACCTGAGGCCAATATAACCTGTGCATAACGTATGGTTTTCATGGAAGTTGAACTTGTAATAGCTTTCTTTAACTCATATATCTCAACAGTAGTAAGTTCTCTAACAAACAACTTTTTATTTGACCCAAAGTTCATTTTGACCAACATCTCTATGTTTACAAAATAGAGATGTAAATTCTGTTTATAGGCACTAGCTATAATTAATTCTATCAAAAATATATAATGAATGTAAATAGGTTTATTACTACTTAAAATGATCTTTAATCAGTTGAACTAATGTATCTTGGTATTTGATATATTAATTTATATCAAATTACTTTGCTATTGTGTAAATGTCAAAACGATTTGGTTATGTATGTTAAGAAATCAAAGTTATTGGTTTTACTAGATGACACTTATAAAAATTAAATTTTATATTAGGGAGGATAAATTAGTCTATGAGAAAATTACTATGTTTATTATTGGGTTTAGTTTCGTTATTCAGTAGTATGTTTATTAGTTATAACATTGCTCATGCAGCAGTACCGATACCAGAAGTAGAAGTAAAAAGCCCGAGGAATGGGAGCAGCTATGTTCTTGGCACAGCTATATCAATAAAGGCGACAGCGACTAATGCTGTGGCAATGAATGCATACTGGACACTTCAAGGAAGTACGGATGAAAATTATAGAAGACAGG
>JAEWSG010000081.1 GCA_023398495.1 Bacillota bacterium
TAACTTGGCATTAATGTGCATTTTTACTGATTATATGTTGCAGTCAAGATTTAAATGTGAAGATAAGTTGCCAATTTGGGCAGAAAATTATTTGCAGTCAGGCCTGACTTCATTGTGTAGCTCAACATCTTAGATTCTCAAGAAGAAAAGTGTCTTCTGTTGAGTGCATCATTTTGACAAAATATAATATTTTCTCTGTTTTTAATTTTATCAAATATTTTCTTTTATAACAATTTAATTTAATTAATTGTAATTATAACATATGTACTATAGACTTCCGCTAAAAGGTGCAACCACCTATAAAAAAATGCAACCACCCTGCACCCCATTTGCAACCGGCGGTTGCATTTTTGTTATACATTTCCATCTACTCTCTAAATCCACCCTTAATTTTAGCACCACTTTTACCCCCAAAAACAACAAAAGCCCTTGAAATCAAGGACTTTACATTGTATCAAAATTTAAGTTCTAATATGTCTAATCACTCTGATTTTGATACAATTTAGCGTTAATTGGAATTCCGCTAAATTGTATGGAGTTCCGCTAAAAAGTGTATGACTTCCGCTAAATGGTAAAAACACTCGGAAATCCCTTACTTTCTAACCTATTCAGTACCTTTATTATTGTTCCTTGACATAAATACTACGGTCTCAACTTAGATCGAGATTACTAACTATTGACCCAATTGATCCACATAGTTATAATAGCCTTGTATCTATAAACTTAATCTGCTATTTGATTATCTATCTTTGTTGTGTCACCTAATACTAAGTAATAAAAGAATTTTTGGGTAACATAATTGCGTTTATTATTTCCATCAATAGGCATTCCATTTACACCAATAGTTCGGGGTACATAACTTGCAGTATCTACCAAATAATTCCTGTTTCCAACAGGTATTATTAACCCATATTTTGCAGCGAGTTAATGGGAGGATTCAAACGTCAAAGCTAATAGAACCTTCTTGTCGTATCCCTCAACACTTCCAGAATAAAGGTATTTATCTACTCCAAGCATTTTAACACCTTTGTAATCCCAGATAACTGGTGTTATCTTTTTAGTACCATTACTCATAATAACCTCAACTGTTTTGGGAAACTCATATGTTTTACCCTTATGTGCTATCTCATTAAGATCATTTATTTCCATAATATTAATTGTAGAAGCATCATTTTTAGACAGTTCAGAGTTTTTCGAATCACTCGTACTTAAATTAGGATCAATAGCCCCATCTAAAATTAACCTTTGTTTCGTAGCTCCAGATTCAACTTTTTCTGAGACATTTGACTTATTTTCTCCACAAGAGCATGAAAACAATAGTACAGCCACTGCTATACAAAAAAAACAAATCTTCTTAAGCATATATATTCCTCACTCTATTTATTAGATTGCTTACAAATCCTTACTTATTCAATTTGACATTTTATAAAATGTTCAAAATCCTCAGCATCTACATTAACTTGATAATACTCAGTTCGGCTTTTCACTAAAAGCATAGAATAGAAACTAAGAGAATCATCACTAATATATGCTTCACAATTCAGTGTTTCACAGAATTCTCCTATTACTGGAATATCATTTTGCGGTACCAAGCTATCATCATGTAAGGCAATAGATAGAAGCATAGGATAGCTCTTATCTGCTATAGCTGTTTCACATAGAATTCGTGTTTCCTTACTTATCTTCAATGTTAAATCCGTAAAATCGCTAATTATTTGAATTTCATCTAGCCTAATCTTAAATACATTACTAAGTCCCTTTTTTATCTCAGACTTTGTTAACTTTCTATTAATAATAATTTGCTGCCACATTATTGTATCAACCTCCATATTTCTTGTGCTGCAGAACGTGCTGCCACAGTAACTTTCATATTATCCAATATTCCTTCTGCTTGACTTGTTAACCCAAATTTATTATATACAGATAGCGCTTGATAACCACCTCTATCAAGGTAGTGAAGCCCCTGACCTGACACAGGATGGAACGCACCGTTATGTATTGCATATATCCTTCCATTAACTGTGAATTGGCCATTGACTGGCTGAATTTGCCCAGACTTAATTGCTTGGATATCCGCATTTACATCCACCCATGGCTCAATTACAGTATTATCAACTTTTGGTACACATGCATTTGAACCTTGAACAACTTTTTTTGCATAATGTCTAGCATTAGGGTTTTTTATATTAGCATAAGCAGTTACTTTTGCTGGTGCAGTACTAATACTATTATAGTAATTTAAATTATTCCTCAGTACTCCATATGAATACATAGTTGTTGCATTATAAAACCCAAATATTGATATCCCCTCGGCAATTAATGCTACCTCTGCCCCTGCATAAAGTATTAATCCCACTGTCACAAGTCCTTCTATTCCTTGACAGAATGCATCCTTCAAATCAATAGGACAAGGCGTTTGCCTCATGAGCATAAAATCCGCATCACTCCTAACAGCAGTTAAAATACTACTTTCTGTACTTGTTGTAGGCTGCCATCCTGAGAACATCGTATGTTCATAGTATGTTAATGTATCTTTATTAGTTAATAACTCAACTTTCCCACTTGAAAAATGGGCCTGAACATTGATAAATTAATACAAATATGTAATAAAGTATATAAA
>JAEWSG010000130.1 GCA_023398495.1 Bacillota bacterium
ATGCAGTGGTGATCGACGAGGGAAAAATGAGACGTGGTAAAGACGCCATAAAAAATTGGAGTGACAAAAATCATTTTAGTGCTCACGTAACTCTGGAACCAGTAGAAGTAACAGGAGATGAAAATGAAGTCACTATGACCTGCAAACTGGATGGCGATTATGATAAGACCGGTTTGCCCGATCCTCTTCTTCTGGATTTCCATTTCCTAATCAAGGATAACAAGATCACATATTTGTCCATTGAATAATTCCTAATATCAGCTGTTCCTAGCTCCCAAAGGATTATATGATAGGTCAACCCTCAAAAATCAGTACATACTCTACTCAACCTAAGGAGGTTAAAAATATGGTTGTTAACAACTTGCTTTTAAAGTTAAAAAACAAGGATACCGACAGCCTTAAACAGACACAAGATACACTTCTGAGTATGAAAGGAAAAATCGAAGTTCTTCTTGATATACAAGCGGAAGTAAATATTCGTCCAAGTCAAACCACATATGACCTGATACTAATTACAAAATTTGCATCCTTGGAAGACATGGATAGGTATCTTGATCACCCTGTGCATATTGAAGTTGCCAAGTTTATTGTTAGTGTACTAGATACGCAAGCCTCCGTATGCTACGAAGTATAAATAATTCTAGAATAAGATACAGGTGACAGCTTTCTCTGTCGCCTGTACCTTTTCTTACTATCAGATATCTTAGTCATATTAATAAAGAGGTCAGCTGGTTGAATCAATAGAGTAAAGAACATGCTTCCTCAGCGGATTGTTCTTGGTAATGTTCGGATGCTCAAATACCATAACCTTTCCCATACCTCACTTTTTACCTTTAAAATAGAAAAAGCTTCCCAGTGCCAGTCTTCCGGACAAATCACCAAGAGGTTGCAATAATGCAAAAACATTGTATCAATAAATTACTAGATTTAAAAGAGGTAAAAGTTAAAAATATTATTCATAGTGACTCTACAGTAAACATTTATATTGAAACTAAAGCTAATTCTCAGATTTGTCCATGCTGTGGGCAGACAACGAAGCTTATTCATGATAGCCGCAATTATCGATGTTCATGTCTTACTCTCGAGAAATGCCGTAGCGAGCGTAATCGCGTGAAATACTTTGTCTGTGATATGTGGCAACCTTATGTAGATTTAGCTCACACCTATTTCCAAATGCAAAAGTTATTATTGATAAATATCACTTTATTCGTCAGGTTACTTGGGCTATTGAAAATGTTCGTTAAAATTACAAGTAAACGGTTGACATAGAGCCTCACTTTCTTCATATTATGTCGCATCAGTCCATGTATTTAATTGTCGTTTTTTAGTGTTTTAGTGACTTATGTATTATTGATGTACGCTATCACATTTTAGAAAGGAAGCTGAAAAAGCATGAAGATTATGCCTTACTTCAAACGACTAGGAACACAGATTATGCTTATATTAATTTTATTCTGTTTTGTTCCTGTTATCACTATTGGTTTAAACTCATATCAGATCGCAAAATCCGTTTTGTATAATAAATTAGAATTAACCAGCCATCAAACAGTTACTGAAATTAATCGGGGGATATCCTATTATTTTGCTGGTATGTCGAATCAACTGGAAATTATCACCAATGATACTGATGCTAAAGCACTCACAAATCAAGATGTTATTACAAAAGTAACAAATTTATTGGATAATGTGAATTCGACGGATGATAATATTATCAACGTCTATATAGCAACTACGGAGGGTGACTTATATATCAATCCTGTTACTGAGCTGCCAAAAGACTTTGATCCAAGAAAAAGGGATTGGTATATCCAAGCGGCCAACAATATAAATGAGCTTAGTTTCTCAGACCCGTACACTGATACTGCAACTGGAGACATGGTTATCACAATGTCAAAAGCCATCCTTAACAGTGGTAACTTAGTTGGCGTGGCAGGTATTGATATCCGCCTTTCCAGTATGGCTAAATCTTTGCAGGATATAAAGATAGGTAAAAATGGCTTTACCTATATCGTTGATAAGAATGGTATCTTAATTTCTCATCCGGATGTGGAACTGATCGGAACTGATATCGTCCAGACGATGTCCTACTGGGAAGAAGCAAAAACCGCAGATTCCGGTTCTGTATCCTATTACTATCAGGGTGAGGATTTATTTTCCAGCTATATAACCAATGATTTGACAGGATGGAAAGTAATAACCGTTATGCAGTATAGTGAATTAACGGAAGACACCTCAAAAATCATTCATTCCCTACTGATTACGGTTGTTTTCTCTATATCTGCTGCAATACTGATTGCAATTTTATTCAGTCGACCTATCTCTAAAAACATAGAAAAGTTACATTCCGCCTTTCATCAACTGTCGAAGGGTGATTTAAGCAAACGTGTCAATATTCGCTCGAATAACGAATTTTCTTTCATTGGTGAAGACTTTAACCTAATGGCAGATCATATTACGATATTATTTCGTGATATAAAGTCCGCCTCAGATCATGTTCTCGATACCTCAATTGCCTTATCTAGCATGGCGCAAGAGACCTCTGCATCTGTGAATGAAGTAACCAAGGCCTCTGAAGAGGTTGCCAAGGGAGCAAGTGTGCAGGCACAGAATTCCTACGATGCCGTTACCAGTACTACGCTATTATCAGACGAATTGGATTCTATTCAAGCCTCAACGATATCGTTAAATCAACTCTCCGAAAATACAAATGTTCTTACTCAGCAAGGATTACATAAAATTCAATTACTGTCTGATAAATCGAAGATTACCATGGAATCAAATTACCAGGTTAATGAATTAGTAAATCAAACCGGTATATCCATGGAGAAAATAGAAGCCATATCTGATGTCATCGATTCTATTGCTGAAGAGACGAATCTACTAGCCCTAAATGCTTCCATTGAAGCTGCCAGAGCCGGTGAAAGCGGAAAGGGCTTTGCTGTGGTTGCTAGCGAGATTCGACAACTGGCGGAGCAATCAAAGGCTTCAACCATTAAAATTAAGGGCGCTATTAATGAGATCGAGAATCGAACTTCCCAATTTATGGAGGCTATGAAGAATACCAACCAAAATATCTCTGACCAGGTTGCTTTGGTTTTTGAAACCCGGAATGTATTTCAAGAGATTATGGATGCTGTCCATTTACTGCTAAGTAATCTCGAGACCATCAAAACAAACATAAAAACAATCGGCATAAAAAAAGACGATATCCTAACTCAGATTAAGCATATCTCCGCAATCTCTCAGGAATCAGCTTCTGCATCCGAAGAGGTTACTGCATCCACAGAGCAGATTAATATCACGATGGATGAAATCAATGGTCAGGCAGCTGAGCTACAGGCATTATCCGAATCACTCCAGGAGAGACTTAACCAATTCAATATATCCTAGTCAAAATATGTTCCCTACAAATAATTATTCATAAGAAATAAAAGAAAACGGTGCTCAGCTCTCTAATGCGAAGGATACTAGGATATATTTATAATCCATTAAATGAAAAAGAAACATATGACCTTGTGGTGAAAGCCTTATAGACTGTCTACAAGTGTCTACAGGTTGTAGATATATAAAAAAATCGGGAAGCCTTAAAAACAAGACTTCCCAATCATTTTATTAAGCGCGAGACGGCGCACGAGGTCCGGTGGACCTCGGCTCTGCGCGGACCGGAGCGGGGCGAAGACATTCGAACTTCGAGTCCAGGATTGGACTC
>JAEWSG010000158.1 GCA_023398495.1 Bacillota bacterium
TCAATTTAAGCGTAGGAGTTAATTCTCCACCTGGTGTGCTCCACTCTTTTGATAAAATTTCAAACTTTTTAATCTGTTCTGAATTACCGAAGTTAGTATTTGCCTTATCAATTACTCTGTTTATTCGCTGCCTGATAATCGGGTTATTCACCATTTCCTCATCTGTAGTGTAAGTGTGACCTTTAATTTTGCACCATGACTTCAGATGGTTAAAATCAGGTATTATCAATGCAGCTGCAAATTTCTGGTTTTCACCAACAACCATTACGTTATCTATAAAAGGAGATTCTTTAATTTTATTTTCAATCAACTCCGGTGCGATATATTTTCCAAGAGATGTTTTAAATATCTCCTTCTTGCGACCTGTTATCCTGACTTGACCTTCTGGTTCAATGACACCAATATCTCCGGTATGAAACCACCCATCACTGTCAATCACTTGAGAAGTTAGCTCGGGTTCTTTATAATAACCCATCATAATACCGGGTCCTTTGGCAAGAATTTCTCCATCCTCGTCAAGTTTAACACTTACCCCTCTTAATGGAGGTCCAACTGTGCCGATTTTTATTCCGTTTTTACTGGGGTTGGTAACTGCTACTACCGGAGAAGTTTCAGTAAGGCCATAGCCTTCGTATATTGGAAGTCCTGCACTTCTGAAAACTCTTATAATTCTTGGTTGGATGGCTGCACCTCCAGAGACTATAATTTTGAAATTACCACCCAATGCCTCGCGCCATTTAACAAAAACAAGTTTATCAGCAATCTTGTGTTGAAGATTGTACCAGACACTGTTGTTACCGTTTACATCATAATTATCGGCCAGGCTAAGCGCCCAGAAGAAAATCATCCGTTTTACACCTTTTAACTTTCGCCCGGTGGCCAAAATTTTATCATAAATCTTTTCAAGTAATCTTGGCACGCAGCACATCATATCGGGATGAATTTCCTTTACATTATCTGTTATTGTTGCCAGACTCTCCGCATAATAAATTGAAATTCCCAGATAATGGTACATATAATTTAGCATACGCTCATATACATGGCAAAGAGGCAAAAAGCTCAATGCCTTACCTTCCTCTCCGAAAGTCGGTATATAAGATACTGCTGTAAAATTTGATATGATATTTGAATGTGATAACATCACCCCTTTGGGATTACCTGTGGTTCCCGAAGTATAAATTATGGTCGCAAGATCGGTTGATTTAATCTGTGCCTTTAACTCTTCAACTTTCTCAGGTTGGGGATTAGCTTCACCCATAACCAATAAATCGCTAAGATTCCTCTCACCATTAGTGCCTTTTATGGTAAAAATTTCCTCAACTGCCGGACAATATTCAACAGCTTCCTTGATTTTCCTTACCATCTCGTCACCTACAACGAAAATGAACCTTATTTCAGCATGACAAAAAATATACTGATAGTCTGATTTGCTAATGGTAGGATAAATAGGAACATGTATGGCACCTACCTGCATTATTGCAAAATCAAGGTAATTCCACTCAGGTCTGTTATTCATTATGGTGGCAATTGTATCTCCTTTACGGACACCAAGAGCCAGAAGACCATAACTCAAAATATCAACAGTTCGACGGTATTTCTCAATATCGATCTTTTTCCATATCCCATCTTCTTTATATGCCAGTACATCATCTTTGGGTTTAAAGGATGTAGCATAAGCGGGCAGCAAATCAAATAACCGTTTAATTGCCATGTTTACATTTTTTTGTTAAAAACAGATGCCGATGCTTGAGCAGTAGGCATGATTAATAAATCATTGATGTTTACATGAGGAGGTAAGGTGGTTACATAATGCACAACGTCAGCAACATCTTCAGGCCTTAAAGGAACAAATCCCTGGTACACTTTTTCAGCCACTTCCTTATCTCCTGAAAACCTTACAAGAGAAAATTCTGTCTCAACTGCACCAGGGGCTACCTGAGTCACCTTTATATTTTTAGAGACTAAATCTATACGCATTGATTTTGTTAGTGAATCAACTGCTGCTTTTGTAGCGCAGTAAACGTTCCCATTTACATATGCTTCCTTGCCGGCTATTGAACCAATATTGATAATATGTCCATGTCCCAACTGAATCATTAATGGCACTACTGCATGAGTTATGAATAAGAGTCCTTTGATATTGGTATCTATCATGGTTTCCCATTGATCGGGCTCACCTTCAAAAATCGGGTTCAACCCTAATGCAAGACCGGCATTATTAATCAAAACGCTGATTTCACGGAATTCTGGAGGTAAATTACTGATAGCTTTTTGAACCTGGTCACGGACAGAAACATCAAATGCCAGTACCAGGACTTTTACATTATAATGTGTTCTTAATTCTGATGCAATAGATTCCAACCTATCTTGTCTTCGGCCGGTTAGTATTAATTGGTTCCCTTCTTTTGCAAACCTGTGAGCACATGATCTCCCGATGCCACTGGTTGCGCCGGTAATGAGTATGGTTTTTGACATAGTTGATTAAAGATTACACCTTAAAAGACGAAATCAATATGTCAAAGTTATGCGAATAAAATAAAAAAGCAAAAAAAGTTCAGGGTGTTAACATTACAACTATTAAAATTTACCCTGACTTATTTTTGGTGTTTTTCTGCAATCCAGTTTTTAGCATTTATGAAAGCTTCGATCCATGGACTTATTTCATCCTCTTTTCGACCGGTAGGATAGTATGCCCAGTTCCAGGGATATAACGACCTTTCTAAATGAGGCATAATCGCCAGGTGTCGGCCATCATCAGAAGCTATTGCTGCAGTATTATAATCACAACCGTTTGGATTTCCCGGATATTCAATAAAACTGTACTTTACAGGAATATGATATTGATTTTCGGCCATTGGAAGTATAAAACGTCCTTCTCCATGGGATACCCATATTCCTAATCGCCTTCCAACCA
>JAEWSG010000234.1 GCA_023398495.1 Bacillota bacterium
GGGTGCATTTTTTCCTTATGACCCAAAAACTCTATATCTAACCTCTATGTGCGATATTTACTTTTATAGGCTAGATATTCCAATACTAGAGGCAGCAAAATCCCCCTCCCCAAAATGCCTCAAATTAGTTCAACAAGCTTTATTGTAAATAATTTGCTGTACCTTATTCCACCGATTGCTTTTACTTGCAGTCCTAATAGATGCAATGTATTGTGCACCTTCCTTACTCCATCTCATTCCTGCCAACTTCAACCGTTGTTGAATCACATGCTTATGGGCACTCTCAATCGCACCACTACCAATAAAATAGCCTTTATCTTTATACTGCTTATAATCCATCTTATCTTTATTGTTTTCAAGGTATCCTTTTAAATTCTCAACCTTTACTTTTACCGGTTCCACCACATATTTTTCTAACTCAATATTGTTTAAAGTTTGAGCAATTTTCCCTTCCATAAATCCATCAATTATTTCTTGTGCCCATCTTTTGCGGTTCACTTCATCTTCAGGATAAATTACATTTGCACACTCATACACATGCTCTTCGAAATGATAATAGTCTAATATAAATACTGCTTCTGGGAATAGTTCTCTCGCTATATTCCATATCCACTTTGAGCCGTCCCCTAAAATCACGATTTCCTTTGTATCCTGGAAACCATTTCTGATAGCAGCAGCCCAGAGCATTTTCTTAAATTCTTCTGCGGTTCCCAAACAAGCTACATAATCTTTTTCCGCTATTATATGACGTTCCTTATTCCTGTTAAGGATCATGCTATCTTTAAAAACCATCCCCAACTTCATTTCCTTGTAGCCCTCTTTGCGTATAAGAACCATCGACCCATCTGCTTCAATGTATATTCGTCCTTTTTTGTGGTTTTCCGGTACCGTACTTATCGCCTTATATTGGTTTTTGTATAAATCCTCTGCGGCTTTCTTTTCTTGCTCATAAAGATTCTTCCCTACTTCCTCTGACACCTGTTGGATGAGGAATGGAGATATCTTTATATTCAGATATTTCTCCATCATATATGAAGCTTCTTCGAAGGAAGACATTCGCTGTGCAAAATCGCAGATCACTTCCGTTAAGCCTTCTGTAATTTTATGTCCCTCATGAATTCCCAACTTCTTATCAAAAGGTGCATATCCTTCGCCGCAACGCCTACAGTGATGCCATTCCCGGTCATATCCTATCTTGCCTAACAGACTATTTACTGTGATGTGGCTTTGGCTTGATGATACAATCATCTTTCTTCCACATTTTTCGTGTGCTTGGATTTCGTTTTTTTTAAACCCTTCTCGGATAGTGCCCCTTCAGCAATGGCAACAGTGCAATGCCTCATGGTTTGCATTACTCTTAGCATCATATTTTCAATATCATTAAATGTTACTTCATTAGCATCCAACTTTTCACGTAATTCCCTTGTGTACTCCAACAGAGCCTTCTCTCCCTCTGCTACTTTTTCCAGCAATCTATCGTTATCGTTTTGTGTAAAGTTCATCTTTTTGTACCCCCTTTTTTTTATACATACAGTCTAAGGGGTACAGCCGCTTTTTTCAAATGAATTACATGGAAATCAATTCTTCAATAAATTAAAATACGCCCTCTATTTACGGCAAAACCAAATGTGATGGTTATGCAATGCTAACATACAAAATGTTAAAAGCAGCAGGTATAGAAAATATCATTGTTACAAATGAAGATCATGCTTGGAACGTAGTTAAAATAAATGATAAGTGGTACCATTTAGATACAACTTGGGATGATTCTAAGAAAAAGGACTATGGATTTTATAAATACTACAATTTAACGGACAATGAAATCTTAGAGACAAGAAATTATAATAATGTATATGGCAAAGAGTGTATAACAAATTATATTGCTGATTTGACTGAGCGTAATACTAATAATGATGGAAAATATGGGGAGCTACTAAAAGATATTGGCCAAAATGATGATTATTACTTTGTAAATAGTTTTAATAGCAATGCATCTCTGGATTTACTATATAATGAAGTGGTATTAAAAGAAGGAGAGAAATTACTTCTAGTAGATCATAAAATTCCAACAGAGTTGTATGAAAACTCATATCAATGGTCTACAAGTGATCCTAATGTAGCAACTGTAACTAATGGAATAATAACAGCTAAAAATCCAGGAACAGTATTTATTTCCGCACAGCCAATGTATGATTCACTTTCTACTAGTCTTTTTTGTAAAGTTCATGTAATGCCTGTTAAATCAGAAGATGGAAAGGAGCCGCAAGTATTATCACAGGGAAAAATCAGTGGGTTTGCAGACACGAGTGTTCAATTGCAATTGACAGTTAACAGCAAGGATGATATAAACAGCACAACAACAGTAACAAACGCTACCGATCTATTAAGCGGGAAAATAGGATTTATTGGTGAACCAGTAAATGTAACCACTACATCTGAGTTTAATTGGGCGGAAATAGGATTTAAGTTGAGCGAAGAGCATCTTGCAAATGTAGATATAAATGATTTGGTAATTTATTGGTATGATGAGGAAACAGGTACGATTGTTCCCCAGGCAACAATTGTTGAATCTATAATACGATTTGTGAATTGAGAAAAAAAACAAACATAAGAGTAGTATTTATAGATGCTAAAACTAATGCAAGAATATGTGGTTTTTATGTGCCAGCAGTAGGAATTTATACAGGAACGTCAATAAATCCTTACAGTGATGTTAACCGTGCTTTTGAACAAATAGTTCCTGGAAAATTAATACCTAGTGATAAGGAGATTTTGGGTACCGTTAACAGTGGTATGGCAAGCGGAGACAAAGAACTGGACAGTATTAATATTAGCGGTGTTAAAAATAGTAAATATGTATTGGTATATACTCAATGGAATGGATATTTTACGAATAATAACTCTATTC
>JAEWSG010000236.1 GCA_023398495.1 Bacillota bacterium
GCCCGGCAGCCCCTTTCAGAGTGCCAGCGGGATCCCGAGAAGGTGCAGCACCACCGTAATCAGAACGCCGAAAATCCCTCCGACCGCGCAGATAAGGACGGTGATCAGGTTGATGGGGATATCGGGCCGGCCAAAGAGACTCATCAGGTTGAGGAGGTTGATGAGCCAGAGCAGGATCACTCCCACGACGGCGTTGATGATGAGCCCCTTAACGCTTTTGACCGTCTTATAGAGGACATAGGCGATGACGACGACCAGGATCAGGGCAAGGATCGTTGCGAACAAGCTCATACTGCCCGTTTGACGCCCCCGGTATTGAATCTTCCCGGGAAGAGGCCGGCACCGCTCAGAGGTAACCCAGCGCTTCGAAGACCGGCTGGAGGCAGATCCCGTTGCCGGTCTTCACGCACCGGATCCCCGGGACCCCTTCGTAGGCGCCCATCGTCCGGCCGTCTCCGAGTTCGACCCAGTCGTGGACGGCGATGCCTTTTCCAAGAATCTCGACGTGGAGAGCATTCGTTCGGAACGTCTCTGCCTCCCAGACCATGAGCCCATGAACCGGTTTTGCGGGGATCCCGTTCCGGCGGAGAACCTCCACCCGCAGGAGCGCGAGATCGGTGCAGTCCCCCACCCCGCGGGTGAGGGTTGCATTCAACCCCACCGGGAAGAGACGGGGGGCGCCGTCGACACAGGAGAACGTCGTCCGGTCCACCCGGTCGATGAATTCATCGGGGGTGGCGGTCGAAAGGAGCTCCGGGTCCGCTGAGAGAGCGGTAATCGTCTCGACCGGCACCTCTTCGACGCTGCCGGGGCCGGGATCGACGAGGCCGGCGCCGAAGAGAAGGTGTCCCTGAGGAACAAGCACGGACAGAATGAGAATCGCGTGGAAAATGCTCCAGATCACGTTATTATCTCAATATTTTAATGATTTAAAAAGTATAATAGGATATCCATTTTTGTTGCTCCATTTATATGCAAAAAGAACCATTTCCCCGGGCAGACTGCCGGACGATACGACGGGCGCATCATCTGTGGGGGGTCCAGGTGATCAAGAGCGGGAGTCCGGATTGCAGGAAGAGAGCGGCGCCTCGCCCGGCAAGAATCACCGGGATGCGCGAAGGCCGGCGATATGCCGGGCGGCGAGGGCCGCGGTGGAGAACGCGGCCTGGAGGTTGTAGCCCCCGGTGTCGCCGTCGATATCCAGCACCTCGCCGACAAAGTAGAGGTTCGGCACGACTTTCGATGCCATCGTCTTCTGGTTGACCCCGGTGAGGGCGACCCCGCCCCGGGTCGCCATCGCCTCGGTAAAGCCTCCCAGCCGCGCCACGGTGAACGGAAACTCCGCAACGAATGTTGCGAGTGCAGTCCGGGCTTTCTTTGGGAGGTGGGCGCAGGACGCTCCCGGCTCGACCCCGGCAAGATCGAGCAGCCGCCGGACGAACCGCTCCGGGAGAGCCAGATCACTGAGGGCGGTCTTTGCCTGCCGGGGCCCGCCCGCCGCGATCGCGTTGAGGACCCGCTTGCGCACCGTCTCCGCGTTCGCCTCCGGGAGGAACGTGACCCGGAGCACGTCCCTCTCGAGGATGGAGCGGGAGAGATCGAGGATGCCCGGGCCCGATAGGCCGGTGTGCGTCAGGAGGAGATCGCCCGTATGCCGGCGGACCAGCTTCCCGTCCCGGTAGACAGCGATCCCGATATTTTCAAACGATATCCCGGCAAGGTCGGCGAACGGGTAGTCCCGGACGTAGACCGGTGTGAGCGCCGGGGCAACCTCCGTGACCGGCTGGCCGAGCGACCGGGCGAAGGCGTAGCCGTCCCCTGTCGAACCGGTGGCGGGATAGGAGGCGCCGCCGGTGGCGATGACGAGCACACCGGCCCTGACGGCCTCGCGCTCCGTCCTGACGATGAACCCCTCCCCGTCCCGCTCGACGGCAACGACCGGTTCGCTATACCGGATATCCACCCCGCGGCCGGCGCATTCCGAGAGAAGGACGGCGAGAACATCGGCCGACTTCCGGGTCTCGGGAAAGACCTTCCCCCCGGGCTCGGCCTTCATCCCGAGCCCTCGTTCGGCAAAGAAGGCGACGAGGTCGCGGTTCGTGAAGTTCATCAGTGCTGACCGGAGGAAGGCACCGTGGTCGCCGTAACGGGAGAGGAATCCGGCGATATCGCCGTCATGAGTGATGTTGCACTGCCCCGACCCCGCGACCAGGAGTTTCTTCGCGGGTCCGACCTTCTTCTCAAAAACGATCACCTTCCCCCCGGCCCCCGCCGCCTGCAGGGCGCAGAAGAGCCCGGCCGGCCCTCCCCCGATGATCACGATCGTATCGCTCACGGCACTAACCGTATACCGTGCTTCCCCGGAGGACATCAGCGTTGGGGTGCGCCGGGGCCGTTACATGGATATAGGTGCGGCCCGCAGGAGGGCGATGATACCCATGGACATCGGCCGGATCATACTCTACGGGACAGCCATTCTGATTCTCCTCACCGCCCCCGCCAGTGCCGTCTCCGGGACACCCGGTGCGGCATTCGCTGCGAACGTCACCTGCGCCGCGGCACCCGCCGGCATTGCTTTTACGGATACATCAGATATCCCCGGCGTGCTCGCACGGAATTGGTCGTTCGGCGACGGGGCCGGGTATAACGCTTCCGGAGGAGACGGGAAGATGGTCGTGCACACCTACCCTGAGCCGGGCACCTACATCGTGACGCTCTCGCTCACCACACCGGCATCCGTCGTCTGGACCACCGGCACCGTCGAGGTCTTCGCCCGGCAGCAGGCGATCTCGGTAAGCAACCCCCCGGGGGTCGACAGCCTTGCAG
>JAEWSG010000242.1 GCA_023398495.1 Bacillota bacterium
TTTGCGTGGCGGTCTATTTACTGGCCAAAAAGAAAACGCTCAGAAACGTCCGCATCCCACTTGCCCCGCTTATAGCTTTTGGGTGTGTAGGAAGTGTGATAGTAAAATGGACAGCATTTATCTAAAACGGAGGAATGGAGGTTATTTGTATGTCTAAAAGCAGAATCTACTTAAAAGATTTTAAAGTAGAAGGCTCTGATCCGTTTTATACACGATCAGTTTTTTTTTATATTAAAAGAGTAGGAATAGCCTCTGTTTCTTCCTTTGAAGAAATTGATAGCTTAAAGGCTCAGGTGAAACGAGTAATGCTTTCAGATACATTGATAAGTGACAGAATTGATAAAAACAAGATCATTAATAAGTATTTTTCAAAGCTGGATTCAGCTTTTAGAAGTTTAAATTTAAAGGCAAAGTGAATCTGCCAAAAAGCATGGAGGGAATAATGGGAATAGCGATACATAGATTTAAAACCATCGATGAATGGGAGAGCTTTATAAAAGGCGGTGCGGTTCACCTTGATAAAATAGCGGAATTGTATTTGCCAAAACAAACACCGATTATGATATCTCAATCCTTATTTCATCAAATTCGGGTCATGGGTGAATCTTTTGTGATTGTGAAGGTAAAAGAGGACAGCAGAACAGAGATCATATTAAAAGATTGTGCGACAGCTGTTATAAAACAGGGAAAGGCGACAGCCAAAGGAGAAAGCACGGTTATCCTTTGTGAGAACAGTGCGGCACGTATCACCAACAAAGCGATATGCTATGCCTTTGATGAAGCGGAGCTGACAGCAGATCAAAGCAGCACAGCCTATTTGTACAATGAGGCAAGCTGCATTATACGGGGAAAAGCGGTAGCATATCTTGGTGACTTTACGAATGGCCAGTGTGAAGACGATGGGAGGATCATTGATTTTGGCACAACAGGCCAAGTTTCTGCTATTACCCCTGCTGGTGGTGCTGTCGGGACGCGAAGCATTCAAACCGGAGGCGCGTTTTTAAAAAGAAAGTATGAGAAAAAAAGACGCATGGCCAATGGATTAATTAATAAATGGTGAGGTGCATTTTCATGGCACAAAAACAAGTCATGACACAGCAACAAGTCATGATAATAATGAGACAACATGGCCTGTATGTAACAGCGCTGACTGACAGCGGATTAATCGGACTGACTGACAATAAGGGTAATGTATATGATGTGGTGTTATGGGACGGCAATCATGTCATAGAAGACTGCCAGATAAGCATGACGCTGCTTGAATGGCTGGGATATTAATAGCCGACATAGGCTTGAAAATGACACAAACACAGGAAAAGATGTGTCACCCGTTTCTTGTCGGCCGTGAGATCTCCTGAAGGAGATAGTGAGTGACACATAGATTTTCATTTTTGCATAATGTCACCCAATTGCTACGCTGAAACCAGGAGATCCGGATGAAAAGCGAGTGACACAACCATGTCACTCGTTTTTGTTCTTCAGGAAGCGCCATGAACGCGCCGGTGTTTTACAAGTGAGTGACATATCGTTGTCACTCATTTTTTTTGGCCAAGATCGATGCCTGGTCCGTTTTTGGGTGACATTTCGGTGTCACCCGTTTTTTCTTTTGGCCAAAATCGATGCCGTTTTTGGTGACAATTGGAGGGAAAATACGGCTAACCTTTGCTATCTTATACGGACGGCGAAACGGTCATAGTTCAAGCTCATCCTCATGTATTGTTTTTTTAGGCGTGTACGCTAGATGCTCCCGTGCTTCCTGCTCCGTAGCGCGGAGCTGGGCATGAATGGACGGGCGCTTGTCAACCATGCGGCTCAAATCATCCCAAGTCTGTTGACTGCTGTTCCAAATGCACGGGGTTGTATTTCTTTGGGCAAACGGACGGACAAACGCTGTAAGATACGGATAAACGTCTTCAAACGGCGGTTTTCCGTCTACCCCTTTCAGCTTATCATAAGCGTGTTCCACGTCATTGCAGCGAGTGAAAAGCTCCGCAAATTCACCGACAATGGCAGACTTGCTTTCTAGAACATTAAACACCTCTGACGTTTGAACCTCTACGCAATGCGCAAGGGCGTAAACATCAATCAAATCCTTTGCCCGTCGAAACACAAGATGCTTTGAAAGCACGGTGATTTTATCGGCCAGTATTTCAGTTGGTAAAACGCCTTTAATGCCGATTTCGCCGTATTGGTACACCTTACTGCCAACGACAGGTTTGATGGATATATCCATTGACATGATTTCTTTATCCATGCTTTTTGTCCGTATGGATATGCCCGCCGACTTCTTTTCTTCGTAATCTCGAATAGCAACCGCATAGAACTGTTCCCGCAGATCTCCAAGCGATCTTTGAATCGTTGTGACCAAATCATCCATCGTCGGGGGCGCACCGACCCAATTTGCGTCTATGTCAACCGTTGGTCGGTTGTAATGTGTAAAACCGTTTTCTTCCAATACGAGTTTTGTTATCAACGCGCCTTTAAAAACAATCGGCGCGTTGGTTGCCGAGATTTTACCTAACACCCGATACATGAGCTGTTCAAGATCAGTCATAGTTACAC
>JAEWSG010000016.1 GCA_023398495.1 Bacillota bacterium
AAAATCTGGAAAACAAGCAAATCCACCCCTTGATGTGGGTCCAAAAACAACCATAATGCTTGATCTACTTTCTATCCAGAATTCATAAACATTATTTTGCAGTTTAATATCTCGGATACTACCATTCTACGTAAACGGTAAACCATGCGTACCTCGCAAAGAATTAAGGATTATGAGATAATTCTTCTATAATAGTTTTGCTATTTACTTTAAAAACTTGTAATAGTTTTTCAAGTAAACTCTAAAAACTTTAAAGGAGAAATAATTGATGGATGCCAAAGAAGTAAAACGTCAGTACCATCTTTCAAAATGGAGGCCTATTATCCAGGAGTGTCGTACTAGTGGCATGAATGTAAAGGCATGGTGTAAAGAAAACAATGTAAGTGAGCAACAGTTTTTTTACTGGCAGCGCAGGTTACGAGAAGAACTTTGCACATCTATACAAATACCTGAAAATAAACATAAAGAACATCAGCCAACTATATTTGCTCCGATTTCGGTTCGGAATGATCATAAAGAAACTCTTCAATCAGCTTCGTTCATACCTGATTTGGTTATAAGTATTGGTGATTACCGGTTGGAACTTGCGAATCGAACCAGTCCTGAATTACTGGAAGCTCTCCTGAAGGTAATTCACCATGTTTAATGATGCTATTGGTTTTGACCATATATACATTGCATGTGGGTATACCGACTTACGTCGTGGAATCGATGGTCTCGCCGGGATTGTCCAAAATGAATTCTGCTTGGATCCTTTTCGAAATGTCCTGTTTCTTTTCTGCGGTAAGAGAACCGATAGAATCAAAGGACTATTGTGGGAAGGTGACGGATTTGTTCTTCTGTATAAACGTTTGGAAGACGGCAAGTTCCGATGGCCCCGGAGCGAAAAGGAGGCTAAAGAAATCACACACCGCCAGTTTAGATGGTTAACGGAAGGACTTTCTATTGAACCGTCAAAAACTGTGAATAAAGTACAACCAAAACGGATTTTGTAGTGGATAACTTATCTGTAAATAGCCTGAAAACACTGTATTTAGTCAAGTTTATCCACAATTTTCAAAAGTTGCTTTTAATCTATTCCATATCCTCCGTTTTCGTGATATTGTAGACTTATGGAGAAAACATATACAGAAACCGAATTAATTAAATATAGTAAAGAGGATATTATCCAACTCTTCCTGAACCAACAGGAACTCCTTGCAAAGCAAAGCGAACAGTTAGAACAAATGAACAAAAACATCAACCTTTTGATTGAAGCTACGAAGATAGCGAAGCAACAGAAATTTGGACGTTCCTCTGAAAAGATGGAATGGGAAGGTCAGTTGGAATTATGCTTTAATGAGGCAGAAGTCACAATTGCAGAAAAGTATGTTGTAGAACCGGAATTCGAGGAAGTATGTCCAAAGCCGTATAAGCGTAAAAAAGCCAAAGGGAAACGCGATGAGGGTTTGAAGAATATTCCGGTAAATGTTATTGAACACATCCTTAGCGAAGAGGAGTTGCGAGCTATTTTCGGAGATAGTTGGAAACGCCTTCCGGATGAAATCTATAAAAGGCTTCAGTTTCATCCAGCTACCTTTAAAGTGGAAGAACACCATGTAGCCGTTTATGCTGGCAAAGATAACCAAACAATTGTAAAGGCAAATCGTCCAACGGATCTGTTGCGTAACAGTATCGTAACCCCATCCTTGGAAGCGGGCATTCTTAATAGTAAATATATAAATGCAGTCCCATTGTACAGACTAGAGCAGGAATTTGCACGGAATGATATCAACATCTCCCGGCAAGTAATGGCAAACTGGACCATACAATGTGCAGACCGATATTTTTCTCTCTTATATGACCGTCTGCATGAAGAGTTGTATAGGTGCCATGTATCCCAAGCAGATGAGACACCTGTTCTCGTTTCTAAAGACGGACGAGCTGCTGGTTCCAAAAGTTATATGTGGGTATACCGCACAGGAAAAATGTATCATGATCCGCCAATCATTCTCTATGATTATCAGAAAACACGGAAGGCGGAACATCCCCGTGAATTCCTCAAAGGGTATAAGGGCATTATTGTAGCGGATGGCTACGAAGTTTACCATAAGATTGAAAAAGAGGAGCCTGATATTAGAATAGCTGGGTGTTGGAGCCATTCCCGCAGAAGATTTGCCAATGTGGTAAAAGCCCTAGGAAAAGAAGCTGCAAAAGATACCCTAGCGTATGCTGCACTGAAGCAGATAGCCGTCATATACAAAATCGACAATGGTCTTCTGGATCTCAAACCGGAAGAACGTGTTGCTCAGCGTCAACTACTTGTAAAACCACAAGTTGAGGCTTTCTTTGCGTGGATAAAAGAGCACCGGAATGAAGTGCCGGCACAATCGGAAACAGGTAAGGGATTTACCTACTGCCTAAATCAAGAAAAATATTTAAAAACTTTTCTTGAGAATGGTTATGTTCCCTTGGACAATAACGCCTGTGAGTCATCAATTAGAGGATTCTGTATTGGAAAACGCAACTGGCATATGATCGACACGATTGAAGGAGCTAAGGCAAGTGCGATCATTTACAGTATTGCTGAGACTGCCAAGGCAAACAACTTAAAACCATACCAGTATTTCAAGTATTTACTGGAGCAGATACCGAAACATATGGATGATAAAAATACATCCTTTTTGGAGATGTTACTTCCATGGTCAAAAGATTTACCAAGTGAATGTCGCAAATCGGATCAAAATCAGTAATATGTATGCCGTCAGAAATGACGGTGATTTTTTATACCAGTACTCATGGTTTACCGTTTACGAACCTTATGAGGTAGATGGAACCTTAACTTCAACACAGAAAATAATGCAATATAATACACTTGGGAATATGGTTTATGTACAGAATATGATGAATACGCTTGCGGATACCTCAGATGATATATGTGATCTGTATTCATACAATGTAGTAAGCTCAAAGGTTGAAACGCAGTGCCGACAGAGATATAATGGAAATGAAGCGATAACAACCCATGCAAGCTACGACAAAAACGGCAATACCATTTC
>JAEWSG010000075.1 GCA_023398495.1 Bacillota bacterium
TTACATACAGCGGCGAGTGGGATAATTACAGCATTACCATCGAAGGTTTCGGAAGTGCTGACGGGAACGACAACCTGGTAGCATGGGGACATATAAGGACAGGTGACAAGTTCTATTCACAGATTAATAATCAGGTAGTGTTTTTGCAAACCTGCGAGTGGCTGCCTGTTACAGGTAATAAGTTTACCTTTATCCCCGAGCTTGATATAAGCGCCCTTGTAACATTTGGAATTGGTGATGACCTTCAGCCAATTGCCGAAGGCGAATGTCCGACTTTCTTCCGCATCGACTGGCAGAACGGTTCTTTCACCGGAACCAGGTTTATCCCTTTGAGATAATCTTTCTATAGCAGTCAGCAGTCAGCAGTCAGCAGTCAGCAGTCAGCACTCAGCAATCAGCAGTCAGCATTCAGCAGTCAGCAGTCAGGCATTCAGCCAAGAATGTTTCAGTGTTCCAAAGTGCTGATTGCTGAGTGCGATTGCAAAGAAAGAATATCTTTGAATCTTTCATGAAAAAGTATTACTTTTGCAGCCTCCATAATGGCCCTGTAGTTCAATGGATAGAACGGAAGTTTCCTAAACTTTAAATATAGGTTCGATTCCTATCGGGGCTACGATAATGACCCCTTAAGTTATTCAACTTGAGGGGTTTAGTTTTTAATGAAAATAATGTATACAGATAAATAAATAGGGTGTGAACACTCACACCCCATTATAGTCTGAAGCAGTTAATTTAATAATATTTAAGTAATTTTTTGTACCCAATGAAGGTGACAGCACCTCCAAACAACAACATCATCATATACTTTCCAAAAGGACTCTCATCAGCATTCATGCCATCATCTATTGCCTGACCCATATCAAAATAATCTGTTTCTGTGTAACTGTTGGGGGACTTACTATACGCTATTTCATTGTATTTCTTATCGGCTCTTTCTTTTCTTAATCGTGCGCTATAGGTTGCAGGGTCGACAATATTAATTAAGGAATATACTGTCCAAATTATTCCTAAGTATAAAATAATGGAAGAACGAATACTTCTCGCAAAATTTCCTAATACGTTAAAGATTAGCATAATCTGTATATTTTTAAGTTTTATTAGTTAGTACTTTGAAGGATTACCACTCAATCCATCCTCATATCCATCGCAAAAACAATCTGTTCGCTTTTTCCCAGCAGACTCTAAGAATTCGCTACAAGTCCCATATTCGCCCATTGCTTTTACGAGTGAACCTGAAGCATAGCCATCTTGATAAGATGATTTATCATTGCTACAATCTAATGTCGCACATGAATACATAAATAGTGATGCACAAAGCATTGCTACTGAAAGAAGTTTTTTTGTCATTTTCTAATGATTTAAATACTTTTCGAAAATATAATGATTGAATAGAAGCAAGAACTTAACTTTCTTATCGTTAAGTTTTTCCGATTTATCGTAAAGGAGGCTTACCAGATAGAGGACTTCTTAAGAAGGAATTTTATGCTTTCTTAAGTGAAGGATTAATAACCACCTTAGTTACTTTCGAAGTACCCTCTGAAAAAGGTCTATTATTTCTATACTATTTTTGGTGATATTCTCAAGTGCATTTAGTAAGATCAGCCTTTCCTGAACAACACTCAACCCGAAGTGTTGTCTTTCTTCAGTTTGTTGCTTAATAGAAGCCTGTCTGACAATACCATCATCTTCTACAGTTATTCTTTGGAGTTACGCCATGCTTTATGAATGGATATTCTGGTATGCTCCGGATTATCCATTATGAATTCTCTTTGATTGTTGAATAAGGAAGGTGGTTCATGGTAAAAATTAATCTCGAGCGAAACTGACAATAAATCACTGCATTAGCATTTTTTTAATAACTTGTTCGAAATCAAAACTTTTTCGAACAGATACTGGAATTTTCTCACCACTTTTTAAAATAACATGGTTCTCATCCGCTCTAATATATTGTTTGATATAGTGAATGTTAACAAGAAATGATTTATGGGTTCTATAAAACTGGTCTGATGGCAATGTCTCTTCTAAGTATTTTAAAGGTTTTGAAACAACTGTTTTCTTGCCAATATTTGTGAAGATAAAAGAGTAAGATTGGTCAGCCATGCAGTATTCAATATTCCTTGTATTTTCAACCAAAAAACCCTGTTCTGTATCAAGAACAATATTCTTACCAAGCATTTCAGGTGCAGCAAAAGAAGTAATTTTCTCTTCAAGTTGTTTTTGATACTGGTGTTTTTTTATTTCCAAAGCGACTTTCTTTAATGCTTCGTTCAATTCTATAAAACTAACAGGTTTTAAAAGATAATCTGACGCTGATTTTTTTAGTGCTTCAATTGCATATTGGCTGTAGGCTGTTATAAAAATTACCTTAAATTGGGGATTTGAAAAGAATTTATAAATCTCTAAACCTTTTGCTTTAGGCATGTTAATATCCAAGAATACAACATCTGGAGAACATGAATGAATCAATTTTACACCATCTTCTAAATTCAATGCTATTCCAATAACTTTAACTGGAATACTTGCGTATTCATTTAATAACTCAGTGAGTACTTCAATAGAATCACGTTCATCATCTATAAGGATAGCAGTAAGCATTATATTTTTCTTTCAAAGTTATCAAAATACCCTGAAAAAATGAGTTGTCAGTTTTCTAAAGTTAATTTTTGGGTAATTATCGTAAAATATTAATTCGGTAAATCATTAATCTTCCAGTCTGAGATGCTTCAATCGAATTGTGAATTCCTTTTGATTCATCAGCATGCATACTTTTCCCTGCCTCTCTGAGAATATACTGATTTCGATTCCTATCGGGGCTACGATAATAAACAAATAACCGCCTGATATACATAGTTATACAGGCGGTTATTTTTATGTTCTCCAAATCCTCCGGTAAGATTCTTCGATATTTTGTATCTCTGTTTGAGTAAGTTCTTTAAACTCCTTCTCCCTGGCACGCCTGGATAAAATCCCATTATTCTGACTGAGGAAACGAATTAATGTTGCGACTGTTTTATCGGGCATTTGAAAATTATCGTCAAGCCATTCCTTCATTTCATCGAATTTCCTGAAATATTCAACTTCCTGAGGAATTATTTTGGTGATAGTATCGTTTACACATTCAAACAGAAATTCAGCCTGTGGTGTGGCATCAAAGTACCTATAGTAGTCGATGGTGTCGTTCAGAACTTCAACGTTGTTATTATGTGTTTTTTCCCATTCAATAAACCGGAGCAATGGATGCGAATACTTTTCGAGAACCAACCTGTAATCATTAATGCGTTCGAGAATTGCAGCAGATACCGGAAAGATAATGCCTTGGGGGGTGAAATTCATTCTACACAGAATATGATGTATTATGTAACGGTGTAACCTTCCGTTGCCATCAACAAAGGGATGTATAAAAACAAATCCGAAAGCAATTTTTGCTGCAGTGAGTATTGTATGGAAGTTGTTTACGTCAAGGAGTGAGTAGGTTTCGAGCAAACCAACAATGAGCTGATCCAAATCCTGCCATTTAGCTGAAATATGTTCAGGTATTGGTTCACCGGTGGTTCGGTCATGCTCTCCTACAAATCCTCCTTCGGTTCTGAATCCATATCTGGTAAACCGGCTATCTTCAATAACAATCTGCTGCAAGCGTAATAATTCATCTCTGGAAAGATTGACGGAACCTGCCTGACTGATAGCTTTGCCCCATCTGATAGCCCTGTTATGTGTGGGTGTCTCACCTTCAATTGAAAAAGAGGCTTTTGAATCTTTAAGTAGTAAAAATGCTGAAGTTCTCAGAAGAATATCTTTATGGATACCATTAATAAGCTGACTTGCTTCATTGGAAAGATCCTTTTTGATAAAAGATTCAAGTTTAGGTGTCCTGAAAATCAGCGGACAAAATCCCCGGGTTCCGGGTAAATTATTCCGGACACGTTGACGAGGGGAATTTATATAGTTCGGTGAAGCAAACTGGATTTCTTCATCCACAAGATGCACGTAATTTCCTTCTTTCAAATCGGGAATTTCAAGTTTCCTGTCCATCAGCCATTCATAAAGAAACCAGATCCTACGGCTGTACTGACTTAATGGCTCACCGAGTATCATGTGCTCAATTTCAGTCTCTGCAATACAATCAAACAGTTTCTTAAAAAACAGCAGATTCAGCCCTTCATATTTCAATGCAAAAACAAGATGTCCGTACAAAGTATCCTGCGGTTGATGGCGGGGAGTAAAAACAATCCATCCCGGGGTTGCGTACTGTCTTCTTTTCTTACTGATAATAGCAATTGTATCAGGTAACGGCAGGGGTAATTTCAGCTTTTCGATTAACGCACCATATCCGGCAAGAAACCCTGCTTCAGGTGTCTTTCTTCCGTGAAAAATGTTTATTTCCTGTGAAAAATGTTTATTTTCCATTGATTTTGTGAAAAATGATTACACAAAGTTAAGTGAAAAATATTTATTTGCTGTGAAAAACGATTATTTTATTAACATAAACGTGAAAAATGATTAGAAGAATAATCACTTTGAGCGTTAAAAGTTCCTTTGCTTTAGTCAATTCATAAAGCCTAATTAGCTGACTTAATTATTGTAATTTTTCGTTCACCGGAATTATCATATTCCAAATTGCCATTAAACCATACTTTAGTGCATGAAACAAATCCACCATTATCATTGCGGTATATTTTACATTGCAATGTATCCCTATCTTTTTCATTCCACTGAATATAGGTAATTGGATCGCTTCCATCGACTTGAATTTTATCACTGGGTGTAATTCTCATAATAAACTTACCTTCATGCTCAAAGATTCTATAGTTTTTTGGGAAATCGCAATTACCACAAGAATGGCTAAATTCCTCTCCATTCAATAGATAAAATAACTCGATATTTGCTTTATTAAAGGAATTTTCAGCTTCAGGATCTAATAAATCAACTCCTCCTTCAGTTTCAACTTCCAGATCAATGTTAATGTCCCATACGTCACTTTCAGATTTCTTTGAGCAACTGAAAAGGATCAAACAACTGCAGATTAAGATTATGTTTTTCATAGTGATTATGTTTTATATCTGAACACGCCTTCGTTTTTTTTCTGCTTTTTGTGTAAATCGATGCGGGTCCGGACTTACTTTTTATTCCTGTTCAGCTTTCGCTGAAGTCCCACAGAAAATGAATGCCTCATTGATTTGGTTTCCTCAGGGAAGACTTGGAATTCCTTTGTCAGACCAAAGTAATATGAGTATTGGGGCGAAAGTACAAACTTATCCGTGATCTGAATGTCGTATGCAATTCTGGCTTTGGCACCAATATAATTATTTGCACTAA